>CAYXEG010000057.1:0-16699 GCA_964463875.1 uncultured Dehalococcoidales bacterium
AAGAACGGTGATGTTTTCCGGCGATCTCGGCAGAGACGACCGGCCGATTCTGAAGGATGCCCACGAATACCGGGAAGTCGATTACGCGGTCGTCGAATCGACCTACGGCAACCGGGTTCACGACGAACCGAAAAACATATCGGGAGACCTTGAGGAAATCATCAACTCGACCTGGAAAGTCGGCGGAAACATCATTGTTCCCAGTTTTGCCCTCCAGCGAGCCCAGGAGATTCTCTATTACATGAATGAACTCGTTCGGGAAAACAGGATACCCGATATCCCGGTTTTCCTCGACAGCCCGATGGCGATACGGGTGACCAACGTCTTCAGGCAGCACGCCGACCTCTACGACAGCGATATGGCGAAGCTGATGCGGGAGAAGAAATCGCCCTTCGATTTTCCCGGTCTAAAGATGACGGAATCCACCGAGGAATCGAAGGCGCTCAACCACATGGCCGGTACGAAGATGATAATCGCCGGTTCGGGGATGTGCAACGGCGGTAGAATCAAGCATCACCTCGTCAATAACATTACCGAAAAAAAGAACACAATTCTGTTCATCGGCTACCAGGCGGTCGGGACGCTCGGGAGAACCATCGTCGACGGCAACAAGCAGGTCAGGATACTCGGCCGGCAGCATGATGTCAAAGCCAGAATAGCCGAAATAAAGGGATTTTCCGCTCACGCCGACCGGGAAGAACTGCTGGAATGGATGGATGCAATCACTCCGAAACGGGTCTTCGTCGTTCACGGCGAGGAAGACGCGGCCAAAGATTTCGGCCGGTTCCTCGAGGAGCGAAAAGGCTGGAACGTTACCGTACCTGTCTATAAGGAAGCGGTGGTGCTGGATTAGCTTCAAGGTATATCACGCGCGAAGTCGCTTACTACGGAATAACGGAGGTGGCCGGATGGCACAATACGAAATCAATGATTTGGCAAAAGAGGAATCGTGGCGGATGTTCCGCATCATGGGAGAATTCGTCGAGGGGTTCGATACCCTGACCGGAATCCGGCCGGCCGTGACTATTTACGGCTCGGCAAGGATTACCCCCGATGACCCGGTTTATGTGAAAACAGAAGATATCGCCTTCCGGCTGGGCAACCTCGGCTTCGCCGTTTTCACCGGCGGCGGCCCGGGGGTGATGGAGGCGGCTAATAAGGGCGCGTTGCGGTCGGAAAGCAAGTCGGTCGGGCTGAATATCGATTTACCCCATGAGCAGACGCTCAACAAGTACACTGACATTTCGGTGATGTTTCACCATTTTTTTGTTCGCAAGGTGATGCTGGTCAAATACGCCAGCGCCTTTATCTGCATGCCCGGCGGGCTCGGTACGATGGACGAACTTTCCGAAGTGCTTACCCTGATTCAGACTCATAAGATGAAACCGTTCCCGGTGGTGCTGGTAGACAGCGAGTACTGGAGAGGACTTATCGACTGGTTCCGGGACAGCATGGTCGGGAGAGGCTACATTGCGCCGGAAGATATGGACCTGCTCCGGGTGTGCGATGAAACGGAAGAAGTTATCGAGCTGGTTCAGAACTGGCATCTTCGGCACCAGATAACCGGCCATGCCGCTTTTGATTTGTAGATATCATGAAAAAGAAAACACCGGTAGCGTTCAGGCACTGACCCAGTTTTCGAGTTGAAGTTCACTCACCCTCACCTAACCTCTCCCGTCAAGGGAGAGGAAGGTCTGGTCAAAATCAAGCGATATAAACCAAAGGTTTCTTCGATTTGTTACTGCGGATTCGAGACCGGTTTCGTAGCGAGCCATTCACCGGTGAGTTTGAGTATCGGCAGTTTCATCTCGTAATTCTGGCGTCTGACGGGCATCATGTCGACGACGTCGAACCGGCACATCTGGAGGGTTGCTTCCAGATTGAGGCAGGCCTGCACGGCGAAGTTCCCGCCGCCTCCGGCCAGGCATAACCCGGCAGCCGATTTTCCGGCTGTGACCGGCTTTTCATTGAAGGCGGAAATCCTGCGAAACCGGTCGAGAAACGCTTTCATACTTTCGGTCAGGTCCTTGAAGTAGACCGGCGAAGCGAAGTAAACAAGCTCCGCTTCCTCAATCTTTTCAACCAGTATTGAAAAATCGTCTTTAATGACACAGCGGCCTTCCCGGCGGCAGATGCCCCAGCCGTCGGCATCGCACTGGCGGCAGTGTTCCAGCTTCAGTTCGGGGAGAAAAACGGTTTCCGTTTCGGCGCCGGCTTTTTCGGCGGCTTCGATAATAGTATTGATGGCTCCGGCGGTTCTACCCTCCCGGTTTTTGCTGCCGGAGATAAAAAGAATTTTCATATTTCCTCCCGGGTAACAGATTTAGTAACTGCGCCTCTGCGCTTAGCGGTAGGTATCGTAACAGACGATTTCGTTGAGGGCTTTCCGGTCTTTCGGCTTGCCGGTTTCATCGGGATAGCCGAGGGTAAGCATGGCGATGATTTTACATTTTTCGGGGACGTTGAGAATCTGGCAGGCCTCCGCCTGGCGGAACGCACCTATCCAGCAGGTGCCAAGGCCTTCTTCGACCGCGGCCAGCATCATCTGAGTAACGGCAATTGACAGGTCGACCGGCGCTCCGGGAATCTCGCACAACATCATGTTTCCCGGGGCGGTGGCTACCGCGGCGATGATAATCGGGGAGTTCGTGACGTGTGCCTGGCCTCCGGACGCGGCGCCGAGCTGCCTGATTTTTTCGCTGTCCCGAACAACCACGAATTTCCAGGGTTGCCGGTTAGCGCCTGACGGTGCCAGGCGGGCTGCCTCGAGAACGGCATTAAGTTTGTCTTCGGGTACCGGTGTACTCTTGTATCCCCGGATACTTTTTCTCTTCAACATCGCTTCTTTAACGTCCATCATCGTCCTCCGTCATGCTGTTTTTCTCAAGGTAGTTAGAGAATATACCATTTTTAAGGTTTATTTCAATACAGGCGAAAATTCTGATAAAGAGCCGTAAAAATACTGAGAAATGCCTGTTGACAGGAACGAAACATGATTGTAATATGAGGTATACGGCAATCGGTTGCCGCATACCAACAAAAACAGGAAGTAACGACGGAGCGGAAACAGAAAACCGGCCGCTCTGGAAAATCGGGAGGCACTCATGGGAAGAGTTTTCGTGAATGAAGAAGCATGCATCGGCTGCCGG
Source organism: uncultured Dehalococcoidales bacterium (assembly GCA_964463875.1). GTDB lineage: Bacteria > Chloroflexota > Dehalococcoidia > Dehalococcoidales > UBA2162 > MGML01. The sequence continues at coordinate 3,150 of CAYXEG010000057.1, forward strand.
CTTTGCGAGGTGTTCTGCAAGCTGGAGCATTCGGCAACGAAGAACCTGGTGAAAGCCTTCAAGCGGGAATCGCCGGCTCCCCTGGCAAGATTGAGAGTCGAAGAAGAAGCGGAAGTCTCCTTCTCCACCCGCTGCCAGCAGTGCGAGGAGTCTCCCTGCGCCCGCGCCTGTATCACCGGCGCTCTGACGTACAACCGGGAAAAGGGGGTCGTCGAGTTCGATGAAGAACGGTGCGTCGGCTGCTGGACCTGTGTCCTGGTGTGCCCCTACGCGGCGGTTAACCGGGATACCCTGAAGGGGAAGACACTGCGCTGCGACTTATGCGGCGGGGAGGAGATTCCCGCCTGCGTCCGGAATTGCCCGAACGAAGCGCTTTCCTACCTCGAGACAAAAACTGGTGTACAATCGGTAGTACGGAATTGAACCGTAAGAAAAACAGTAAAGTTTTGGATTAACGGCAATGATAGCAGTCATCGATTACGGAGCGGGAAACATTCGGAGCGTGGTGAACGCGCTCGGCAAACTGGGGTACGATGTCAATGTTACTTCGGACCCGGCCGAGGTACTCCGCGCCGATACGGTCATTCTTCCCGGTGTCGGGGCAGCTGCCGATACGATGGCAGGGTTACGAAAACTCGGACTGGTAGAACCGATTAAACGGATAATTGCCGAGGACCGGCCTTTTCTCGGCATCTGCATCGGGCAGCAGGTGCTGTTTGCTGCCACCGAGGAAGGCGGTTGGAATGAATGCCTGGGAATCTTTGCCGGGGCGGTACGAAAACTGCCGGACGGGCTGAAAATACCCCACATGGGCTGGAACCAGGTACGGCAAAGGGTGTCTCATCCGATTTTCGAAGGCGTGCCGGATGAAGCGAACTTTTACTTTGTCCACAGCTATTATGCCGACCCTGAGGATACAAGCATCGTTATCGGAACGACCGACTACGGGGTAACGATAAACAGCGTTATTGCCAGAGGCAATCTGGTAGCGACCCAGTTTCATCCGGAAAAGAGTGGAGAGGCCGGATTGACGATACTCGGAAACTATATTAACAACGCCGCGAAGGCTTGAGAAGGTGGTACACAATGGCTGAGAACATCGTGACGAAATATTTGATAATAGGAAATTCCGCCGGAGGCATCGGCGCTGCGGAAGCGATTCGCGAGCTTGACCCGAAAGGGAAACTGACTATCGTGTCCGATGAGCCGTATCCGGTCTACTCGCGGCCGCTGATATCGAAATTCCTCGGGAAAGGCTATCCGCTGGAAAAAATCCTCTATCGTCCGGCCGGATTTTATGAGAAAAATCATGTTGATACCATCATCGGCGATACAGTAACGCACATCGATTTTCCCGCGCGTTCGGCGGCGCTGGAGAGCGGCAGAGCCATTTCATGGGAAAAACTGCTGCTGGCGCCCGGTGGCAAGCCGATAGTCCCCCGTATGGAAGGACTGGCATCTCACGGGGTATTTACCTTTGCAAACCTCGACGATGCCCGGAAAATCGACGATTTCCTGCGGCGTTTTTCACGCAAGATGAATGTCGTTATTATCGGCGGCGGTCTCATCGGAGTCAGTGCTGCCGAAGCGCTCACCCACCGGGGAGTCGGCATTACCATCGTTGAAATGAAAGACCGGGTGCTGAACGTGCTGCTCGACGAGGAAGCCTCGGCAATGGAGACGGCCGCCCTGACCGGTGCCGGCATCGAGATTGTTACCGGCAGTACGGTAGTAACCATTACCGGCACACCCTCCGGTGACGTAGCCGGGGTGAGGCTCGATAACGGCCGGGAAATTTCCTGCGACATGGTAATCATGGCAATCGGTGTTTCACCCCGCATCGAGCTGGTTGCCGGGAGCGACATAAAAACCGACCGGGGTATCCTGGTCGACCGGAAGATGGAGACATCGGTCAAAGGGGTGTTTGCCTGCGGCGATGCCGCTCAGGCGTTCGATTTCATCTACGGCGAAAACCGGCTGACGCCGGTCTGGCCGAACGCTTACCAGGGGGGCAGGACGGCCGGATTGAACATGGCGGGCGGCCGGTCCGAGTACCCGGGCGGTACCGCTCTGAACTCGATGAACTATTTCGGCGTAGATATCGTTTCGGCGGGCGTTACCGTCCCGCCGGATGACAGCTACGAGGTCGTTTCATCGCGGCTGGATGGCGTCTACCGGAAAGTAGTCACGAAAAACGGTCTCATTACCGGCATGATATACGTCGGCGATATTGAAATGTCCGGCATCGTCTACAACCTGATGAGAGACCGGGAAAACGTGGACTCATTCAAAGATGAGCTGGTAGCGGATGATTTCGGGATTATCTCCCTGCCCGATGAACTGCGACGGAAGAAGCTCTCGGTGCCGGCGCATCTGGCCGATGACGTGATATCCGTCATCGAAGAACCCGAGCCGGTCATTGCCGGAGAGTAGCCGAATACCTGAACAGGAGAAGACGATGAGAGATTTACGGAAAATCAACAATATCCATAACGATGATAAAGTAATCGATGCCTGCTCGATATTCGGGGCGATGGACGTCACCGGCCGTCCGTTCAGCGGCGAGCGTGTCATACGGGCAATCGCCAACATGCACGACCGGGGTAACGGTCTCGGGGGGGGATTCGCCGTCTATGGGTTGTATCCTGACTACGCCGACCAGTATGCCTTTCACATCATGTTCCTGAGCCAGAGGGGCAAGGAACTGACGGAATCGTTGCTGAGGGAAAAATTCAACCTCGTCCACATGGAGGAAATCCCGACCCGGCAGACGCCGGTAATAAAGGACCCGCCGATTGTCTGGCGCTATTTCCTCGATGTCGACGAAGCGAAAACGAACAGCAAGCAGCCGGACGACTATGTTGTCGACCGGGTGATGGAGATAAACACCCGCGGTGAGGACAGCTTCGTTTTCTCGAGCGGTAAAAACATGGGTGTTTTCAAGGGCGTCGGGTACCCGGAGGAAATCGCTGACTATTTCAGGCTGGAGGAGGTCGAAGGCTATCTCTGGACGTCGCACGGACGGTTCCCGACCAATACCCGGGGCTGGTGGGGAGGGGCTCACCCGTTTTCGATTCTCGACTGGACGGTGGTGCATAACGGGGAGATATCGTCCTACGGCATCAACCGCCGCTACCTGGAGCAGTTCGGCTATGTCTGTACGATGCAGACCGATACCGAGGTGGTTGCCTATGCGGTGGATTTACTGATACGGAAACACGGCCTGCCGATTGAGACGGCTGCCACGATACTGGCCGCGCCGTTCTGGGATGATATCGAACGGATGCCGGAAAAAGAGAGGAGTACGGCGACGGCGCTGCGGCAGGTCTACAGCAGCATGCTGCTGAACGGTCCGTTCACCGTCATCATCGCCCACCAGGGCGAAATGATTGGGCTGACCGACCGAATCCGGCTGCGGCCGCTCACCGTCGGCGAAAAAGACACCATGATATACCTTTCGTCGGAAGAAGCCTCGATACGGCTGATTTCGCCGGAGCTCGACAGAGCCTGGATACCGGTCGGCGGACAGCCGGTCATAGCCAGATTGAAAGACAAAGTATCGATACCGGCGTAGCCGGAGGAACCGAAAAAAATTGTGTTTGGTTTATTTTATCAATGAAGAATATCAATAACCAAAGATTACTAAATCCCCCTTTCCCCCTCCGATAAATCGCGAGTCTTCGACTTTACAAAAGGGGGGACGAGAGAGTTGCTGGATTCATCTCTGAGATATCAGTGAGATTAGCCACCATAGTAAAACAATAAAAGGTTGCAGTAGAAAAATGCTGACAAAAAGGATAATACCCTGCCTGGATGTGAAAAACGGGCGAGTCGTAAAAGGAATCAGGTTCCGGGACCACCGGGATGCCGGTGACCCGGTCGAGCTGGCCGAGTTTTACAATGAACAGGGCGCCGACGAACTGGTGTTTTACGATATCACGGCTTCGAGCGACGGACGGTCGATAATGAGGGAGGTCATGGAGCAGGTGGCGTCCCGGGTATTTATACCCCTTTCGGTAGCCGGCGGATTGAAAACGGTAGAGGATATGCACCGGATGCTGCTGTCCGGGGCGGATAAAGTATCCATCAATACCCCGGCGATTCTTAATCCCGAGCTGATTACGCAGGGAGCGGAACGGTTCGGCAGCCAGTGCATCGTCCTCGGTATAGATGCTAAAAGGGTGCCCGGTTCCGAGCCTGCCCGGTGGGTGGTGCACTCGCACACCGGCGCCGATGGCGGCTTTTCGACAGAACTGGATGTCATCGAATGGGCGGTACAAGGGGTGAAGCTTGGCGCCGGGGAGATAGTTATCAACAGCATCGATGCCGACGGCACGAAGGCAGGGTATGACCTCGAGCTGCTGCGGCACATCAGCGAAAACGTGACGGTGCCGGTCATCGCCAGCGGCGGGGCCGGTTCGCCTGAAGATATGCGTCTCGCCCTGGTAGAGGGGAAAGCGGACGCGGTACTGGCCGCCAGTATTTTTCATTATGGGACCCATCCCATCGGTGAAACGAAAAAATACCTGGCGGAACACGGAATACCGGTAAGGATGTGAGGGAGAAGATGAAAACGTTTATAGCGCCGAAATTCAGGGTTATCAGAGACGAGAAACGGTGTATTCAGTGCAAGGTGTGCGTCAACCAGTGTACCTTCGACGTTCACTCCTACGATGAAGAAGACAATGTCGTGCTGAGCCGGGAGGAGAACTGCGTGGGATGCCACCGCTGCTCAACCCTCTGTCCGGCCAACGCCCTGACGATTACCTATAATCCCCAGGATTACCGGGGGAACAATAACTGGCGGCCGGAGATTATCGAGGATATCACCAAACAGGCCGAGACCGGCGGTATGCTGCTGACCGGCATGGGGAATGACAAGGGGCACAAAAACTACTGGGACCACCTGGTGCTCAATGCCAGCCAGGTGACGAATCCATCCATCGACCCGCTGCGCGAGCCGATGGAGTTGACCACCTGGCTCGGCAGTAAACCCGACCGGTTGGAATTCGGGCTTGACGGCGAACTGAAAACGGTTATGCCGCCGCAGGTCAAGCTCGACGTGCCGGTGATGTTCTCCGCCATGTCTTACGGGGCGGTCAGCCGCAGTACCCAGGAATCGCTGGCGAGGGCGGCTCAGGAAATGGGGACGCTCTGGAACACCGGCGAGGGCGGGCTGCACCGGTCGCTCTATCAATACCGGAACAACACCACCGTTCAGGTGGCTTCGGGGCGCTTCGGCGTCCACGCCGAATACCTGAATGCCGGCAGAATCGTCGAGATAAAAATCGGCCAGGGCGCCAAACCGGGCATCGGCGGGCACCTGCCCGGCGAGAAAGTCAGCGCCGAGGTTTCTCTGACCCGGATGATACCCCAGGGAACGGACGCGATATCGCCGGCGCCCCAGCACGACATTTACTCCATCGAAGACCTGTCGCAGTTGATATATGCCTTGAAAGAAGCGACCAACTACACGAAGCCGATTTCGGTCAAAATCGCCGCCGTCCACAACTCGGCGGCCATTGCCAGCGGCATGGTGCGGGCGGGGGCGGACATCATCGTCCTCGACGGCTTGAAAGGCGCCACCGGCGCCGCCCCGAAAGTGATTCGGGATAACGTCGGCATTCCCATCGAACTCGCCCTGGCAGCGGTCGATACCCGTCTCCGCGAGGAAGGCATCCGAAACCGGGCATCGCTGGTCGTTTCCGGCGGGATACGGAACAGCGGCGACATCGCCAAGGCAATCGCTCTCGGTGCCGACGCGGTCAACATCGGCACGGCCGCCCTCATCGCTCTCGGCTGCCATGTCTGCCAGCAGTGCCACACCGGCCGGTGCGCCTGGGGCATCTGCACGAGCGACCTCCGGCTGACGAAACGGGTTAACCCGGATATCGGCGCCCGGCGGCTCTCGAACCTGCTCCGGGGCTGGAGCCACGAGCTGAAAGACATCCTCGGCGGGCTGGGCGTCAATGCCCTGGAAAGCCTGCGGGGCAATCGCCTGCACCTGAGAGGGGTGGGCCTCAACCAGACCGAGCTGGATGTTCTCGGAGTACGAATGGCAGGGAGTTAACGATGATGGTCAGCATGATTAGCAACAAACTGAGCCTGGATGTCTCCGGCGTCTACTACCGCGACCTGAACAAACGGTTACGCGAGGCGGTCGACAGCGGTATCGAAGATATCGAACTGCGCAACGTCTGCGGGCAGCGGTACCTCGGCACCGACCTCGACCGGCCGGTGAGAATCGATATTCACGGCACGCCCGGCAACGACCTCGGGGCCTTTATGGACGGGCCGCAGATTAACGTCTACGGGAATGCCCAGGACGGCTGCGGCAACACCATGAACGAAGGCGAGATAATCGTCCACGGCCACGCCGGCGATATCGTCGGCCTGTCCTCCCGGGGCGGAAAGATATTTATCAGGGAAGATGTCGGCTACCGGGCAGGCATTCACATGAAGGAATATAAAGAGAAAAAACCGGTACTGGTTATCGGCGGCACTGCCCAGGATTTTGCCGGGGAATACATGGCCGGGGGCGTCATGATTCTGCTCGGGCTGACCCTGGGAGAAAGTGAAAAACACAAAGCCAGGTTCATCGGCACCGGCATGCACGGGGGCGTGATTTATCTCAGGGGCAATGTCGAGGAGTACCAGCTCGGCAAAGAGGTTGGTATCGCCGAACCGGATGAACATGACCGTGAAATCCTGAACAGGTATGTCGGTGAGTTCTGCGGCCATTTCGGTTGTGATTCCGAGACAATACTGAGCAGCAGGTTCATAAAGCTGTTCCCGAAATCGTTACGGCCGTACGGAAGGCTTTATGCTTATTAAGAATGTACGGTTACCGGGTCTTGGTGTATGATAAAAGTCCGTGAGGGAATGAACGATGCCGGAGCTGATGATAATCGGCAATAAAAGTCGGGAAACAACGGAACTGATGTCGGCGCTCGGCCGCCAGGGGTTTACCTGTGACATGATTCCGTACAGCGAGGACGTGTCGGAATTTGTTTTCCGCCGGTCACCGGATATCGTCCTGGCCGAAGTTGACGGCTATCAGCCGGACAGCCTGACCCGGGAGCATGTTCAGGAAATTAAACTGCGAACGTCGCTGCCGATTATCGCCCTCGTCAGTAAAGAGGTACTCCGGAATCTCGATGTCGACCCGAACATGGATGATTTTATTTCGAATCCCTGCAATATCGGCGAACTGCTGCTGAGAATCAAGCGCCTCCTCAAACGGGAAATCATTCCTCCGGACCGGGAAACGATTTCCAGCGACGGGCTGGTAATCGACCTGGCCAGTTGCGAGGTATCGGTCGAGGGGAAGAAAGTCGATTTGACCTTCAAGGAGTATGAACTCCTGAAATTCCTGGCGGGTAACGCCGGACGAGTTTTTACCCGGGAAGCCCTGCTGGACAGAATCTGGGGCATGGATTATTTCGGGGGAGACAGGACAGTGGACGTCCATATCCGGCGGCTGAGAAGCAAGATTGAGAAAACCGACCTCGTTTTCATCGAAACGGTGCGGAATATCGGCTACCGGTTCAGGTCTGCCGGGAAATATTTATAACAGAAGCCGATATACCATGATTCCGTGAATTACTTTCGGACGCCCTTCGACAGGCTCAGGGTGAACGGAAGAATGAATTACAGGTTCAGGGAGTTCCGATAGAAAAATCAACAAACCCGGAATAAAGCCGCTCGTGGTGAACAAAATTAAAGCCGTTAGTGGTGAGCTTGTCGAACCATAGCGGCGAGCAACGGTTAATAATATAGTAATAATATAGTATTGAATACTTAAACCGGACTAATGAAAAACTACGCTTTTTAATGGCTGTTTAATTTCCCCGAATTATGCGAAAATGAGGGGAAGCATCGGATATGCGAAATAACCTGAGCGGAGGGATACAGCCTTGACCAGCAGAGAAGAGTCAAAAGATTATGTCCTGAAAATGGCGAAGGAGAACGATATCAAGTTTATCCGGTTGTGGTTCACGGATATTCTCGGTATCCTGAAAAGTTTCGCCATTACCGTCGAGGAACTTGAAAATGCCCTGGAAAACGGGATGGGTTTCGACGGGTCGTCCATCGAAGGGTTCTGCCGTATCGATGAAAGCGACATGATTGCCATGCCCGACCCGGACACCTTCAAGCTTCTTCCCTGGCGCCCCCGTGAGCACCGGGCGGTCGGCAGGATGTTCTGCGATATTCTCAAGCCGGGCGGCGAGCCGTTCGAAGGCGACCCGCGTTATGTTCTGAAGAGAAACCTGAAACGGGCAGCCGACCTCGGGTATACGTTCTACGTCGGCCCCGAACTCGAATACTTCTACTTCAAGAGCAGTGATGCTACCGAAGGCCTCGATAAGGCCGGGTATTTCGATATGGATTCGGTCGATACAGCGACCGACCTCCGCCGGGACAGCGTCCTGGCGCTGGAGGAGTTGGGAATCGATGTCGAGTATTCCCACCACGAGGTCGCTCCCAGCCAGCATGAAATCGATATGCGCTATACCGATGCATTAACGATGGCGGATAACGTCATGACTTACCGTCTCGTGGTCAAGCAGGTGGCCAGGAATCACGGCGTTTATGCCACCTTCATGCCGAAACCGGTCTTCGGCGAAGCCGGCAGCGGCATGCACGTTCACCAGTCGCTTTTCCGGGGCAGCAAGAACGCTTTCTTCGACGAGAAAGACCCGTATTTCCTCTCGAAAGAAGCCCGGAGTTATATCGCCGGACTGCTGAAATACGCTCCGGAAATCACCTGCGTCGTTAACCAGTGGGTCAACTCCTACAAGCGGCTTGTCACCGGGTATGAGGCGCCGGTCTATCTTTCCTGGGCGCGCCGGAACAGGTCGGACCTTATCCGGGTACCGGAATACCGCCCCGGCCGGGAAAACGCCACACGCGTTGAATTCAGGTCGCCCGACCCCGCCTGCAACCCTTACCTGGCGTTCAGCGTCATGCTGGCAGCCGGGCTCGACGGTATTGAAAACGGCCTCGAACCGCCTGCGCCAATCGAAGGAAATGTCTACGAAATGAGCGCCGAAGAGAGAGAGTTGCGGGGAGTAGCTACCCTGCCGGCCAGCCTGCTTCAGGCGATTCAGCTTACGGAAAAGAGCGAACTGGTCAGGAAAGCACTCGGCAACCACGTTTTCGAGAACTTTATCGCCAACAAGAAAATCGAGTGGGACCAGTACCGTATCCAGGTTACCGAATACGAACTGAACAAGTATCTGCCGATACTGTAGTACTCCGGCGAAATCAGACGAAGGAAACAGGATACCATGCGGCGTTTACGGGCAGGAATAGCTCAACTGAATATGACGGTGGGGGATTTCGCAGGCAACCGGCGGAAGATTCTCGAATCGATTGAGGAATCCCGGTCGAAGGGAGTAGACCTGCTGACCTTTCCCGAACTGGCGGTCTGCGGCTACCCGCCCGAGGACCTTCTCTTCAAACCAAGTTTCATCCGGGAAAACCGGGAGTCGCTCGAGAAGATAATCGAGGCAACCCCGAATATCACCGTCATCGTCGGCTTCGTCGATGCCGATAATGATATCTATAACGCGGCGGCGGTCATTCACGACCGGAAGCTCGCCGGTGTCTACCACAAGATGTTTCTCCCCAATTACGGGGTGTTCGACGAAGAGCGTTATTTTCGCAAGGGAACGGCCTATCCGGTTTTCGAACTGGGAGGCGTGAAATTCGGCGTCAACATCTGCGAGGATATCTGGTACGAAACCGGCCCGGCGCCCGTCCAGGCGTATCACGGAGCCGAGGTCATCGTCAATATCAGCGCTTCGCCCTACAATTACGGGCGGGGAGACGTCCGCGACAAGATGATATCCGCCCGGGCTTCGGATAACCTGGCGGTCTTTATCTATAATAACCTCGTCGGCGGCCAGGACGAACTTGTTTTCGACGGTAACAGCCTTATCATGGACGAAACCGGCCGGCTTATCGCCAGGGGGAAGCAGTTCGAGGAAGACCTGGTGATATCGGATATCGATGTCGAAGCCGTTTTCCGTACCCGGCTGCGGGAGTCGCGGGGTAGAAAAGACCAGCACCTTCTCAGCGAGCAGGGACTGCGCTCCGCCGAAACGATTCTGGTTTCGGACAGTCCTCTGTCTCAGGACAAACCCGCCGTTACCGTCACCAGACCGGAGGTACTCGACGATAAAGCGGAAGTCTACCATGCGCTCGTGCTCGGTACTCGCGATTACATCCGGAAGAACGGCTTTAAAAAGGTCGCTCTCGGATTGTCCGGGGGCATAGATTCGAGCCTGGTGGCGTCAATCGCAACCGACGCTCTCGGCAGGGAAAACGTCATTGGTGTCAGCATGCCGTCGCGGTACTCTTCCGAAGGCAGCGTGACCGATGCCGAACTGCTGGCGAAAAATCTGGGAATTACGTTCATGGTCATTCCGATAGAAAAAGCGTTTACGGCTTTTCTCGAGACACTCGAGGGGGCTTTTGCAGGAAAGGAGCCGGATGTTACCGAGGAAAATCTCCAGGCACGCATCCGGGGGACTATCCTGATGGCCCTCTCCAACAAGTTCGGCTGGATGGTGGTGACCGCCGGCAACAAGAGCGAGACCGCGACCGGGTACGCGACTCTCTACGGCGCCGATACCACCGGCGGGCTGGCGGTTATCAAGGATGTTCCGAAGACGCTCGTTTACGAATTGTGCCGGTACCGGAACGGGTGCGCGGATTGCGCAGTTATTCCCGAGGCCTGTCTCGTCAAGCCGCCCTCGGCGGAACTGAGGCCGAACCAGAAAGACCAGGATTCGCTGCCGCCGTACGAGATTCTCGACCCGATTCTAAAAGCCTACGTCGAAGACGATAAGAGCATCGAGCAGATAATTGCCCTTGGATTCGACGAGCAGACGGTACGGCAGACGGTACGCCTTGTTTATTCGAATGAATACAAACGCCGCCAGTCGCCTCCCGGTATCAAAATTTCTCCCCGGGCCTTTGGCAGAGACCGGCGGCTTCCGATTACCAACCTCTTCAAAGGTTAGTGGCGATTGTGTAAAATAGAAGTAAATCCCTAAGGAATACATGCAGAAAAAAGCTATGCTTGTGCTCGAGGACGGCTCGGTCCATACCGGTACTGTCCTTGGTGCCGATAAAGACACCATTGGTGAAGTGGTATTTTGCACCAGTATGAACGGGTACCAGGAAATGTTGACCGACCCGTCATACGCCGGGCAGATTCTCGTTCCAACATTTCCCCTCATCGGTAATTATGGCATCAATAAACAGGATTTCGAATCGGCCGGCATCCGTGTCCGCGGCTTCGTCGTCCGGGAAGAATGCCCGGAACCGAGCCACTACCTCAACCAGCGGACCGTTCACGAGTACCTGGCAGACAGTGGGATTTCCGGTATACAGGGAGTCGATACCCGGGCTATAACCCGCCGGCTACGCAATGCCGGGGTGATGAAGGGGATAATCACCAGCGACAAGACCCGCGAGGAAGCCCTCGAAGCTCTCGGCAGGTCGCCCGATTACAGTACGATTGATTTCGTGAAAGAAGTGACGACGCCTGAAATGTACCGGTGGCATGCCGACCATACGCAGGGCGGTTACCACATTGTTGTGCTCGATTGCGGCCTGAAATTCAATATTTTACGACTGTTGGAACAGCACGGCTGCAGCGTGACGGTGGTGCCGTGTACAACTGCCGCCGGCGATATCCTGGCGCTCGAACCGGACGGCATCCTGCTTTCGCCCGGTCCCGGCGACCCGGCCCTGCTCGATTACGTCGTCGAGACGGCGAAACAGCTTCTGGAAAAGAAACCGGTGATGGGGATATGTCTCGGCAGCCAGGTTATCGCTCAGGCGTTCGGGGCGAAAACCTTCAAGCTGAAATTCGGCCATCGGGGCGGCAACCATCCGGTCCGCGAGCTTTCGACCGGCAGGATTTACATCACTGCCCAGAATCACGGTTTTGCCGTCGATCCCGGGACAATCGGCAGCGAACTGGAGATTACCCATATCAACCTGAACGACAATACCGTCGAAGGGGTACAGCACAGAGAGTTGCCGGTGTTCGGCATCCAGTACCACTCGGAAGCTTCGCCCGGCCCGCTCGATAACACCTACCTGTTCGACAGGTTTATCGGACTTATCAGTAAGTCATAAAAAAATAAAGGAAAAACGGGGGTAAACAATGTCAAACAATTTAGCGGAAATGCCTGTAAGCCAGTTCCTGGAAGACCTGGCCAGTTCAAAGCCGGCACCGGGTGGCGGAAGCGTGGCGGGCCTGGCGGGAAGCCTCGGGGCCGGTCTCATCAGCATGGTGTGCAACCTGACCCTGGGAAAGAAGAAGTATGCCGATGTTCAGGACGATATCACGGCGCTGGTCGGGAAATCGGAGAACCTTCGCAAAGAACTCACCTCCCTGATTGAGAAGGATATCGAAGCCTACACGATTCTGAACAACACGATGAAAATGCCCCGTGATACCGACGAACAGAAAGCAGCCCGCGACAAGGCGATGGACGGAGCATTGAAAGGGGCGACGAACGTCCCGATGAAAATTGCCGAAGCCTGTGCGGCGGTCATGGACCTCTGCCAGGAAGCCGCCGATAAGGGTAATTCGAATGCCGTCAGCGATGTCGGTGTCGGCATCCTGCTCGCTGAAGCCGGGTTACGCAGCGCGGCGCTGAATGTCCTTATCAACCTTGGCTACTCGAAGGACGAAGCGTTCGTCAGCCAGTCGCGGAACCACCTGAATGCCCTGCTCGAGGGCAGAGGCAAGCTCAGAGATGAAATCTATGACCTTGTGGTCAGTAAACTTTAATTTTGTAAAAGGAGAATTAAAAAATGAGTGCAACCTTACTTAGCGGTAGTGATCTGGCAAAAACGATGAGGGCTGAAATTGACGCTGATGTTAAAGCCTTCAAGGAAAAATACGGCTTCGCGCCGACGGCAGCCGTTGTGCGGGCGGGTGATGACCCGGCCTCCATCAGCTACAGCAATGCCCTCGAAAAGGCGCTCGGCGCCAGGGGTATCGGTTTCCAGCTTCATACCCTGCCTGCAACCGCCAGCCAGCAGGAAGTTGTTACCCTGGTAGCGAAACTCAATGCCGATAAATCGATTCACGGTATCATGGTCCAGGAACCGTTACCGAAAGGTATCGACGAAGCGGCCGTGAAAGCGGTCTTATCCTCCGACAAAGATGTCGACGGCGTCACCCCGGTCAACACCGGCAGACTTGCCCAGGCAGGCCCGACGGGACGCCCGGCGATGGTCGGCCCGTTCTTCGCTCCGGCAACCCCTTCGGGAGGCATGGAGATACTGAAGAGAAACAACGTTTCACTGAAAGGCAAGCACGCTGTCATCGTCGGCCGCTCGAACATCGTCGGCAAACCGATGGCCCTGCTCCTTCTCCGTGAGAACGCCAGCGTGACCATCTGCCATTCGGCGACCGCCGACCTTCCGGCAATCTGCCGTACCGCCGATATCCTCTGCGCGGCCGTCGGTAAAGCCAACATGATTAAGAAGGACTGGATTAAACCCGGCGCCATTGTCAT
>CAYXEG010000058.1:0-16645 GCA_964463875.1 uncultured Dehalococcoidales bacterium
AAGATTCCGGTAAGAATGCGGTTGAACCGGCCGACTACGTGGTTATGGGCCAACTGATAATCGAACCGGACGTTACCCCCGCCGATATTGAAGCGTTATTCAGGAGCATCGGCGTGATGGGGCAGGTGCTGTGCCCGGATTCGGCTGTCTCGGTGTTCAATAAAAAGGTCACGCGGATGATGGGGCAATCCGTGACCTACTCGGCGGGAGCGTTGCTGATTAACGGCCGGTTGACGATGGACGAGAGGTTCCTGAACGGCCTGAAAGACGACAGCGTGGTGGTGACAGCGGGTTCGCTCCGGGTACCGGATATCCTGCCGGAAGAGCTGTTCGGAAAAAAGATAAAGAACCTCCAGGTCGTCGGCAGCATCCGGTGTTTCGAAGAGAACGAGGCACTGATTCGGTCGCGGCTCATCAACAGCACGGGAAAGATTGAAGCGGTACCGACCGGGTTTATCGTTGTCGAAAAGCCGCTGGAGTTGAACAGGATGATGCTCGAGGTGCTGCCGGGCAGGAAGCTGTACTGTCCGAGCGGAGTGCGGATACATGACGATGTGGAGGCCGGACTGCTGGACACGGCTATCGAGAGATTGCTGTGCCGGGGACGGGTGCTGTGCCCGGCGGCGCTGCGGACTATTCTGGCGAAAAAACTCGATATCATGGAAACACAGGTCGTTTTCTACGAGGGTGAATTATGGCTCATCGGCGGAGACGATACGCTGACCGCCTCCCGGTTTACCTGGCTCGAAGGAAAGGCGACGCTGGTGGTCGAAGGACAGTTAACCATAAAGAACGATGTCGACCCGAAGCTGCTGGCCGAGCGGCTGGACAGGGTGCTGAATTTCGGGTCAATCATTTGTACGGAAGAACAGAAGAGCGCCCTCGAAGCGCGGCTGGAAATCAACAGAGGGAAAATCAGCGGCGGTTCGGAAACGAAGGATGAGAAGACCATCGATAACGTCAATTATCTGACGCTGTAACCATCTCCGGTGTGATTCGGGAGGAGTGATAACCGCTCCTCCCGATGTTTTTCTCCGGAGCATGAATTTACCTCCATACAGAAAACTTGTCCAACGTTTCCCGGGTTTATTTGACCTCCTGTTCACTATTTGTTAGAATTTCACCCTGAGGATATTCCAGTGAAAAACCGCTAGTAAATAAGTCGGGCAAATTAGCAGATTACTGCCTTTCCTTTTCACAGAAGGTACAAACCGGCTTGTCCAGCGGTTTTCAGTTTCCGGATAATTCCACTAGCTGCAACTTTCCGCTCATTTGCATGCTCTCTTTTCAAAGCGTTTTTGCCCGACTGTCAGATATTGTTTCATTCATATGGAAAATTGAAGGAGTCAGCAAAAATGAGAAAAAGATCAATCGAATATTTTGACAACATCATCATGCCGTTGATTCGCAATAAGCATTCCGATATTCTGTTCGAGATGAGCATGAGAATTTCCGGCTCAGTGGGTCAAGGTAATGACGACAGATACTCAGACATGGAATCGGAAATTTATCTCCCCGACGATATCTGGAAGCGGAATGGTTTGCTTCAAATCGAACTCGACCAATGCCTGGCGGAAACCAACCTCTGGACACAAGACGGGGCGCTTAACGGTTCGATAATTGCTGTTCATCCGCTGTCGTGGTTGCTTGATTATCAGGCTGAAAAAATCCTTAAAAATGATGAAAACATGCCGTGGGATACGTTGAAGTTTGAAACTTTGTTCAGCATTCATGAAGATTTTGTATATCACGATCCGCAAGACAGATTCGGCAGGCTGCGCAAGTTTACCTCCCCCGAAAAAATGCCGGAGAAGCTCTGGAAAAAGGCAATCTACAATAAATTATATGATTTCCTGTCCGGCGGTATTCGTGAAATCGAAATCAGCGTCTGGCGGAAAGAATATGAAGCCGCAAATATCCAGTTCGGCAGCGCTCTTCAGGCTTTGTATGAACTCGGGTTCCTGATTTACCATCGATATTATCCGTATCCGAAGCATTTACGGTGGGCGTTCGGAAGGTTGCCGACAGCCGTTTCGAAATTGAACGAACATTTCCGTACCCTGTCCGTCTCCGCGGACTGGCAGAAACGGCTTGAAACAATGGAATCCATTTACAACAGTTACAAGGATTATATGGTCGCCGGAAACATCGCCCCGGAACTGGATTTTTCCTTCATCGACCCGCACGATATGTACATCCACAACTATATGACGCAAGCGGTTTTTTTCAAGGCCTGGGACAACCCGTTATGGTTCGATGAAGTCAACGCTCTCAGAGAAAAAGCAGTCAGGCTTGGTTACAAGCCGGAGGAATTCTGGGCAATCAACTGGTGGAAAATCGAATAAACTTATAATATTGTTCATCGCCACTGACAGATGTATTGTTCCAACTATCGATTCATTGACAGTCAATGGTGCATAATCTACAATCGTAAGTAGCTGAAACTGCTGAAATCCGCCTGTAACAGGAACGAACCCGGCAGTTTCAAATTTTTTAACGAGGGAACGGGAGAAATACACGTGACCAGTGACGAGATACGAGAGGCTTTTCTACAATATTTCAAGAGTAAAAACCACACGATTGTTCCCAGTTCCTCGCTTATTCCTCACGGCGACCCTACCTTACTGCTGACGACCGCCGGGGTCGTCCAGATGAAGCCTTATTTTGCCGGAACAGCCGTCCCTCCGGATACCCGTATGGCAAGTTGCCAGAAATGCTTCCGGACAACCGATATTGAATCGGTGGGAGATACCACGCATAATACCTTCTTCGAGATGCTGGGCAATTTCAGCGTCGGGGATTACTACAAAAAAGAAGCTATCGACTGGGCATGGGAATTTCTGACGGCGGTCATGAAGATACCCTCCGAAAAATTGTGGATTACCATTTATACCGATGATGACGAGGCCTTCAATCTGTGGCGTGAAAACAGCGTACCGGCAGAAAAAATCGTCAGGCTTGGCGATAACTTCTGGGGGCCGGTCGGCGATTCCGGCCCATGCGGCCCGGACAGTGAAATACACTATGATTTTGGCGAAGGCGTCGGGTGCGGCAAACCGGACTGCAAACCGGGATGCGATTGCGGCCGGTTCGTCGAAATTTGGAACCTGGTTTTTACCGGCTTGAACCAGGATAAAGACGGCAATCGTTCGCCTCTCCCGAAACCGAATATCGATACCGGCATGGGGATGGAACGACTCAGTATCGTTATGCAGAACAAGGCTTCCGTGTATGATACCGACCTCTTTACTCCTATGATTGAGTTTGTTTCTCGACTGTCGGGGAAAAACTACGGCACCGGGGAAGAGTCCGATAATGCCATACGAGTCGTATCGGAACACAGCCGGGGAATACCGTTTCTCATTGCCGACGGGGTCATGCCGGGCAACGAAGGCCGGGGCTACGTTTTGCGGCGGCTCATCCGCCGGGCAGCTCTCTACGGGTTGCGCCTGGGACTGGACAAACCGTTCCTTTGCGAGACTGCATCGGTAACCGTCGAAAAAATGAAGCACGTGTATCCGGAGCTGGCGAAGCGACGGGACTTTGTTCTCAAGGTGATACGAACGGAAGAGGATAAGTTCAGCGAGACACTCAGGACCGGCCTGGAGCTGATAGACGATATCATCAGCGGTAACTGTACCGTGATATCCGGAAAAGATATATTCCGGCTCTACGATACCTACGGATTCCCGGTGGAACTGACCACCGAGGTAGCCGCCGGAAAAGGAATAGCCGCCGACCTTGCCGGTTTCGAAAACGAGATGGAGAAACAGCGGGAGCGGGCGAAAGCTGCCCACCGGTTCGAGCTTGCCGAAAAGGACGAACTTTCCGGGAAACTAAATGTCAGCGGAACGGTGTTTACCGGGTACGGAACATTGAAGCAGAAAAGCACTATTACGGCCTTAGTGGCTGGTAAAGATTGCGCCGAAACTCTCCAGGAAGGGCAGGAAGGCGGCATCGTGCTGTCCGGTACTCCTTTCTATGGCGAGATGGGCGGGCAGTTGGGCGATACGGGTGAAATCCGGAGCGAAACCGGGCGGTTCATCGTCACGGATACGATACGGGTGCAGCCCGGGATTATTTTACATAAAGGTAATATCGCTGAAGGGAGTTTCAGCCTGGGTGACGAGGTGGAAGCGGAGGTGGACATCGAACGCCGGAACGATATCGCCCGCAACCACACGGCAACCCACCTTCTCCAGGCGGCTTTGTTGAAAGTATTGGGCGACCATGTTCAACAGCGGGGTTCGCTGGTGGCGCCGGACCATTTCCGTTTCGACTTTTCTCACCTGGTAGCAATGACTGCCGGAGAAATCGACGAAGCGGAGCGGGTGGTGAACAGCTACATCCGGGCGAATTTCCCGGTTATCGACGAAGAACTTTCTTATCCGGAAGCGATAAAACAGGGGGCTATCGCCATATTCGATGAAAAATACGGCGATACCGTGCGGGTTTTGAAAGTGGGGAACCCGGCTGTCAGTATGGAGCTTTGCGGCGGGACGCACGTGAAAATGACGGGTGAGATAGGCTTCTTCCACATCACCGGCGAGAGCAGCATCGGCTCGGGTTTACGGCGTATCGAAGCGGTTACCGGACGGGGCGCAGAAGAGCAGTTCAAGCGGAATCTTGCCGAATTGAAACAGGTTGCCAGGTTGCTGGAAACGGAGCCGGGCGAGCTGGTGGAAAAAACAAAGGCCCTCATCGATACCCTGAAAAGTGAAAGCAGGCGAGCGACAGCGCTGGAGAGTAAACTGGCGGGTAATACCGCAGGTTCACTGGCGGAGCAGGTGACGAACATCGATGGTGTTCAGGTTATAGCTGCAAAAGTTGAAGCTTCCAGCGCCGAGGTTCTCCGGGAAATGAGCGATATGCTGCGCGACCGGCTGAGGAGCGTCATCATCGTCCTCGGTAGCGTTGTCGATGACCGGCCGTTGTTCATCGCTGCGGTTACCCCTGACCTGGTGGAGAAAGGGTATAATGCCGGAACTATCATCCGGCAGGTAGCCCAGATAACCGGCGGCGGGGGCGGCGGCAAGCCGAACCTAGCCCAGGCAGGCGGAAAACAGAAAGAGAAGCTGGAAGAAGCTATCCGGCAGGTTGCGGAGATAGTGAGAAGCAGCAGGAAATAAGGTACCGTTTTTGTATGATACACAACTATCAGCAATCAGAAATTACTAAATCCCCCTTAATCCCCCTTTACAAAAGGGGGGAATATAAGATTGATTCTGAATTGAAAAAAATTATCGTAATCAACTAAGGAGGCTCTGAAAAAGTTCTCTCTCTATCCAAAGAGAAGATCAGGGTGAGGGAGATATGTGCAGGTAGTGATAATTCACCCTCACCCCGTATCGAGTACGGGGCTGGCTCTAGCCTCTCCCGTCAAGAGAGAGGGAACAATTTATCGAAGCTACATGGTGTTAATCAGAGGTTTCCTGAATGTAAAAAGTACCAGACACGAGGGGGTGCAGCGACGCGGATACTGGGACTCGATATCGGAGATAAGCGGATAGGGGTCGCGGTAAGCGATGAGGGGGGCAGTATTGCCGGTCCGCTGACGATAATCGGGCGAACCGACGATAGTAAGGTTATCGGGGAGATAATCGATATCATCCGGCAGAACGAGATTGGAATCATAATCGCCGGGTTGCCGGTGACGATGCGGGGAGAAATCGGTCACCAGGCGGAAAAGATTATTGCCTTTATCGACGAACTGAAAAGCCGGACGGAGATACCGGTCGAATACCGGGACGAAAGCCTGACGACACTGGAAGCGCGGCGGCTGATGCAGCGGACCCGGAAAAAGAAGCGGCGGGAAAGAGAGCCTGACGATGCGATTGCGGCAGCCTATCTGCTCCAGGGGTACCTTGACGAAAAGCATAAGAACTCCGGTACGTTCGATATCAGGTATGACTCCTATGATGAAGACTGAAGCATTATGAAGTTCAAGTTCAATGTGATAGATAAAGGATTCCTGGCAAATCCCAAGGCGTATTTCATTCAGAGCCTGATGGCGGTTGTGGTTGTTACTATCCTGCTGTTCTTTGTGTCGTCGATAACGCAAGCGGCGATTGTCGCTGCTCTTGGAGCCAGCACCTTTATCGTGTTTGCCATGCCGAAATCCGTACCGGCTCAACCCCGAAGGCTCATCGGCGGCCATATCTCCGGCCTTATCAGCGGTATCGTGTGTTACTATCTGTTGCAGACCGGCCCAGCGGGTGAATACTTCGAGAATATCGATATTATCCACTGGTTCCCGGCGGCCATGGCGGTAGGGTTATCGATATTCCTGATGACAGTATTGAATTTCGAACATCCCCCGGCAGCCGGAACGGCTCTGGGCATCGTAACTCAGGAATGGACGCCGGGTACGATTGTCCTGGTGATTTCCTTTGTAACCGGCCTGGCGATAATCGGGTTTTTACTGAGAAAATATCTGAAGAATCTGGTGACGTAGCGTGACGAATCCGGCAGCATTTACCATTCGAAAAACTGAGGGAAAAGCCCGCCTGGGAGAAATCAGCCTTACCCATGGGACGGTTACCACCCCGGTGTTCATGCCGGTGGCCAGCCAGGCGACGGTGAAAACGCTTTCCCCGGATGAAGTGAGAGAAATCGGCTTCCGGATTATTCTTTCGAATACCTATCACCTGTATTTACGGCCGGGCATCGATATCATCGAAGAACTGGGCGGATTGCATGCCTTTATGCAGTGGGACGACGCCATTCTGACCGACAGCGGCGGTTACCAGGTATTCAGCCTTTCGAGATTGAGAAAGCTGACCGATGAGGGGGTGACATTCAAATCGCACATCGACGGCAGCGAACATCTGCTGACGCCGGAACGGGCGGTACGGTACCAGGAAGCACTCGGTTCGGATATCGCAATGGTACTCGATGAATGCCCCTCCCATGATGAGAGTTACGAGAAAACGAAACAGGCGACACAACGAACCCACGCATGGGCGAAACGATGCATGGAGGCGCATACCCGGAAAGATCAGGCATTGTTTGCCATCGTCCAGGGGGGCATGGTGCCGGAACTGCGAAGAGAATCGGCCGGTTACCTGTCTTCGCTCGATTTCCCTGGGTATGCCATCGGCGGATTGAGCATCGGCGAACCGAAAGAGGTGACCTCAGCGATTCTCGACGAGACACTACCGTACCTGCCGGAGAACAAAGCGCGATACCTGATGGGAGTCGGGTCGCCCGAGGATTTGTTCGAGGGAGTCTCACGGGGTATCGACATGTTTGACAGCGCCCTGCCGACGAGGGTTGCCCGGAACGGCGCTCTCTATACACCGGCCGGCCGGGTGAACATCTCGAATGCCCGGTTCACCCGGATGAACGAACCGCTCGTTGCCGGGTGCCGGTGTTATACCTGCCGGCATTTCACCGCGGCCTACCTGCACCACCTTTTCAATGCGAAGGAGTTACTGGCCTACCGGCTGGCGACGCTCCACAACCTGACGTTTATCCACGATTTGATGGAGAAAATCCGGCAATCGATTGCCTCCGGGACGTTCGAGGCGTATAAGAAAGCGTTTCTCGACCGGTATCAGACGACCAACGAAGAAGTACGGATAAGCCAGAAAAGCCGGTGGCTCAAGGCGAGGGGGACTAAAGAGTAACAGGGAATCCCTGTTTGGTGCCAGGCGGTATCGAATTAAAATTACATCTCCCCCGGCTCTCCAGACAAGTCGTTCATTCTTTTGCAGAGATTTTACAAGGTTCGTGAGGTCTTTATTTGTCAATTTTATATACCCCTCACTTACATCTCTCCCTCAAGGGGAGAGAAAAGGACGACGCGTTATCAACATTCTTCCCTTTAAGAGGAGAGAGAAAGACGACGCGTAATTAATGTTCTTTCCGGCAAGGGGAGAGAGAAAGCAGTCGGGTAATCGTTTACACCTTTCCCGAAAGGAGAAAGAGAAAACCGGTGAGTAATCGTTTATACCTTTTTCATTTTTTCCGAAGCTGTCCGAAAACGGGAATTTGAACAGGAAAAGAGAAATTATTCTTCGATAGAAATGGTTGTAATTATTCGTAGATGTTTCTAAATCCCTCTCAATCTCCCTTTACAAAAGGGAGAAGCCGCATCGTCTGCCTCTCTTCACACTTCCGAAGAGGGATTTTTCGGACACTCTCGGTCAGGGTGAGGGTGAAATAATTATTCTTTCTTAACGAACCAGGGAGCTGCCGACGATAGTCCGGTTTATTTCCAGGCTGACGGCAATCGAAGGGAAGCCGGTGATAGCCCGGGAGAGCCGTTCCACTTTCGTTTCCCGGGTATAGCCGTAGGCGCCGTGGAGCCGGCGTGATTTTTCGACTATTTCCATGGCGGTGGGGACGACGAACAGTTTTGCTTCGGCGGCCTGGTTCTGCCAGTCCGGTTCGTTGTTATCCTCGGCGAAAGCTGCCCGCCAGGTCATGAGGCGGCAGGCGTCCAGTCTGGCTTTCATTTCGCCGAGTTCCCAGCGGATACCCTGCATCGAGGATATCGGTTTCCCCCGATTCAACCTGGATTTCGTATATTTGACCGCTTCATCGAGGGCTGCCTGGGCGATACCGACGGCGGCGGCGCACTGCTCGATTTTTTCAGTTGCTATCCAGAAGAGGAGGATATCGTAGCCTTTCCCCTTGGCGCCGAGCATATTGGCGGCGGGTACCCGGTAATTATCGTAATAGACGTCGGCGGCTTCCATGCCGCCGCTGCCCATCAGGTCCCAAATCTTGGGAGCGGTGTAGCCCTCCGCCAGTTTTTCGGTGACGAAGGCGGTGCAGCCTCCGGTATCATCGAGGGTATAGGTAACGGAGTAGCCGGGACGGGCGCCGAAGGTGCTGAACCGCTTCATGCCGTTGATAAGGTAATCGGTTCCGTCCGGCCGGGCAGTGGTGGTCAGGGCGGAGGCATCCGAGCCGGTTTCAGCTTCGGTAAACTGGATGCTGGCGTAAGCGGTACCGTCGCAGAACGATTTAAGATATTTTTCTTTTATTTCCTCGGAACCGTACCGGACAATGGAGCCGGGGATACTGGTATTGAAGCCGACCAGCCACCAGGCACCGGTACCGGAATAAGCAAGCTGTTCGACGGCGAGAATACAATCCAGGTTACTGGCCGCAGGGCCACCGTATTTATGAGGCACGGTCATGCCGAGAAAATCGAGCCGCGCCAGTTTCTGTATCAGGTCGTCGGGCAGCCTGCCGGCTTTATCGAGCTTATCGCCGACCAGTTCGATTTCCTGTTCGGTGAAATCCCTTGCCAGCCGCTGTATCGCTTTCTGGCCGTCGGTCAGGTTAAAATCCATGAGTTCTCCCACGTTTGATTTTTTATGCTGTCTGAATCAGGTTGGCAGATGTGACTATGTTATCGTTATAGAATACTAAATCCCTCTCAATCTCCTCCCGATAAATCGTAAGTCTGCGACTTTACAAACGAGAGAAGCTGCGTCGTCTGCCTCCCTTCATTCTTTCGAAGAGATTTTGCAAGGTGTGTGAGGTTTTTGTTTGTCATTTTAATACCCCTCACTTACATCTCTCCCGCAAGGGGAGAGAGAAAGCCTTGTTCGTAATCAGTTACATCGTTCCTGCAATGAGAGAGAGAAAGACGACGCGTAATCAATATTCTTCCCTGCAAGGAGAGAGAGAAAGACGACAACACATTGTTGAATATTTCTGATGACTGTTACGAAAATTCTCCTTATACCAGTGTTTTCGGACACCATCAAAACCTGAATTACCACCGAACGTAGAACACATCTAACTATCAACCAGTGGTAAACAGCAACTATTAACTAATTATACACGTTTTTCGGGGTGATTATACCGATTCAGGGCAGGGAAGATGACGACAGTGGGGACATTCGGGGTCTCTTTTTATCTTTAGTTCCATGAATTTCAGGGAAAGGCCGTCATAGACAAGCATCCGGTTTTCGAGGAGGTCACCCATTCCGGTGAGACACTTGACGACTTCGGTTGCCTGGATACAGCCGATGATGCCGGGAGTCACGCCGAGAACGGGAAACTTTTTTTTCGGGATTTCAGATTGGTAAATGCACCTGAAGCAGGCCGTTTTTCCGGGGATGACGGTGAAAGCCCGGCCTTCCAGCCCCTGGACGGCGCCGTGAACGAAGGGGATGTTGTGGTGTATGGCAGCCTGATTAAGGAGAAATCGGGCCGACATGTTATCCATGGCATCGACAATGACATCGGAGCCTTCGGTCAGCTCGTTAACGTTCGATTCGTCGATAGTTGCCTGAATCGGGTCGATAATGATATCGGCATTCATTTTCGTGAGCTTATCGGCGGCGGAGCGTATCTTGGGGCGGGCGATATCGGTTTCCCAGTGGAGAACCTGGCGGTTGAGGTTACTGATATCGACCGTATCCTCATCGACGATTCGCAGGGCGCCGATACCGGCGGCGGCCAGGTAGAGGGCAATCGGGGAGCCAAGTCCGCCGCATCCGGCAAGGAATACTTTAGCGTTTTTCAATTTTTCCTGGCCTTCTTCGCCGAAGCCTCGCATGATAATCTGGCGGTCATATTTTGCCAGTTCGTTTTCGGTTAACATAATAATTTCCTTCGGTTGTTTTTAACCTGTCAATCCGGTCGATGAAGATATCATATATCAATATTGGATTAACTGCTACTATTCTGGATACCGGCTTTCGCCGGTAAGAGTGAAGTAGAAAGTACCGGCTTTCGCCGATAAATTATCCTCGATATGAAGCGTAAGAATTAATGGATATCGTTTCGATGCAGAGTAAGAGCGCCCCGGACGCCGGCTTTATCGCCGATGATTACCAGCACCCCGATGACGCCTTCGATACTTTCCGAGAAATCAAGGGCGGGTTCGATATCGGCGGCGGTTTTCACCCGGTTGGCGATGGCGGTAGCGGCGGCATCGGCAAGGAGAGCCGAGCGGGACAGGACAACCACCGCGTCAGCCTTGCCGTAACTCAGCGAGTGGCCGATAGTTCCGGAGGAGGTACAGATGCCCAGGGGAGTGTCCGCCGGTTCGATTTCCAGGCTCAGTTTTTCACTCATCGGGGACGTGCCGGCGAAGACGCTGACGTGCCGTTTTTTCAGGCTTTTCATGAAGATATCGCCGCCGTTCTCGATGATAATTTCCGGAGAATAGTCGAGGAGTTCTCGGCCGACGAACTCGGCGATAGCCCCGGCGACGGCGGCCATCGGCCCGACGCCGGCGGCGGTTCCGGCTTCGGCCATCGCCTGCACAATCAGGGGAGCGCCTTCTTCCGGGGTAAATGGTTCGAGGGTCGTTTTAAACACCGGATTCCGGTCGATGTACCGTTCGAGAGTGTGCCGGTACTTGGCGGTAATCCGTTCCGCCTTGCTTTTCAGGTTTTTCGAAGCCCGGATAAACAGGTCGGTTTCCCGAATCGTGACCTGGAAACTGACGAGGTCAGTGCCACGAACAAGCTGGCGGTAGGTTCTCGGCTCGAAGACGATATCTTCCATACTATATCTACCCGGAAGAGAGAGCCAGTCGCATTACTTTTTCTCCGTCGATAATCCGGTCGGTACCAGCAAAACCCAAATCAGTATATAACCGGTCGGCTATCTCATTATCAGGGTGATGGCTGATATAGACGGCTGTGCAGTTCGGGCTCTCCTTCAATCGGTCGATAACCTGCTTTATGGCAGCTTTCCCATACCCTCTTTGCTGGTGTTCCTTGTCTATCATCAATCTGGATATCCAGCAATTCCCGTCATCAGGGTCTAGCCCGTACATGATGAATCCTACCATGACGGTATCGTGATATACCGCCAGAGGAACGAAGGCCGGGTAAACCTTGGCTTCTGCCAGCGAGAACATGTTAGAAGCTACGAACCTTTTCTGGTGTTCATGAAGTTGCAGGGCGAGGCATTGTTTCCAGTTCGAACGGTCCACCGGGCGAAGGGTGATTCCCTCTGCCGGTCCGATTTCATTTATCCCCTTAAAATCGGTTTTCAGAATTGCATATTCGAAAGAGTCGAACCAGACCGGATTACCGTCTTTATCTTTCCTGAAAAAAGCGTTTCTTCTCCGGAGACCTTGGCAAGTCATGCCGCATTTCTCCATCACGCGCCATGAGGGTACGTTTTCAGGATTGCATGAGGCGGTGATACGATGGGCTTGAAGTTCATCGAAAGCATACCTGATTACGGCCCGGACTGCCTCCGTACAGTATCCCTGACCCTGGAAAACGGGGTTAAAGATATAACCGATTTCCCAGGTTGAAAAGAAGTGCGGTTCCGACCGGATGAACGAGATATGACCAATCATCTTGCCATTGTTTTTCAGGATAACGGCCAGAAAGTTGTTCCCAACAGCCCTTTCAACAGCCATTTGCCGGGCTTCTTCGAGTGATACCGGTTGTCCGGGTTCGAAGCGATAGGTTTCTTCCCGGGAAAGGTACTCATAAAGGTCCCGGTAATCACGTTCCTCGCATGAGCGAAGTATCAGACGTTCCGTTTCCAGCACGATATACTCCTGACAGGCCTAGAATTGCAGTTGCATGGCTCTCGGCGGGCAGGCCTTGATGCAGATACCGCAGGCAATACATTTCTTATCGTGAAAGAGCACTTTTCTCGAGACCGGTTCCAGTTCGAAGGCGCCGGCCGGGCAGACATCGATACAGGCGCCGCAGTGGGTACAGCGGTTTTCGTTGCGGGTGACGTCCCGGCTGAGTGATTGAATCTTGACTCCGGTTTTCGTCAGGTACTCTATTCCTTTTTCGCAATCCTCCCGTTTACCGGTTAGTTCCAAGACGAGCAGGCCTTCCTCTTCCTGGGTAACGGAAGCCTTGAGGATATTGAAATCAAGGTTATAATCTCTCACCAGCCGGCTCACGATAGGCCGGTTGACCAGTCTTTTCGGAAATCTCAGGACTATTCGTTTCGAATCTGGCATCTCCTCGTTCCCCTTTCATTAATGTATCGGCGGGGCAGGAACGGTATCCGAACCCCGCCGTTCTTTTCGTTATATCAATTCAGTATCGACCGGGCGTTCAAGGAGCGATTTGGCGGACATGCCGGTGGCAGAATCGGGCAGCGGGGCGACGGGAGCGGTCAACTGGAATCGCGCCTGGTGAATCCATTCCTTGAGTGTGGTGGCTATTTCGACTGCCCGCGAGTAACTTGACAGAGAGGCGGTCGGGACTTTTTTATTCTGGATTTTTACCTGGCCGGTGCGAAGTTCGCCGTAGGTGACCTCGGCGACGACATCCGGTTTCAGTTGCGGATAGGCGCCGCCGTAATCGATTATCGCGGCCGGGATATCATCATCGGTAACGGTGGTGTATTCGAGGATTTCTTCATTGAGAATCGGGATGGGAATACCGATACCGACGCTGAGGGTAGCGCCATAGCCGAGCATGCTGGTACCGACGAGCCAGCGCGGGCTCATCTGCTTGAGGTCGCCAATCAGGGCGAGAGTCGCGGCGCCCCGGAAGGGTATGCCTTTTTCGGTGCGGGGTGTGGCAGGGGTGTGCTGAGTGCCGTTCCAGGCGACGTACCCGATACCGCCGCCGAGAAAGATTCTTGTGCCGATGCCTATTGTTTTAAGATAGGGGTCGTTAAAAAGCGGCGAAAGCTGCCCGGAGGTAGCATAATGGACGTTTCCCATGCGGGGTTTGAGCATGCCCATATAGGTGTAAATGGTTTTATCGGTCAGATTGGTAGCGGCGTTATAGTTCTGGTAGGAATTCCTCATATTGTAGAGGACGGCCTCGTTAATGTCTTTAATATTTATCCAGGTATCGAGTTTTTTCCTCGGATAACAGTCGGTACCGTGGGCGGTGGCGGAGAGCCGAATATCCTTACCGGCGACGAGTTCTTCGATGACGTGCCCGCCGCCGTAGTTGAATTCGCCGGGGTGGATACGGTTCCGGGGGTCATCATCGGGAATGGCGGTGGCGCCGAGAATCAGGTCGACAGCGGCGACCCCGGTGTAGGCGGGGACGTCATTAAGGTAAGTCCTTCCGCCGCCGAGTTTTATCCGGGGGCTGGAGTGGCCGATATTCAGGTAGATGCTCGACGAGCACATTGCTCCGAAGGTGCCGGTAGTCACTACATCCACGTCCCGGGCGGCCTTTTTCAAGCCGTTTTCTTTCGCGTACCCGATTATTTCTTCAGCGGTGAACACCACCGCTTTACCCGTCTTTATTTTCTCGTTTATCTCTTCAATCGTTTTTGCCATTCAGTGGCCTCCATCTGATAGTAGTGTCTGTGTTTTCCGGTGTCAAATACAAAAAAACCCGGAAACGAAATGCTTCCGGGCCTGGACTGCTTTTCTGTCAGGGACTGGGGGTTACATGGTCCCCGAACTGGCGGCACGCCAGGCCAGGGGCATCATCATCTGGAATGTCCCTTTGTTAAAACCTGCATGACCTTCCAAGTTCGGCACTGACAACCTCCGTCCGGATATACCTGTAAGAATAACCTGATTGTACAATACGGAGATACGGGTGTCAAATGCCAGCGAAAATTGATCCGAACCTTCTTGTCAAATCGCGTTAAACCGTTATAATACCTATAGAACAGTGAATAAGCTGAAAGCATCAGAAGAGGAGAAGGGGAAGAATGAAAAAGGTGCTCAGGTTCGGTATTATCCTGGCAATAACGGCGGCGATTATTCCCGGCCTGCTTGCCTGCAGTTCGGATTCATCGGAAGAAGACGCTGTCCGAAAATGGGCCGACCCGGCGACGAAAGCCTATTTCGAGGGTTTGGACGAGAATGATTTTGACAAATATACCCGGTACGCGAACGACGAATTCAAGGCGGCAATAACGAAGGATGCATTCGAAGTACTTTCAGCCCAGTTAAAAACCCAGGTCGGGGCATTCAAATCGGTCGAGTTCAAGAGCTACGCGGAAGCGGAAGGGTATATTCACGTGGTATACACCGTGAAGTTTGAAAAATCGGAAGTGAACAGCCGCATGGTTTTCGATACCAATCACAAAATTGCCGGCCAGTGGTTCGAGTAGCCGGAAACCATGTTACAGCAGGCAGTCAACCTTTTTACTTCGGCGTTTTACTTTCAAGGGCTTGAATGGACGGAGGCGCTCGTTGCTATTGCCCTGGCTTTCGGGTTCGGAGCGATATGGCTTGCCCCGTATCTTCCTCCGGTTCTCCGAAACCGGAAACTCTGGCTTGTTTTTATTGGCAGTGCGCTGGTGACCTGGTTTTCGATTGCTTTTATACAATCGCCATTGCAAACCCTGGTCGGAAGGGGATTAGTGGCGGTGTTTTCCTCCGAATCGCTCAACAGATGGTTGCTGCTGGCCGGCATTCCACAGATACTGCTGAGCGGATTCGTCCAGGAAGCGGCGAAACTGGCACCGCTTTTCTTCTACCGGTACCGGAACAAGGGAGGCTTCATGCCGAAGCACGGTTTGATAGCCGGGGCCATATCCGGAGCCGGATTCGGTATCTTCGAGGCGGTATGGGTACATAGTTCGATGTTTGCCGGGGGCTGGGACTGGTACATGGTACGGTTATATGGTTTTACCGGCCTGCTGGGATTATTCGAACGCTTCTTCACCATCGCCCTTCATATTGCTGTTTCAGCGCTGGCCGGGTACGGACTGGCGAAAGGGAAGGGGTGGCAATTTTACATAATTGCATCTCTGCTCCATAGCTTTGCGAATTACGGAGTACTTCTGCTGCAGAAGGGAGTGCTGACTCCGATGCAGACCGAAATATACATCGCCGGGGTGGCATCTGCCGTCACGGCGGCTGCCTTGTATATACGATGGCGGAGAAACCCGGATACTCAGTCAGGCTGAAAAGATGTACCACGAGATTTCACCCGCGTTATGTTGCTGAAACGCCTTCACATAAGCTATAATCGCTATAAGGAACCCCTCAATAATTTCCCCCTGGAGATACTTATTTGCTTAAAAGCCATACGTGCGGAGAACTGAACGTTAAAAATACCGGTGAGACGGTAACGCTTGCCGGATGGGTTGACCGGCGAAGAGACCATGGAGGCCTGACTTTCATCAACCTGCGGGACCGGTTCGGAGTTGTGCAGGTGGTTTACAATCCGGAGGTTTCTCCGGGAAGCCACGCGGTTGCCGAGCAGATGCGGAGCGAATACGTTGTCAGCGTCACCGGCGAGGTTTGCCTCCGGCCGGAGGGTACGGTCAACACGAAAATGCCGACCGGTGAAATCGAGGTCGTCGCGAAATCGACCGAAATCATGAACGCCGCCCTGACGCCGCCGTTCTACATCAATGAAGACATCGACGTCGATGAGAACCTGCGGTTGCAGTACCGGTACCTCGACCTGCGGCGCGAGAGAATGCAGAAGAACATGATGCTCCGGCACAAAGTGGTGAAGTACTGCCGGGATTATCTCGATAATAAAGGATTTATCGAGATAGAGACGCCGATTCTGATAAAAAGCACTCCGGAAGGGGCACGAGATTACCTGGTACCGAGCCGCCTTCATTCGGGCGAGTTTTACGCCCTGCCCCAGTCTCCCCAGCAGATAAAGCAACTGCTGATGGTGGCCGGGATGGAGAAGTACTTCCAGGTGGCGAAGTGTTTCCGCGACGAGGACAGCCGGGCCGACCGGCAGCCGGAGCACACCCAGCTCGATATCGAGATGAGTTTCATCGAGGAAGAGGACATATTCCA
>CAYXEG010000059.1:0-16571 GCA_964463875.1 uncultured Dehalococcoidales bacterium
GGTTATCGTGGTCGGTCAGAGCTAACGCACGGTAGCCGAGCTCCTTCGCCCGGAGCATTAACTCCTCGAGCGAAGAAGCCCCGTCGTGAAAAGAATAGTAGCTGTGGCAGTGTAGTTCGGCATAGTCCATGGTACCGCTCGACCGGCGTACCGGAGCCCCTTAATCCTGCTTTCCCGCGTCCCTGACGGTGTCCAGCCTGTTCCGGCAATCCGGCACCAGCTTGAAAAAATCTTCTGTCAAGGTACAGGAATAATCAGAGCACCAGCCGCAGTTTTTCACCTCTTTTTCCCGTCCGCATTTCCTGATGGGACAGATATTCAGATGGCCGATAGATTTGGAAGTATCCGACAGGCAGCCGTCGCAATTGATATCCTCAACTTTGAACGGGTAGTTATAAGCCTTCGTCCACTTTTCTGCCACTTCCCGGCGCAGGGCATCATCGTTATTTTGCGTAGCGATATACGCTTCACAGTCCTCGCAGAGCAGTCCGCAGTAAGCAATCATCCTGTCCATTATTTTCTTCTCCTTTTTTTAATTATCCCGTTTATACCACCCTCCGACGGCAAGTATAACTTCGTCATAACGTTGAAAAAACCATAAGCTGGCAATAATCACATAATCCTCGAAGCATATCGTTATAACTTCTCCTTTTGAAAAGGAGGAGCGAGAGAAATTTTGAAATCATTCTCAATTCATTGTCCTTCAAGAACAGGGTTTATTCCCTCACTTTCGCAATAACGTTTCGAACCAGCGGCGTGATTCGGTTTTGCACATCAGCCCAGTCATAGGTCTGCACGGGGAATATGTTGTCCCTGTCTTCACGGACCTCGTCTACCGGAAACACCACGCCTGTCGGCCATTCATCATCAAGCCCCACCACTTCCATCATTATCGTTCCGAGGGCATTAGCTATCGTATCCAGTACCATGTGCTTATAGGAGCGCAAGACAAATTCATCCTTCCCGCCGCCATGCGCGATAATCCCGACGGGTATGCCGTATACTTCCGGACGGTAACCGTTATCGTAAAACCAGCGCAGGAACGTTATCTGCTCCATTTTTTCGAGCAGGGCGGCCAGTTTTGCAGGGATTGGAGCATAATGAGGGGACACGATGAATACCGCATCCGAATCGGCTATCCGTGAATAAATTTGGTTAAAGCCGTCCTCAGCGATGCATCGCCCCGAGTTATAACAGTTACCGCACCCGGTGCATGGCACCAGGCTGACATCCGCAATCCTGATAATATCGGTCCGCACCGGTTTATTACCCGGTTCCGCCTCTACTATCTTCTCAATAATGCGGCAGGCCTTCAGCGAGGTACTATTATCCCCGGCATAACGGATATTCGAAGCTGATATACAGGTTATTTTCATTTATCACTCCTTGCTGTCAGTAACTCTGGCGAAACCAGCCGCCATTTACCAGGTCTTTAAACAGTATCATCTGCTGCCCGCAGGCAAGCGTTATCTCGTAATACAGCCGTGATACCGGTTCGGCACGCCACCACTCGTCATCTATCCGCCACCGGTCTTCGATAGTGATGATAACCTGCCGCCGCGGGGCCCAAACCGCAAGCGGCAGGTTATCAGAGGAGGCTTCTTCCGCTTTTACCAACTCGGGAGCGTTTACCGCCCGGCCGGCATCAAGGCGTAGCGTCTTTCCGGTATTCTTGACCATGGTTCCACTTCCCGCAGAGTAAAGACCTGGGGATTTCCCTGTCTCAGTTCAAGCTGCCGGATATCTTCCATCAGGTGGTTTTTACTCCGTATTTCCGCGAACAGGTTATTCTGTTTTCCCCGGGGATAGCCGAGCCGCACCACCCGGATGCCGGCCTGCTCCACCGGCCCGGGCTGGGGGTAATTCTCCAGCACCCTTTTCACCCGCACAAGAGCGTTTTTCAGGTTCATCGACGGTTCCTTGAAACGGATGATCCGTTCCCAGTGCTCGGCGCCGAAGGTGCGGGTCCACAGCACCAGGTCATGGATACCCATGCCTTTTTCCATGATGCGGTTAAACACGCCGGACAACATCGATTCGATGGTAACGAGCAACGTATCGATAGAGGTCGTCACCGAATTCAGCATGACGCTTTCCTCTATCAGTTCCTCGGCTTTCCCCGGAACGAGCGGCGTGGTATCGATGCCCTGCGCCAGTTCAGTCATCCTGACCCCTTCGAGGCCGAATTGCGATTGCAGGGGGCCTGCCGGAAAATCGGCAAGCTGCCCCAGGGTATGAATGCCGAACTCGTGCAGCTTCGCCTTATCTTTTGCCGGTACCGGCAGGACGTCGCAGGAAAGCTTCCTGATAAACTGTGTATCATCATCCAGTACGCGGTAACCGTCCGGCGGACTGCTCAGAGCCGCCAGGTACGCCGGAAATTTGCCTCCGGCAATACCGATATGAACACGAAAAACATCCGGCAGCATCCCCCGTATCGCCCGGACAAGACACTCGTCATCCGGGTAAATAAACTCAAGCCCCCCAGCATCGAGGTAAATAATACCCGGCTCGAAACCTTCCACCAGCGGGCTGATACAGGATTCAAGTCCGGTCACTATCCGGTGAAAAACGGACTGGTAGAGCGGCAGGTCGGATTGGATAAGCTCCACCTTGTCATCGACCGCCAGCGCCTGCTGCAACGGCATGTCCTTGCTTATCCTTTCCAGTGCCGGCGACCAGTCCAGGACTGCTTTCCGGGAACCGGCGCCGTACACCACCAGCAGCCTCCGCCCCCGCAGGTCCGGGTTTAGGGCAGTCTCGCATCCCAAATGAAAATGCGGTATCATAGCACACAGGATTTTCACTATTGCTCCATCGAAAAGGCAGTATTAGGATTATAGTAGAACTTTTGTTCTATTGTCAAGAGGTTTTGAAGAAATTCATAGAGATTACCGCGATTTTCTCTATTTTGTATTCGGCAGACAGTGCGTACGTGTCAAGTCAAACAAGAATGTTACCGAAGAAGAAGGGATCACTCAAATAGAAATGTTACCGTGAATAAAGACAGAAAACAGCGTTATTACACTACATCGGAGATTGCCCGGGCGGCAGGTGTTCACCCGAACACGGTACGCAAGTATGAGGAATGGGGATTCCTGCCACCAATCCCGCGTACCACCAGCAACTACCGGGTATTCACAGAAAACCACCTGGACCAGATGAAGCTGGCACGCCTGGCTATGCTCGACGGCTGGCCCGGCAGAGAACTCAGGGGTATCAGCCTGGAACTGGTACGCTCGGCCGCCGCCGGAGAATTAAGCAGTGCCATGAAAAAGGCAACCGAATATCTGGATCTTCTCCACGATGAACTGAAAAAAGCAGATGCTGCGGCAAAAATCCTTGAGCAATGGTCACAGGAAAAAGAAGTAGAAAACGATAATCCTCCCCTTCGGATACGTGATGTATCCCGGCTCCTCAGGATATCCGTCGACAGGTTACGGCACTGGGAACGAAACGGTCTCATCAAAGTACCGCAGGACCCGAAAAATCGTTACAGGCTTTACGGAACATCCGAAATAAAACGACTGCGTATTATCTATATTTTAGCCCAGGCAGGTTATAGCACGATGTCAATCCTTCGGATGCTTCTCTACCTGGAGAAGGGTGATACCGAAAATCTCCGCAAGGTACTGGATACGCCGGGGCCGGAAGAGGACATCTATGGTGCTGCCGATAACTGGCTGTCCTCTCTTGCACGGTGGGAACAACAGGTCAGAATATTGATAAAGCACCTTGAATCGATGAGAGACAAGCAATCTGTCTCCTGATCCGGGTAATCCCGATAGGACTTATCATATCGGTTCCTGCAGAGACCCTGATGGGACAAACGAACTGGCCTGAGCTACTGGCAGGTTTTGCGGTTGCCATCATTCTGTATATCCTTGCCGCCCTGTTCTTCAAGGCCAGTTTGAAACGATATTCGAATGCTTCGAGTTGATGACCTAGCGTCCGGAGTTCAGTTTCTGTTGCAGGTACTGTCCGGTAAAACCTTTGCCTGATTTGACCAGGTCCTCTGGAACGCCTTCGAAAAGAATGTACCCGCCTTTAGCTCCGCCTTCCGGACCAAGGTCGATAATCCAGTCTGCATGCTTGATTACATCCAGGTTATGTTCTATCACGACGACCGTATTATCGTTTTTTACCAGGCGCTGAATGATAGCAATCAGGCGTTCCACATCGGCCGGATGCAAACCGGTGGTCGGTTCGTCCAGCACGTAGATATTGCCTTTTTTGTGCAGCTCCGATACCAGTTTTATTCGCTGGCGTTCTCCGCCGGACAGCGTAGATAAAGGCTGCCCAAGTTTAAGGTACCCCAAACCAACCTCGTTCAACAGGTCCAGTTTTCGGTAAATCTTCGTGTTTTCAAAGAGTTTAAGCCCCTGCTGAACAGTCAGGTTCAACACATCAAAAATACTGCTTCCCCGGTATTTTAGTTCCAAAACTTCATTGGTATATCTCTTCCCGCCGCATTCGTCGCAGGGAATCTTCACCTCGTCGAGAAAACTCATCTCAACACTGATTTCACCCAATCCCTTACACTTTGGGCAGGCGCCCTTCGAATTGAAACTGAACAGACCGGAATCAACCCCGTTCGCAGTTGCGAACTCTTTCCGTATCAGATCGAATATCCCGATATAGGTAACCGGATTCGACCGTGATGACCGTCCGATTGGTGACTGGTCCACAACTACCGCCTCCGGATTATCGCGAAGAAAGACATCATGAACGAGGCTGCTTTTCCCCGAACCGGCGACCCCTGTCACGCAGGTCAGAACACCTTTCGGAATCCGGGTCGATATATTTTTCAGGTTGTGAACGGTAGCATTGTTCACCGGGAAAAAATCCGACCATGGTTTCCTGTAGAACCTGTTACCGTCATTCTTGCCCAGATATTGTCCGGTCAGTCCTTCCGATTTTAACAGGCCTTCCGGCGTACCGGTGTAAATAATCTCACCACCATAACTTCCCGCACCAGGTCCTATATCTACCACATAATCAGCACTCATGATGATATCCGGGTCATGCTCGACCACAAGGACGCTGTTTCCCTTATCACGCAGCCGGTACAGCATTTCGACCAGGTTACGGGTATCACGGGGATGCAGCCCGATAGACGGTTCGTCCAGAATATACATCAGATCGACGAGATTACAATCGAGCTGTCGAGCCATCTTCAAGCGCTGGCTTTCACCGCCGGATAACGTAGCTACCGGACGGTTCAATGAAATATACCCGACTCCGATATCAATAAGATACGATATCAGTTGTCTCATTTTGGAGACGATTGGTCTCGCAATGTCACCTTCGACACCGGCAATAAATGCGTCAAGTTCTGTCAATTCCAGGTTCACCAGTTCCGGGATAGTCTTCCCGGCCACTTTCACGCTCCTGGCTTTTTCATTAATTCGTGTCCCGCCGCAGGCTTCACAGTCTCTATAAATGAAATATTCCTTGCCGATACCCTGTGCCGGTTCCGATTCGAAGTCAGCCTTGCCGAACTCTATCCGTTCCAGTTTCGTGACAACTCCTTCGAAATATTTCGAGTAAACCGTATGTCCATGTTCTCTTTTTACCGGAATACTCTCAGCATAGAGAAGCGTTCTCATTTCATCGTCAGTGAAATCTTTGAGTTTTTTATCGGCATCGAACATGTTAATACCCAGCAGTTCCCGATGGTTCCAGGTATCCACCTTGTAATGAGGATGAGTAATAGCCCCCTCGCGAAGGGTTTTCTCCCTGTCGATAAGCTTATCGATGTCAAGTCTGAAAACCTGCCCGATACCGCGACATTCCGGGCACATCCCCAGGGGATGGTTGAATCCGAACATGAATGAAGGCCCGATAAACTCGTCTCCGCATCGCGAGAACAGCAGTCTCAGGTAGGTATAGAGTTCGGATGCCGTGCCGACGGTGCTTCGCATGGAAGTGCCCATTCGTTCCTGGTTGATTATGATAGAAGTAGAAAGGTTGCTGATTTCTTCGACATCCGGTTTCGATAGTTTCGGCAGTCTTCTCCGGGCAAAGGAGGAAAAGGTTTCTATCAATTGCCGCTGGGACTCGGTATAAATCGTATCGAAAACAAGAGATGATTTACCGCATCCTGAAACGCCGGTAACCACGACAAATCGGTTTTTCGGAATATCGACAGAGATATTTTTCAAGTTATGAGTGGTAGCGTTCCTGATTATGATAGTTTTATTGTCCAAATTTCCTCTCACACGACTATTTCCCGTATATTATAATGACTTTCTCAACTATGGTGCGCTAATGGAGGGTTCGAAGACTACCTGCTGCACCGGGTATCATTTTAAGAGTTGACTATGATATTCGGTGATGATGGATTGACGATAAGATTTGTGATGACAAAAGAAGAACCATATTCTATAATCACTGAAACGAGGACGGTATTATGGCTAAGATATGCATCGGAACTTCCGGATGGTCTTACCCGAAAGGGGAAGGAACCTGGAAAGGCTACTTTTACCCGCCCGGGAAAATAGATGAACTGGAATACTACAGCCGGTTCTTCGATACAGTGGAAGTGAACAGTTCCTTTTATCGCCCGCCGAACCCGGAATATGCCCTCAACTGGGCAAAACGGACACCGGATGGATTCCTCTTCACGGTAAAACTCTGGCAGAAGTTTACCCACCCGGAAATGTTCAAAGAAGCCACTGGCCGGGACGCGGTAATTTCGCAGGAGGATATCGATTTTTTCCGAAGGAGTATCGCACCGTTAGCGGATAAAGGTAAACTGGGAGCGTTATTGGCCCAGTTCCCTCCCAGTTTCAAGAATGATGACTTCGGGCGGCAGATACTCGGCGCCGTTATGAGGACGTTCGGCGATTACCGGGTAGCGGTGGAACTCCGGCACCGAAGCTGGACGGACGACGAAGGTACGACCGCTCTGCTGAAAGAAAACAACGCCTGCTGGGTCGAGATAGACGAACCGAAGTTCGGTACCTCGATTGCTCCCGGTGTCCCCCTGACCTCGGACATGGCGTATTTCCGCTTTCATGGCCGGAACCGGGAAAACTGGTGGAAAGGCGATGGCGAAACCCGCTATAAGTACCTCTACTCCGAAGAGGAATTGAAGGAACTGGCAGCCGGGATGGCGAAAGCTTCCGCCGAAGGGGCGAAGCTGATGTTCGCCCAGTTCAACAATCACTGGCAGGGTTACGCTCCCCGCAATGCGACCGACCTGAAGAAACAGATGCAGTTACCCTACGTCGAATTACCGATGATGATGTAGCCTGTGGTATAATTCCGGAGAAAACAGTTTCAAATCATCGATTTTCAGAAGAGAGTGATATCCATGCTTGAATCCGGCAGCATCTATCGGCGGTATGTATACGGAATCGACCCGGACCCGGAGTGCGATGGCGAAGCTTACTGGTTCTGTTTCAGCTCCGGCAACCTGCTGGTCTGTTCCAGCGATCTCCATGTTCCTCTCTTCAACAGACCTGAAGACGCCGGATTTTCACCATTGCGAAGGCAATACCTCGGGCTGCTCGATGGTAAACCGTGCTTTTCAGCCGAACTTCTTCCGAACGTTCGGGCACCCGAAGGAACGGAGTTCATGAATCTTCGGGCAGCCTACGGGGTTCTCGATGAAGATATCTACCTCATCGCCGGCAAAGCTGTCCAACTGGTAAACTGGGACCAGACCCACCAGTTCTGCGGCCGATGCGGCCGGCCGACGGAGTATGTCCCCGGCGAGCGGGCCAGGAAATGCCCGGCCTGCGGCTTCATGAGTTTCCCCCGGCTCTCTCCGGCAACCATAACCGCCGTGCTCAAAGGCAAACAGTTACTGCTGACTCAATATAGCTCGTTCAGGGGTAACATGCGGACTATCGTCGCCGGTTTCGTCGAACCCGGTGAGACTCTTGAGGAATGCGTTCATCGGGAAGTCTTCGAAGAAACAGGTATCCGAATAAAGAACCCCCGCTACCTGGGAAGCCAGCCTTGGCCGTTCCCAAATTCTTTAATGATTGGATTCATCGCCGACTACGAGAGCGGTGAAATAAAAGTCGACGGTGTGGAAATCGCCGCTGCCGACTGGTTCGACCTCGATAAACTCCCGGACCTTCCTCCCGAACTCAGTATTGCCCGGAAAATAATCGACTGGGTAGTAAAGACGTACGCGTAGTTCATTCTCGAAGGCAGGAAGGCAGTTCCCCCGTTTTCATCAAGTTACATTTTCATACCGTTTGGTATTGGTTGGCAGGTACGAGAACATGGTAGTTGATCAAAAATTCTAAATCCCTCTCAATCTCCCTCCGATAAATCGCGAGTCTGCGACTTTACGAAAGGGAGAAGCTGCATCGTCTGCCTCACTTTATATTTTCGAAGTGGGATTTTTAGGACAACCTCAAAATCGGGACAGGTTTCACTTCATTCGCGATGACATTTTTGTCAACCATAAGTAAACAGTACCTGCTGTTACGATATTTGACATTGTACACTAATCCGTGTAAAATTTTATGTCATGAAACACTATGATGCCGGGAGGAAAACCTGGGATAACGAAAACATCAGAGCCTTGCGAAAACATCTCGGCCTGACCCAGCAGGAGATGGCAGAGAAGCTCGGCACCCGTCAACAGACCATCAGCGAATGGGAACTTGGCCTTTACCGTCCGCGGGGAGTTTCCTCTACCCTCCTCTCCATTGTTGCCGACCAGTCCGGCTTTACCTACGACGCCACCACTCCTGACAAGAACAATCCAGGGTAACATTTCTTTTTTCTTCGACCGCAATACAGCAGGAGGCTAATTACACGGTAAAGTGTAGAAACGGAAATGAAAAAAGACTCTGAGTCCATCAACTATCTGATACCGGAACTGAACGAAGCCTGGTTCAGGGAATTCTGGCATTACCAGTGCATCAACGATGAAAAAATGCGCACCGAAGACGGCCGCAGTCTGCGGGTACTCTATCCCGGGCGGCCGAACGATATTCAGGGAGCTGATTTTAAAGACGCCGTTGTTAAATCGGGGAAAAGTCTTCTGAAAGGCGATGTCGAAATTCACCTGAAACCGGGGGACTGGCATGCCCACCATCACCACCTCGACGCCCGCTACAACTCGGTCATGCTCCACGTTGTCCTTCAACCGGATACACAAAAAGAAACCACACTTCAGAACGGAGATAAAATCCCTGTTCTGAACCTGAAAAAACACCTGCCATTGCCGGCAGGACCGGATACGTCCCGCATTAAAGGGCTCCCCTGCTCGAGAATAGCCGAGGGAAAACACCGGGAAAAGCTCCTGTCGATACTGGACCAGGCTGGAGAAGAACGGTTCCTCGAAAAAGCGGCCGGGTTTACCAGGGACATCAGGAACTACGGAAAAGGCGAAACGCTCTATCGGGCGATAATGAAAGCCCTCGGATATTCCGCTAACGGAGAACCATTCGAAAAACTCGCCTCCCTTGTATCCCTGAAAGAGCTTGAAATCGCACGGAATCGCCAGCGTTCTGAGGAAGAGTATTTAGTAACCCTCCGTCTGAAACTCTTCGGAGCAGCCGGATTTCTCGAAGGAAACGGTACAAACCACCTGACTTCCTCCGGCATCAGCCCATCCGACATTGAAGAACTAAAAAAAATCTGGCAACTTTCTAACGGAACGGTTCTACTTTCCGCCAGGGAGTGGCAGTTTTTCCGGATACGGCCGGTTAATTCACCTCTCCGTCGGCTGAATGCCATGTGCGTCGTCCTCAGCAATTACCGGGAGCGGGGACTGCTGGACGGTATCCTCGACGCAGCCGGAACCATCGAATCCCTCAAAGATTGCCGGAAACTGGAAACCGGACTGGTTACCGCTTCAACACCTGATGAGTTCCCCGGCAGCATCTCACTCATCGGGAAAAGCCGCGCTTCGGTGATGATTGTTAATATCCTTTTGCCGTTCCTTTACGCGGAGATATCCGGGCAGGTAACAGCCTATCGCGAAAGTTTGATGACAACGTACCGAAAGTATCCAAAACTTCCTGAAAATTCCCTCGAGCGCCACATGGCGAAACAATTCGGTCTGGAACAGTCTGTTCTGAACACAGCCGTTCGTCAGCAGGGGATGATTTACATCTATCGGAACTACTGCACACAGGGCAGATGTGCCCGGTGTGCTTCAGGCCAGCTTCAGGCCGGGGAGAACATCCAGTGAGAGAGAATCCCTTTTCCCTGATATAAAACGAAAATATCCGCAAGCGGCAATCATGGCCGCATTATCGGTGCAGAGCTTCAAATCAGGTACGAAAACCGGCAGGACCGACTCAGCAATCAGCCGTTCCCTCAGAGCACGGTTAGCGGCAACACCGCCGGCCAGGATAATCTGCCTCGCCCCGAACTCTTCGGCGGTCGCTATAGCCTTGCCGACCAGTACCTCGGTCACCGCTTCCTGGAAGCTTGCCGCAGCATCATTCCGATCCGAAATACCGTTACTCTCTTCGAGCCTCAACAACGCTGTTTTGATACCGCTGAAGGAAAAATCCCGAGTACCCCGTATCCAGGAACGGGGTAGTTTGAGTACCGGTTTGCCGTTTTCGGCCGCTTTCTGAATAGCCGGGCCGCCCGGATATCCCAGTTCGAGAATTCTGGCCGCTTTGTCAAAGGCTTCACCGGCAGCATCATCACGGGTCCGCCCGGTTATCTCATAATCGCCGTGATTTCGCATCAGGACAAGATCACTGTGTCCTCCGGAAACGATGAGTGCCAGTATCGAGAACTCCGGTTCGAAACCAATTCCCGATATCCAGTTAGCGTAAATATGGCCTTCGAGGTGATTGACACCAATAAGCGGGATACCTTTTGCCATCGAAATCGCCTTGGCGGTATTGACACCAATGAGCAGCGAACCGGCCAAACCGGGGCCGCAGGTTACAGCAATACAATCGATATCGCCCCATTCCGTTTCTGCCTGTTCCATGGCATCTTCGATGACCGGGATAATAGAAAGAATGTGCTGGCGTGAGGCTACCTCGGGAACGATACCCCCGTACCGGGCATGAATTTCCACCTGGGAAGCAACCCTGTTCGAGAGAATTCTACGGCCGTCTTCAACCACGGAGGCGGCTGTTTCATCGCAGGAGGTTTCTATGCCAAGTATCTTCATATAATCGATTATAGCACAGGACGCTTTCGGTCATCGCTTGCACATAATGCGCAAAACATGAATGCATCCGTCTCATTGTTTTACACGATACAGCGAAAACGTATTTACGTATATGTGCGGATTGCATGTGAACAATACCAGTGTTACCATGATTATAGAGAAAACAAAGTTCGAACCGGTAAAGCCCTGAAGCAATAAAAGCACCGAATGTAAAAGCTTCCTGATACTCAAGGTCACTTTCCCCGATTTTGTGATATTTGTCCTTTCTTGCTGATTTGAAATTTGTTAATATTATTGACAAAGTTAGTCATATTTATAACGTCAATAAAACAGGAGGTGAAAGAAAATGAACATGATTAAGAAACTGGCTTCATCTCTGGATGACGCAATCAGCCTGGTACTGGGTGAGAAAACCAAGAGACCTATCGACCTCTACACCAACGATTACACCTTCCTTAACAGGTACTAGTATCCGGCGAAAAGGCACGGGGTAAAACCCGTGCCCCGAAAGCGAAACTGAAAAGGAGAGCAGACGCTCTCCTTTTTTTTGTTCGACTGCATCCATCCGAAAATTTACCGGAGAGAATCATAAGAAATTCATTGACAGGCCATCGATTAGTGATTATGCTTGGATTGAAATAAACAAGCAGGAAGCGTGCTTTTGTCAGATTTGGAACAACTGCAACAGGTTCTTGGTATCCGGTTTGCCGATATCTCTCTTCTCGAGAAGTCGATGGTTCACCGTTCCTATCTCAACGAGAACCAGGGAAACTCGATTGACTCGAACGAGCGGCTGGAATACCTCGGCGATGCCGTCCTCGGCCTGGTAGTAGCGGAAAAGCTGTTCCGGGATAACCCTGAGTTCGATGAAGGGAAAATGACCCGGTTACGCTCCGCTCTCGTCCGCAGGGAAACCCTTGCCAGAATTGCCCGCAACATC
Organism: uncultured Dehalococcoidales bacterium; assembly: GCA_964463875.1. GTDB lineage: Bacteria > Chloroflexota > Dehalococcoidia > Dehalococcoidales > UBA2162 > MGML01. The sequence goes on from CAYXEG010000059.1 coordinate 12,054, forward strand.
GACCTCGGCGATTACCTGTACCTCGGCAAAGGAGAAAACTCGAGCGGCGGACGGCAGAAAACCGCCAACCTTGCCTGCGCCATGGAAGCGGTCATCGCTGCTGTTTACCTTGATAAAGGGTACGAAGTCACGGAAAAGCTGATTCTCCACCTGCTGGCGGAAGAATGGGAAAAGGCTCTCAGTAAGCCCGCAATGATTGATTACAAGTCAAAATTACAGGAACTGCTTCAGTCTCAGGAACAACGCATTCCTTCCTACCATATCACCGGTACGCACGGCCCCGACCACAGCAAGGTTTTCAACGCCGAAGTCAGGCTCGATGAGAGAGTACTGGGCAGCGGTTCGGGCAAGAGCAAGAAACAGGCCGAATCCGAAGCTGCCCGGCAGGCTCTGGAAAAGTTGTCCTGACTCTTTACATCAGAAAGATGCTTTGCTACACTTCATGGAAGGAAACGCTGCTTTCCAGCAGTACTATGGAGGTGATACTTTGGGAAAAAGTGATAAACCGAAACGCGAAGCTAAAAAAGCCAAAAAAGATGTCAAACAAAAAGGTATTTCCACGAATATCATCCCTCCTCCGATGACGGTCGAAGTCATCCGCAAGGAACGGAAAAAGAGGGACGAAGACGAGGATTAGCATTTTCCGGCTCCTTCCGGTTATTCTGTTAACCGGAGGCCGGTGATTACCCCGTCGATAATAAAGAGAAAACCGGCCGGCGTATCACCCTGATTACCGGCCGGCTTCTATTTTCCACCAGAGGAGTCAGCACTATGCCGGCAAAAGCGGCTATTCATGCCATCATTCACGGAAGGGTCCAGGGAGTCTATTTTCGGTTCGCCACGAAAAAGAAAGCCGGGGAACTGGGGGTGACCGGCACGGTACGCAACCTTCCCGGAGGGACGAGTGTCGAAGTTATCGCCGAGGGGGATTCCACACAACTTGAGGCACTCCTGGAATTTCTGAAGGAAGGGCCGCACGGAGCCCGGGTAACAAAAACGGAAGTCAGTCATAGTGCCTTTACCGGATCATATACCGGCTTCGAAGTGATTCACTGAACGAGCAGTGTTCAGACATCCAAATCGGCTCTGGCTTCATCGATGAGGTCGAGGTATTCCGTTTTTATACCAAGTTCGTCACTTACTTCACGGTCGACCTCGTACGGCTCGCCGACGAAAATCTTCCCGTAATCCTCAGCGTCTCCGTAGACGGACTCATCCCGGCTGGTGAATTTCTGGCGGGCCTCGACAATACCGAGGTCAAAGGGCAGGGTAAAATACAGGTCGGTAATCACCCTTTCAATTCCCTGGCTGTGGAGGGTCTCCCAGCCGGTGAGTTCGCCGGTGCTGTATTTCGAAGCCGGCAGGAGAGTCAGCATGTTCATAATACTGAGGCTGCCCATGTCTTTGACGACTTTCAGGGGAGCAACCGAAATAAGGTAGTCACTGGAAAGGATAACATTCGGTACCCAGAAAGTCGGTACCACAAGGGGTTTGGTGAGAGGATTATCCACCTCAACCCAGATGCAGTCTTTGACATCAAGCATCAACACCCGGGGGAAATCGTAGCCCAGCGACTGATAGACAGGGTAGATTGACTCGCCGCCCCGGGTTCCTTCCAGTATCAGGATATCAGCATCGCTTATCTGCCTGATTCCCCGGATAATTGCCGCCAGCATGTCGCGGCTGGTCGTCACCGGATAAGGCTCGCTATACCCCGCACTCGGCTTTATCAGCACTCGCCGCGCTCTCGATATCGTCGCCGGTGCCTGGAATACAAACTCCGAAGCGTCACATTTCAATTCGTTCAATCATCCTTGCAAAAGGTTGCCCAGCCCGCTATTTGGCAGGCTTCAGTACCACCACCTGTGTCGAAGCCGGCAGTTCTCCGGCTTTATAATCGATTTCACTCGAACCCGCAATGGTAAGGTTCGTTTTTCCGGTAGTGAAACTTTCGACTCCGGCTACTGGAAATTCGGAACAACGGTTGTTCTTGTAATGCATGGGAAGAACAACGGCCGGTTTAAGTACTTCGATGACCGAATCAGCCGTACCGGCGTCGATGGTAAAGTTACCGCCGACCGGTATCATGAGGATATCGACCTTGCCGATAGCGGTCGCCTGTTCGGCGGTCAGCGTGTGGCCGAGATCGCCGAGATGGCAGACATTGAGCCCGTCTATCTCGAAACAGAAGACGATATTGGCGCCTCTCTGGCTGCCGCCGGCATCGTCATGGCAGGTTTCGATTCCTCTGACCCTGATTCCCTTTACCTCGCCGGGAGCCGTGTCCCGAATCACTTTCGGGTGACCCTTTACCGCCGCCACGTTACTGTGGTCGCCGTGGTCGTGGCTGACGGTGACGATATCGGCAGACTCATCGATTTTTCCGTACTCCAAGCCGAAAACCGCGTCATAAGGGTCGGTCAGGAGTTTTGTCCCTTTTCCGGATATCAGGACAAACGTCGAGTGTCCAAGCCATTTTATTTTCATCAGGCAGGTACCTCCCTGTTTATGATTTTCCCAGGTTCATAACGAGGTTAACCAGCGTCCGTACCGGCACACCGGTGGCGCCTTTGACGGTGTAATTCCGGGTTTTATCCGAAAGAAACATGCCGGCAATATCGAGGTGTACCCAGGGGACATCCCCGACGAACTCGCCGAGGAAGTGAGCGGCGGTAATCGAGCCGGCGTATTTGCCGCCGGTGTTCTTAATATCTGCTACGTCACTCTTGTTGAGTTCTTTGTAGTCGTCATACATTGGCATTTGCCAGATACGCTCGCCGATTTCCTGGCCGGCGGCAATGACGGTTTCGGCCAACTCCTGGTTGTTGGAGAAGGCGCCGAAGCAGACATCACCGAGGGCGGCGGCCATAGCTCCGGTCAGGGTAGCGGTATCGACAATTCGTTTTGCTCCCCGCAGGCGGGCATAGCCGATGGCGTCCGCCAAAATCAGACGGCCTTCGGCATCGGTGGAGATAATCTCGATGGTCTTGCCGCCCATAGCGGATATTACATCGCCCGGTTTGAGAGCTTTACCGCTCGGCAGGTTTTCGGTGGCGGGAACAATTCCAAGGACGTTGACCTGCGGTTTCAGCCGGGCAATTGCCCCCATGGCGGCAATGACAGCCGCACCTCCCGACATATCGCCTTTCATCTCTTCCATACCGGCTGAAGGTTTGATTGAAATCCCTCCGGAATCGAAGGTTATCGCCTTGCCGATGAGGGCGATATCGATATCCGACGAAGTGTTTCCGTTATACGATAAGACGATGAATTTCGGGGGTTGTTCGGTACCGGCCGAGACGCCGAGAAGCCCGCCCATGCCGAGTTCGGCCATCTGTTCTCTTTCGAGAATCTCGAGGCTGAGGCCGGACTTGGCGGCGATGTTTTTAGCGGTGACGGCCATGATAGTCGGGGTCATGAAATTCGCCGGCGAGTTCACCATGTCGCGCGCCTGAATGACGGCCTTGCCGATAATCTCGCCCGTTTTCCTGCCTTCTTCGAGAAGGGAAAGGGTTGCGGAACCGGGAGCAACAATCGAAAGGTTTTCCAGCTTGCCGTGTTCGGCTTCTTTAGTGACATGGTGGCGGAAGGTGTAGGTACCAAGGAGCGCGCCTTCGGTGATACTCCGGGCAATTTCTTTTACCGGAACGGGTGAATTTTCGAAAAGAAGTGCAGCAGCAGTACGGATATCCTGCTGTTCGATAGTCCGGCAGGCTTCGGCGTAAGCGCCGCGAATTCGGTCGACGGTCAGTTCGGCACGTTTACCGAGTCCAAGGGTGAAGACGCTTGAGAAGGGAAGTTTTCCGAGGGTAAATATCCGGGTAATCCGGTTGAGTTTTCCTTTGATTTCGCCGGAGCCGATAAGACGGAAGAGGTGATTCTCCAGGGCACTATCGAGAGCAGTTATATGCGTATCGGCAGGTTCGGAATCTTCGAAGACAGCCGCTATAACAGCGCCGGCTTCGATATCGTGCACGGCGATATTCGATATTATTAATTCCACCCTGACCTCCTTAGTGCTGTATTAAGTCCGGGTTTTACCGTGTATTCAAACACTCTCCGTTTCGATACTTCCGTATTGAATGCCTGAATTCAGTGACAATTCGCTTGAAGTAAGGTTTTAGGAATTTTACGCAGCTTCGGTTTGGTGCCGGCTTACCTCACAACGACTCTATCGTTAGTGAAATTGCCCCGTGAGAAAGCCTCAATCCATGTCAGCAGCTTACTGGAAACAAAATACCACTCTTACATTATAGGACTTTTTTTAGCATTACGCTATACATTTCCCGGTTTATTCATCAGCATTGTTACCGGAGTAGTTTTTTGAAGCGGACCCGCTTCAGCCTCGATTCGTTTTCGTTTTTTTTGGGTGTTTTTTCAGAAACGGAACCGGTTTTTTCGGATTTCGGGAACGCCGATAGCTACTCACGTTACTTCGGGATGAGTCGAGACAGGCTTCCGGCAGAACCTGTACTTAACTTTTAATCTTTCCCCCTGTTTCGATGCGTCCCCCTTTCT
>CAYXEG010000060.1:0-9661 GCA_964463875.1 uncultured Dehalococcoidales bacterium
CCGTGATGAATACTACTACAACCGGGAAGAATGGGAAAACCAGTTTCCGGATAAAGATTATCCGGAAGGGCTGGCCGATATCATTGTCGCCAAGCACCGGAACGGACCGACCGGGACAATCAGCCTGAGGTCCAATATGAAATATTCACGATTCGAGAATATTCCGAACCAGGAACCGAGCGTCCTATGAAGCAGTTCGAAGGGTTTCCGGCACGAATGCAGTTTACCTCGGTACCTAACCTGTTTTTCAGTCAACTGATGCCGGAAATTAACGATATTTTCGAGTTGAAGCTAACTTTACATATCGTTAGACTGATATATGAAAAGAAGGGCTATCCCAGGTTCGTTTCTTACCGGGAACTGCATACCGACAGCGGTATGAGGGAATCGCTCCGGGAAGACGGAAAAGAATTTTCCGGGATTCTGGGGCAAGCGCTCGGACAGGCAGAAGAGCGGGGAACGATAATCGGGCTCGACTTCGAGCGGGACGGGGAGAGCGAGCGGCTGTTTTTTCTCAATACGGAGAACGACCGGAGCGCGATAGAAAAGATACGGGACGGCAACCTCGAAATCAAGGGGCTCCGGGTAAGCAAAAAACCGGCTTCCGGCGTTGCTGAAAAGTTACCGGATATTTTCAAGCTCTACGAAGAAAACGTGGGCATGCTCAGCCCGATGGTAGCAGACTGGCTGAAAGACGCTGAGAAAGCGTACCCGGAATCATGGATACGGGATGCCATCAAGGAAGCAGTCAGCCTGAACAAGCGGAACTGGCGGTATATCGATAAAATCCTGGAGAACTGGTCTGCAGAAGGCAGGGGTGATGGAACACATCGGAGAGATAATCAAACAAATCCGGCTAAATACCGAAACCAGAAGTATGACCACCTCATCAAGCGCTGAAGAAGAACCGGAAGAAAATCTGTGCCCGATATGCAAAGGGGCAAAGTTCGTGCACCCGCTGTTACCCGACGGACGACCTGACTACAGCCGGGTGGTGGCGTGCAGTTGCACGCGGAGCGATTCGGCTTCGGAGCGGAAGTCGCACCTTCGCCGCTACAGCAACCTCGGCCGGCTGGCGGATATAAGTTTCGATTCCCTGAATGCTGACGGCAGGAGGAGTAATCCGGGAGATATCGCCGATTACCGGAAGGCTCTGAAAGCCGCCCGGGTTTTTGCCGGGGAGCCGAAGGATTGGCTGGTTCTGACCGGCCCGAGCGGCTGCGGTAAAACATACCTGGCGGCGGCGATAGCCAATTACCGAATCGAGCAGGGCGACCACGCTCTCTATATTTCGACACCGGATTTACTCGACCACCTGCGTTCGACCTTTAATCCCAACAGTGACGTTCCGTACGATGAGTTGTTCGAGCAGGTTCGCAACGCGCCGCTGCTCATCCTCGATGACCTGGGAGCGCAGTCCGGCACGCAATGGGCAAGGGAGAAACTCGAGCAGCTTATCTCTCACCGGTATACCAACCAACTTCCGACGGTCATTATCTCCATTGTGCCGATTGATGAACTCGACGAACGGATCAGGACGCGCCTGGCTGATGCTTTCCCGTACCGTCTGTGTGCCTTCGATGACAGGTCGCCGGTGATGACCTATGCCTGGGCGCCGGAATTCAAGCGGCAGCAGGAGATGACGTTCGAGAACTTCGACTGGAAACGGGACAAAGCCGTTTACCGGGAGAATTTGAGAGAAGCGCTGCGGATAGCCCGTGAATTCGCCGAGGCTCCGGATAGCTGGCTGGTGCTCCAGGGAGTGAACGGCTGCGGAAAGACGCACCTGGCGGCGGCAATCGTGAATTACCGGTACCAGCACGGCCATCCGGCGCTGTTTATCGTGGTGCCGGATTTTCTCGACCATCTTCGTTCGACCTTCAGCCCGGAAAGCCGGATATCCTATGACCGGCTTTTCGAGAGCGTGAAGAATGCTCCGCTGCTGGTACTCGACGATTTCGGCAAGCAGACAACAACACCCTGGGCGCAGGAGAAGCTGTACCAGGTGGTGAATTACCGCTATAATGCCCGGCTGCCGATGGTGGTAACGACCAACTGCGGTACTGACGAGCTTGACGCGCCGATACTGTCACGGTTCATCGACCCGACCATCAGTATGATATTCAATATCGAGGCGCCGAACTATATCACCGGCTGATACATTCATCAGATGGTTCCCGGCCCTTCGCTTGCACGGCGGCAGCCTATTTAGTACAATAGCCTTACCTGCCATATAAAAGTATGAGTACTTCAATGATGGTAAACTTTCCTGTTCTGGTGCTGAATCAGACCTACGAGCCTCTTAATATTTGCAGGGCGAAACGGGCAATGGTACTGATTTATCAGAATAAAGCGGAAATGCTGGAGGACGGTTCCGGCATGATGCATACTGTTGACCGGAAATTTCCTGTGCCTTCGGTGATACGTCTTTCGAGGATGATAAAGCGCCCGCACAATGTCGAGCGGAAACTATCGAGGATGGAAATATTCAAGAGGGACGATTTTACCTGCCAGTACTGCGGCAAGAAAACGCATAATCTTACCCTTGACCATGTTATACCGCGCTCGCAGAAAGGACAGCACACCTGGGAGAACGTCGTGAGCGCCTGTGTTCCCTGTAACCGCACCAAGGCGGGCAGGACTCCGGAGGAAGCCTGCATGAAACTGTTGAAGAAGCCGGTACGGCCGAATCCGGGCAGCCTGTTCCATATCCCGATGCATATACCGGAAGTACGGAGACAGTGGGAGAAATACCTGCCTTCGAGCGCGAAGAATTAGAGAAATCCATGCTTATAAAAAAAGCCCCGATTTATATCCGGGGCTTTTGTCATTCCTGGGGTTTTTACTCTTCGGTGGTAGCGTAGGGAGGTTCGTGCACCAGCTTTGCCAGGACATCATACCAGGTGTAGTCTACCAGTGCGACGTCGCGGGTACTCGGTGCCTGAACGTAGTAGTAAGCCGCGTTAGGGGTGGCGTCGCCGACGTTGATGGTCATGACACTGCCATCGAGGAGGGTCAGGGTGATGACCATTTTCGGATTGGCGATGCCGAATTCCGCCAGTTTTTCGTCGGAGGCGTCCACCGCGATAATCCTGCCGGCGCCCGGACCGCTGAGAAGAAGGGGAATGCCTCCGCCCCAGCGAACGCTGTCGACCGGTGATTTTTCTTCGTTATCGAAAAACCAGGGGAACTTACTTTCATCGGAGCGGTCCATGAAGAATGATTCTTTCATGTCTTCACGGGGAAGTTCAAGCGTGATGTGGCGGATGTCTTCCATTTCAATCATCCAGACATACTGCTGAACTTCGGCTGTTTCCGGCGGGTCAGGCATATTGAGGAAGTAGAAAAAACCGCCTGTCAGCAGGAGAATGATAAGCAGAATCAGGATGTTTTGAGTTTTCAAGAATTATCCTCCATGATGTTGCGGACCGATTACCTTCTTGTCCACCAGATAACAGCCCCGGCCATCAGTACCAGGAACGGCATAAGGCCGACGCTGAGGAATTTAATGAGGTTATCCTGGTCCTGGGTAATTACCATACTGCGGTAGGGGAGAACTTTCCGTTCGACCGTTACCAGTTGTTCGCCCATTGTGAGGTATTCGACGAGATAGAGGAACTGATGGGCATTATTGGCATTATAAACATGCTGGTTCGAAGCGAAATCAGAATCGCCGACGATAATCATCATATTGGCGGTCTCTTCGGAAATTTGACCCGATTCGTCAACTTCACCTTGCATCAGCAGGACGCCGATAGCCCGGGAGCCGAGTTTTTCAATCGACTCGTTATAGGCCGGGTCTTCACCTGGGACGAAATTTTTCTCGACCCAGGAGAGAGCGCTGGTGTATAAAAGGGGTTCCATATATATATCATCAGGAGCCGCTTCGTTCGGCACCAGGGAGGCCGCGCCGGGGAAATACGTCTCGGTCAGGCTGAAGACGTTCTGGGTTCTCGGAACAATCGGGCTGGATTTAACGGAGTAGTAGGCGCCGGGATCGACAATTGTTCCTTCTTCGATATCGATGTAGTAGTCAGCCAGAAGGTTTTTAACATCGGTGGAGTAGCCGGGGTTTACGAGCAGGAGAACCCTGCCCTTGTTATCGATGTAGTCACGGAGAATCCTGTTTTCGAGAGCGGTAAAATCCTGGCGGGGGCCGGCGATAATGAGAGCTGAGCAGTCGTCAGGTATCTGCTGCACGGCCATCAGGTCGAGCGTCTGGACTTTATACAGGTTATCCATGAGCAATAACGCGGCGTAAGCAAATTCGCCATCGATGGTGGCTTCGCCGTGGCCGGTGAGGAAATAGACCGTTTTCTGAACGGAGCCGGTGACTTCAAGAATGGCGGAGGTAAATGAATGTTCCGCCTGCTGATAGATTTCGGAAGGTAAAACCGAACGGCGTCCAAGTTCGCTTTCGAAGACAACCGTTTGATACTGGCTGATGTTATAGTCTTTGGCTACGTCAGGGTTTTCGTCAGGGTCTACCACTTTAACATTGAGTAAATCGGTATGGTTCTTATACTCTTCGAGCAGGCTTGTCGCATAGGTACCGATACCGTACTGGTCAGTAGGGGTGAAGAAGCAGAGTACGTCGACCGGGATTTCCATTTCGGCGAGATAGTTCTGTGTCTGCGATGTGAGGGTGAACTGGGATAATTCGGTGACATCGTAACGGCCGGAGTAGTTGTAGCTGATGGCATTGACGACGAGAACGATGCCGACGAAGACGGAAACCATCACGGTATTGCCGGCGCTGAAACGGCCGCGCCTGCCGGTGACGGCGGTTTTTACCTGGTTATAGTCGAGTACCACAGCGGTGACGAGCAGGAGGACGCCGAGGGCGAGAATTATCCAGGCGGTCAGGTCAGGCAGCGATGTGAAAGCAATCAGAATGACAACACCGATGACGAGCGCCGCCAGCCCTAGTCCGGCAATCAATCCCTTGTAACTATATATAGGAGGTGTCGTTCGCATTTAATTCCACCTGCTGTTTTCAATTGAGCGAATGGCCAGGAAGAGGAAGAGGACTGTGACGCTGAGATAGTAGACAATCCCTTTGGTATCGATAATTCCTGAAAGAAAATCGGTATAGTAATACTGAAGAGAAAGGTAATTAATGATATTTGCCAGTCCTTCCGGGACATAGGAGGCGGCCAGGCTGATGAACCACAGTCCGAAAAGGATAGCCCCGGCAACAACCGCCGCGACAATCTGGTTTGCCGAAAGGGTGGAAGCGAACAGGCCGATGGCAAGGCAGGTCATACCGAGGAGGAATATGCCCAGGTATCCTGAAAAAATCATACCGATATCAGGGTCACCGAAAATATTGAGAAGAACCGGGTAAAGGATGGTCAATCCGAGCATGATAACAAGAAGGGTCATACTGCCGAGAAATTTGCCAATAATAAGTTCGCTGTCACGAATCGGTGAGGTGAGGAGGAGTTCAAGCGTCCCGAGTTTCCTTTCTTCGGAAATCAGGCGCATGGTAATGACGGCTGCCAGGAGGAGGAGCATCATACCGCCCCACTGGAGGAAGCCGACGAGGCTGGTGGCGTCTTTGTAGGACGTCGTCATGATACTGAAAAACACGCCGGAAAGGACAAGAAATATGCAGACGACGATGTAGGCCATCGGTGATGACAGATATGACATGAATTCTTTACGGGCTATTGCGAGTGTGTTCTTCACTATTTTTCCCCGTCCTCTTCGCTGGTAAGTTTAAGGAATACGTCTTCGAGACTCATCTCAACCGACTCCATCGATAAGAGTGTCCAGCCTCCTTTGACGACGGTTTCGGTGATTTTGCTGCGTAAATCCTGACTGGCCGGATATTCTATCAGGTAGTGACGTTCGTCGATAGCTTTAACAGAGCCGACTCCCTGAATCTGACGAAGGTTTCTCGCGACCATGTCAGAGGGTCCCTGGACTTCAAGGCGAATCCGTTTCGAAGTTCCTACCGAGGTAGAGAGATTTTCTATTTTATCTTCGGCGATTATTTTACCGTCGTTGATGATGATGACTCTCTCGCAGGTCATACTGACCTCGGGAAGAATGTGAGTCGAGAGCAGGATGGTACATTTTTCACCGAGTTGCTTGATGAGCTGCCGGGTCATGGCTACCTGGATAGGGTCGATACCGACGGTTGGTTCATCCATAATCAGGACATCCGGTTCATGGATAATTGCCTGGCCGACGCCGACTCTCTGTCGGTAGCCTTTCGAGAGTTTACCGATATAGGTATCGACGTATTCTTCGAGGTGGCAGATGCCGATGACTTCACCGATTCTTTTCTTCGCGGTGTATTTATCCATGCCGCGAAGCCTTGCCCAGAAGTCGAGATAATTACGGACGGTCATATCGGTGTAGAGGGGCACGGATTCTGCGAAATAGCCGATATGCTTGCGGGCTTCTATCGAATTGGTTTGAAGGCTGTTCCCGGCAATCCAGGCTTCGCCTCTTGTGGGGGCCAGGTAGCCGGTAAGGATACGCATGGTGGTCGTTTTACCGGCGGCATTGGGGCCGAGAAAACCGACAATCTCACCTTTTTCGACGTTGAAACTGATATTGTTGACGGCGAGGCGCTTGCCGAAATACTTAACTAAGTTTTTTACCCTTATCATGCAGTAAACCTTTGTTGTCAGTTCGAAGTTTCTGTTTCGGTTGTTTCTTCATTTTTCTGACTGGTCATTTTTTGTATCTGCCAGTTAATCCAGGTGTAGGTTTCCGAGTCGAACCCTTTTTTAATGCCGTTGTACTTGATAGTGTAATCGGCCATGATTTCTCCGACCCAGGCTTCGAAAGCCTTGGAGTAGATGGCATCGTGGTACTTTTCATCGATTGCACTGTTTTCGGCTTTATCGGAAATCATGAACAGCAGGTAGCGGGTAACCGCCGTAGAGGTATCACCCGATGAGGTATCGTAGTAGGCCTGGGGATCGCTGACGATGCCGATTTCGAGCTGTTCGAAGAGCAGGGTATCGTAGCGTGATTCGAAGGCAACACTGCGGGGAACCCAGCCCAAATCTCCACCGGTTTCACGGGTTGCCGAATCGAGCGAGAGTTCGGTTGCCAGGGCGGAGAAGTCCTCACCGGCATCGATTCTGGCTTTTATCTTTTCCGCATCAGCCTGGGTATCGGCAACAATAGCGTGAAGGTAGACCTGTTGCCCGGTGGTCGGGGTTATCCGGGTGATGGCATCATAGAAGGTTTCGGAAATCATGGACGTGCGGACGATATCCTTGTATTCTTTTTCGGATAACCGGGTTTCGTTCAGGCGCTGCCGGAGCCATTCCTTAAATTCGCTCTGGCTTATCGTTCCCGACTCGCCGGCGGCATTTTCCATTATCCTGGCTTCGACGGCCTGGTCGCTTATCGTCAGTTCGTTGATTTCAGCCTGTTTTTTAAGGATGAGTTCTCTCGTCATACCGGTAAGGGCACTCATCGGGTCCATACCGGAGGCAAAGCATCTCCTGACGAAGTAATCCATGCTTACCGAGATATCATCTACCTGAATGACATTGATACGGTAGAACTTCTGGTCTTCGCTGAAATAGTGGTTTATCCCGATAATCAGGGCAATCAGGGCGACGAATACCGTTACAACGATAGCGATAACGCGCTTTCCGCTTGACGGGGTTTCTTCACGGCCGGTTGCTGCCTGTTTTTCGGCTTCTTTTTCTAATCTTTTACGTTTAGCTTTAGACATAGATAATTAAACAATCAATACCGGATTATACACTGCCATACGGGGAGAATGCAATGAATTTTGGATAAAGCTGCCCCTTCTCCATCAACCGCGGGAGTTTTACAACTGGTTCTGGTTCTAACAAAAACTACAGCTTATACCCGATGACAGGCTACAAAATGATCGTTACCGATGTTCCGGAATTCCGGAGTCTGTTCCCGGCAGATGTCGATAGCCATATGACATCTGGGATGGAAGTTACATCCGGACGGAGGATTCATCGGGCTCGGTACATCCCCGGTAAGGAGGACACGTTTCCGTTGCCGGTCAACGACCGGGTCGGGAATCGGTACCGCAGACAGTAACGCCTGTGTATAGGGATGAAGCGGGTTATCGTACAATTCATCACTATTGGTAATTTCCATAATCTTTCCGAGGTACATGACGGCGACACGGTCGCTGATATGGCGGACGACGGAAAGGTCATGGGCGATAAAGAGATAAGTAAGGTTCATTTCCTCACGAAGTCTCATGAGGAGGGTGATAATCTGTGTTTGAATCGAAACGTCGAGAGCTGAGACCGGTTCGTCGCAAATAATCAATTCAGGACGAGTGGCGAGTGCCCGGGCGATGCCGATACGCTGTCTCTGTCCGCCGCTGAATTCATGGGGATACCGGTCTGCCATGAAAGGTTCGAGTTGGACGAGGCGGAGCAATTCGGCAACCTGCTCCCGGTATTCCGGCCCTTTTTTCACGAGTTTATGAACGAGCATCGGTTCACCGATAAGGTCACCGGCCGTCATTCTCGGGTCAAGAGATGCGTATGGATCCTGGAATATAAGCTGCATTTCCTTACGCATATTACGCAGGGCATTACCTTTCATCTTGGTGACGTCTTTACCGTCGAAGGTAATATTTCCTTCGGTAATCTTATACAGTTGAAGGATGCTTCGCCCGGTGGTGGTTTTACCGCATCCGCTTTCACCCACCAGACCGAGTGTTTCACCCCGCCTGATTTTAAAACTAATCCCGTCGATTGCTTTTACATCAGCAACCTTTTTTCGCATGACACCGGCGAGAACGGGGAAATACATTTTGAGGTTTTCTACATCGACTAGATAATCTGTATTAGCTGCCATTAATCTTCCCTCTTAAAAATCTCATCATCTGCATGTCTCCAGCAGGCTGACAAGTGATTTTCCCCGATTTGCATCAATTCAGGGCGCTCGGTATGGCATTTATCGATGGCGAACTTACATCTGGGAGAGAACGCACAGCCTGTCGGCAGATGAGCCAGGTGCGGAGGTAAACCATCGATGACGTAGAGCTTTCGTTTTCGGGGTAGGTCAAGCCTGGGAACAGAGCGAATCAGTCCCATGGTATACGGGTGCCTGGGGCGTCCGTATATGACTTCGGTGGGACCGGATTCAACCAGCCTGCCGGCATACATGACATTGACGCGGTCAACGTACCGGGCAACGACACCGAGGTTATGGGTGATGAGAATGATAGAAGTACCATATTGACTTCTCAGGTTGTCAACCAGTTCAAGCAACTGAGCCTGGACGGTGACGTCCAGCGACGTCGTCGGTTCATCGGCAATAATCAGGTCAGGGTTACAGGCAAGCGCCATGGCAATCATGATACGCTGCTGCATGCCGCCGCTGAACTGGTACGGATAATCTTCGGCCCGCTGATCGGCGTCGGGAATACCTACCAGTTTAATGAGCTTAACCGCTTCTTCCAGACATTCGGTTTTGTTTAATCCCCGGTGAAGTTCAAGTGTTTCCGAGAGCTGAAGCTTTACGGTAAGCACCGGGTTCAGTGAGGTAGTAGGCTCCTGGAAGACAAAGGCTATCTGGGAACCACGGATTTTCTGTAAGTCTTCTTCAGCGACTTGCAGCAGGTCCTGACCTTTGAACAGTATCTGGCCGCCAACGATAATGCCGGGCGGATAGGGAATCAGCCGCATGA
>CAYXEG010000060.1:9671-10425 GCA_964463875.1 uncultured Dehalococcoidales bacterium
TACCGCAGGCGCTTTCCCCTACCAGTCCGATGGATTCACCTTTATCGACGTGATAGGATACCCCGTCTACCGCTCTTACCTCTCCCTCTTCCGTGTAGAAATAGGTTTTGAGGTCTTTGATTTCGATAATTTTCTCTGCGATCTCAGGTCACCTCGTTTCTTTAACATTAACCAAGTCTCAAACGAGCCTGGTCGACACAACAACGCACTGGTTGTTAATCACTATAATCCTTAGCCTGTTTTCTGGCAATTTCAGCTTTTTTCTCTTCAGCGAGTTTAATCAGTTTCTCCTGAGACATACCACCGTAGCGGCCGAGACCGCCTCTCAGTTTCGGGTCGAACAGGTCTCTGACTGCGTCACCGAGCATGTTCACGCCGTAGACAACGACTGCCAGGGCGAGACCGGGCCAGAGAGCCATCCAGGGAGCCTGCAGCATGTACTGACGACCAGTACCGCTCAGCATGCCGCCCCAGCTCGGGACCGGCGGAGGGATACCGAAGCCGAGGAAGCTCAGGGATGCTTCGGCGAGGATGAATCCGCCAAGACCGGTCGAGAAACCAACGATGATGATAGGCATGATATTAGGCAGCACGTGGCGCATCATGATAGTCCATGTCGGAACACCGATTGCCCGTGCCGCTTCGAAATAGACATCTTCTTTAATCCTGATAACGGCGCTTCTGGTGATACGGGAAGAACCGCCAAGACCCTGAGATACACCGAGGACGAGGACAACCTGCATGAGACCGGGGC
>CAYXEG010000060.1:10435-16318 GCA_964463875.1 uncultured Dehalococcoidales bacterium
TATCGACCTTACCGCCGAGGAAACCCGAGATAGCACCGACGAGGAAGCTGATAATCGTCGAGATGATGGAACCGGCAATGGCCACGACCATGGAGATACGGGCTCCGAAGATAATCCGGCTTAGCAGGTCACGGCCGAGGTTATCGCATCCCAGAAGATGCTCAATCGAAGGCCCGGCGAGCCGGTCGCGAAGGATGATTTCATTGTATCCGTAAGGAGCAAGCAACTCGGAAAACACTCCGAGCAGAGCGAACGCAATGACAATGATGAGTCCAATCAGTCCGAGCGGCTTTTCTTTGATAAGCCTGACGAAGAAATCAATGAACGGATTCTTCTTTTTTCGTATTTGCACCGCTTTTGCAGCGGCTGCAGCTGGCGCCATTGAAATATCGGCCATTTTCTACGCTCCTATCGATACTGTACCCTGGGGTCAAGCCAGGCGTAAGTAATATCAGTTAAAAGATTGCATGCCAGCACTGTAGTCGCCATTACCAGGTTGATACCGGAGATAATGGGATAATCTCTCTGGGTAAGCGATTCGAAGGTAAGGCGGCCGACCCCTGGCAGACAAAAAATCTGCTCGATAATAACCGCGCCGGCGATAAGACCAGGCAGCATCATACCGGCGATAGTGACGACGGGCATTAAAGCATTCTTAAGGACGTGCCTCATGATGACGACTCTTTCGGAGAGGCCTTTCGAGTAAGCTGTTCTGATGTAGTCCTGCCTCATGACCTCGAGAATCATGGTGCGGATCATTCTCATGAGCGAACCGGACATCTGAAGCCCCATAAGAAAGGCGGGGAGAATAAACTGTAACAGGTTTCCTCCGGGATTTTTAGTAAAGGGTATGTATTCAAGCGAGGGTGTCCAGTTCCACCAGATTGACGGATAGACGATAACCATGGTCGCCAGCCAGAAGCCGGGAACCGAAAGCATGACGATGGCGAAACTGCGGCCGATGTAGTCCATGGAGGTATCCTGCCGGATAGCCGAGTAGATGCCGAGAGGCATGGCGAGAATCCAGCCGGTGAACATTGCCAGGATGCCAAGTTCGAACGAAATCGGTAACCGTTCGAAGAGTTCGGTGAGTACCGGTTTGTTCTTCCAGAGTGAATCGCCGAGGTACCCGTGAATGACGCCGCGGAAAACTCCTTCATCATTCGGAAGGAATCCCATCCATAATCCATACTGGGTGAGAAGAGGTTTGTCGAGGCCGAGTGCCGTACGAAGGTAGTCGGCGGTCAGTTCCGCTCCCATACCGGACTGCTCGGACATCTGGGCAAGCATCATGTCGATGACATCGCCGGGGACAAACCTTACCAGCAGGAACACCAGGATGGTAATCAGGAGGAGGGTGGGGATAATCAGGAATAGTCTTCTGATTAAATATGCACGCATTTCATCCCTTTCATTACTGGCAGCGCAAAGACACGCCGTTATCGTTTTACCAAGATTTCGCGATGGTCTGGCTACTGTCCGCACCGTACCATCAGCACGCTTTCAAGGTTTATATCACAGCGATTTACCCTTTGTCAATAAACTATTCAGTAAAAATTGCGTTAATTTTTTTACACGATGCTTATCAGGATAGACGTTTATATCATACGTATTTTGCCGTTGTCAAGCGCCAATAATTCTTTCGGGAAATATCAATTTGTGAAACAAATATATACACAAATAGCCAATCCGGCCGGAGGTCTACCGAAAGGAGGTTTATTTTCCACAGTCTGAAGGGGTATAATCTGTCATTCAGCGAATAAAAAAACGGAGGGAGAACCATGATTAAGTCAATCGTTGTCGCCAGGCGGAAGCCGGAACTGACGAGGGCCGAGTTTTACACGTACTGGGAAAAAACTCACGGGCCGCTGGCAGCGAAGTACATGCCGGGGGTACGGAGGTACGTGCAGAATCACCTGGTGGAGGTTCCCGGCATGCAGTTCGAGGAAGACGGGGTGGTGGAGATGTGGTATGACGATGTCGAATCATATCTCAATACCATGAAGTATCTCCAGTCGGATGAAGGGAGGTTTCTGGCCGAAGACGGGCAAAAATTCGCCGACATAAAACAGTCGCAGGTGTGGATTGTCGAGGAGCACGTCATCAAGGAAATGGAGTAAGATAAGCAGGGAAGAAAAAAGCGGCACCGGGAATATCGGTATAAATGTCCTGGTGAATGGGTTGAAATGCGTATTGTCACACACGTAAGACATTGGTACAATACAGGTGTATTGGTTACAAACCGAATACCCTTGTAGCTCAAGCGGACAGAGCATCTCCAGTCACAGGGAGAAAGGTGTGGGTTCGAGGCCCATCGAGGACAATGTTACGGACCGGTTACAAGCCGGTCCGTTTTCGTTTGTCGGTCGGGTGAAAAGGACTATATCCAATCACTGGAGCGAAAAGAGCAGGCTGATAAGAATTGCGAGGGTACGGGTTGTATTTGTCAGAGACTCCAGTTCCGGGTTGTCCCGGGAAGCTTTTGCGGCGGACCTTTCGAGCGAACGGGTTATTTCGGTTATAAGCCGGCGGAGATTTTTCGAATCAGGCTGCGCTTCCATTGCCGAAACCCGTTCGTAGATTTCCGGGTCGGCAATCGATTTCAACTGATTGAGGGCGACCGAGAAACTGATACCTCGCAGGCCGGCCATGACGCCCTGCATGTTTTTCTCGTATTCCGCCTTTTGTTTTTCTTCTTCCTGAAGCCGCTGGCCAAGGCTGGCAGTCTGGCGGGAAAGCCGCCTTAAGGCATCCATACCGCTTTCATTCGAACCTGTTGCCATGTCTTCGACCCTCTCTCCGGATACTTGTTCCCTGGCGAATAATACCAGCTCATTTTACTTCAGATACCTGAAAAATACCAGCTCATTGCCGAAAAACCGTTTGCGTGAAATCCGGGATTGATTATTTCTGTTTCAGTCTTGACTGTGACGCTGCGTTATAGTTTACTGAAAGTACCATGATTACGATAAAGAAGCTGGCCGATTACGCAGGCGTGAGCGTTCGAACCCTCCACTATTACGACGAGAAAGGGTTGCTCAAACCGGGTAAACGGGCTGCCAACGGTTACCGTTATTACGACGATGAAGCTGTTATTATTTTACAACAGATTCTTTTTTTCAGGGAACACGGTTTCCCGCTGGAGGAAATCAGGGAGATAGTGACCGGCGGCGATTTCAACATTTTTAAGGCGCTGAATTATCACAAGACGATGCTAGAGGCGAAGAAAGACCGTATCGGAAAGCTGCTGGAGACCGTTGAGGCCACCATGAAAAACCCGAATCCGGATGTAATCGAGGAAATCGGTCGCTATTTCAAGGGATTTTCCGAAGAGCCGAGAAAAAAGTTTAGCGGAGAGAGTGGTATTTCAGCGACGGAACCATCGAATGAAAAAAACGGGTTTGCTTCGCCGCCCGGCAGTGATAAACGCTTCGTCGAGTTACAGGCGGAAGGCGGGAAGAAATTCAAGGCAATCTACACAAACATGGGTGAAGGATATAAAAGCAAAGCCATCCAGGAACAGATAAGTATCTGGCGGCAGTGGCTGGAGAATTTCCGTCACTACACGGATGAGGAAGTTCTTGCCGTCGGGCGGGCATACAGCAAAAACCGGGACTTTTTCCTGTTTTTTCAGCAGTATGACGCAAGTCTGCCGGTATTTCTTACCAAAGCAATCGAATACCACGTATCCCGACGGAAAAAGGGTAAGAAGTAACCTCTTCTCATGGCAGCAATTTGTCTCAAATTTGTCACTATCGGGTCGGCGTGTCGCAATCAATTTTTTCGAATCAATAAAACTTATGCCGGGCGGGATGATTTGATAATGGGTCGTATAATGGAAGTAGAAGGGTAAGGAGGTAGTGCATATGCCAGAAGAGTTTAAACCCGGATGTCAGAGGCCTGTCATTAAAAAGCCGGCTGCAGAGGCGACCGGTACGGTATCTGGAACGATTACTGCTGAGGAGAAGAAACCGATGGTACAGGTAGGAAAACCGGCGCCTGATTTTACAGCGTCAGGATATCACAATGGGAAATTCATGAATTTCACCCTGTCGGAGAATAAAGGTAAATGGGTACTGCTCTGTTTCTACCCGGGTGATTTCACTTTTGTCTGAGCGACCGAGGTATCGGCAGTTGCCGCTCATTACGATGAACTGAAGAAACTTGGTGTCGAGGTCTTCTCGGTCAGTGTCGACAGTATCTACGTTCACAAGATGTGGAACGATTACGAGATATCGAAGATGATAAACAAGAATGTCCCGTTCCCGATGCTTTCCGACCAGGACGGCAGCATCGGCAGAATGTACGGGATTTACGACGCGGACAGCGGTGTCGAGACGAGAGGACGGTTCATCATCGATCCTGACGGAATCATCCAGGGATTCGAGGTACTGACGCCTTCGGTCGGACGAAACATCACTGAATCGCTGAGGCAGATACAGGCGTTCCAGCTTGTCAGGGCAGCGGGTGGAACCGAAGCGACTCCCGCCGGATGGAAGCCGGGCAAGGCGACACTGAAGCCGTCACCCGACCTGGTTGGAAATGTCTGGAAAGTCTGGAAAGTGGAGCAGGCTTTCGACTAAGAGAAATAGTTGTCCACGGAGAAGCCGGCAGAACAAGCCGGCTTTTCTTTTTTAACAGAAGAGGTGGATAACAAGAATTCTTATCCCGATAGCAATGAGAATTATTCCTCCGATAGTCTCGGCCCGTTTCCCGGCGAATTGGCCGAGTTTTTTACCGCACTCGAAGCCGATAATCGTTACTAGGAAGGCGACGAGGCCGATTACTCCTGTGGCGAGGGCGATGTTCACTTCGAAACAGGCGAAGGTCAGGCCGACGGCGAGGGCGTCGATACTGGTGGCGACGGCCAGGGTAAAGAGAAGGAATCCCCGGGTGAAATCGGCCTTCGGGGCGTCTTCGGCTTTCCTGAACGATTCCCATATCATTTTACCGCCGATGAATCCGAGCAAACCGAAGGCTATCCAGTGGTCGAAATCGGCAATAAACTCTACGACGGTTTTCCCGAGGAGCCAGCCGAGCACCGGCATCAAGGCCTGGAAGAGACCGAAGGTCAGGGCGGTCCGAAGAATCTGTAAAGGGGAAAAGGAACTCTTAACAGACGCGCCGCTGAGGGTGACGGCAAAGCAGTCCGCGGCCAGACCGACAGCTATGAGAAGTATCGATACGAGGTCGAGTTCAGTCACTTTTTCAGTATTACATGAATCGGTGTACGATACAAGTTTATTGCTTTCTCATCTTATTCCTGCCGGCTGACGGCCCTGAGACGCTGGGTATAGGTCAGGAGTTTTTTCCGGAGGCGGATATTGTCCGGCGTTATCTCGACGAGTTCGTCGTTATTGATGAAGTCGATTGACTGCTCAAGGCTGAAAATCGTGGGAGGCGTCAGTTTTATGGCGATATCGGAAGTGGAAGACCTGATGTTGGTTTTCTTTTTCTCTTTGCAGACGTTGACCGGAATATCCTGCTGGCGGGGGTTCATTCCGACAATCATTCCCTCGTAGACATGGGTGTTGGGTTCGATGAAGGTAATACCGCGTTCCTGGGCGTTATTCAGGCCGTAGGTGATAGCAAATCCTTCCTCGGAAGCAACCAGGACGCCGGTGCGGGTATTCTGAATTTCGCCTTTGGTGGGTTCGAAGCCGAGAAAAAGGGTATTCATGACACTGCCGCCGCGGGTCGCGGTGAGGAACGCGCCCCGGAAGCCGATAAGCCCCTTGGTGGGGATATGGTAGACCAGGCGGACATTGCCGGTGCCGTCATTATGCATCTCAGTCATTTTTGCCTGGCGCCTGGAAAGGAGTTCGCTGAGAATGCCGATATATTCGTCTTTGGTGTCGATGGTGAGGATTTCGACCGGTTCGA
>CAYXEG010000061.1:0-5629 GCA_964463875.1 uncultured Dehalococcoidales bacterium
AAACGATACGAAGAGCATTCAGTTACTTGAAAGAATTGCTTATTTCCGTATCCGGTAATCCTTTTTTTCATGTACCTGTATTCGTCACTTTATTCATTCCCGTCGTTGCTACGCTCGGGCAGTTTATCGAATCGGGATTCATCACCGGCTCCACCTCAGTCCTCTTGTTGTTCTGGCCGGGAGTGGAAGGTAACATCTCAGCAGACATACCGGTCTGGCTTGTCATCGGACTGATACTGCTCGCGTATAGTGCAGGACTTGTCTACCTGGGGTACCGGAAAAATCTAGGAAAAGCCGCCCTCATCGGCATACTGGGGATGCTGGCAAGCGTCGGCCTGGCGGCTTTGATAAACTCGTTAACCGGCTGGGCAGGAGCCCAGGGGCTTGAAGGAATGGATTTAACAGGCAAAGCCAACAAAGCAATATTTTCTCTCTGGCATAATCCGGTCTGGGAAGAGGTGATATTCAGGGGGATTCCCTTGCTGGTGGTTCTGATTGTCAGCAGATTCGTGAAAAACAAATCGGCGTCATTCTGGTTGAAAGCGACGTATATACTTGTTCCTTCCATCATATTTGCTTTATACCATATCCCTAATCACGGATACGGGAGATTGGCGGATACCTTTGTCGCCGGGTTGATGTTCGCCTGGCTGGCGCTCAGGTTTACCTTCTTCGCTCCGCTGATCCTTCACTGTATGTTCGATGCCATGGCAGTGCAGAACCTCGGTAATATGGCAGGCTTTCCTCTCGCTGAAATCCTCTGGATAGTTGAGAATCATAGTACCATGAACACCGTATTCACCCTGGCGGTTATGACCGCACTGGTGCTGGCGGTGATTCTTACGATACGGTATATAGTAAAGAAAAAGAAAGCCGGGCGTGTTCAGGTGGAACGGAACGGATAATAAAAGTGTATTATATTGGATTGGTTACCATGAAAATCAGTAAAATTAAGATGAAAAGACTTGAAGAAGAACAACTCAGGCAGGAATTGATTGAAGGATACCAGGCACGAAGGGTCGAAGATGCCGGTATAAACAGTGAATGGGAGAGAGCGACTCTGGAACACTGGGACGAATCAGATTCGGACACTCGATAAACACCGGTTCGTTGCCTTCCGGGGTTCGTTACCCCCGGATTATCTTCCCCGGGTTGAGAAAGCCCTCAGGATTCATCTCAATATGAGGTAACGACATCGTGGTCCTCCTGTCTTACCCGTTTTACGGTTTGTTCTCTCTCTCTTACATCAAACATCTCTTTGACTGAGCAAACGCTGCGCCAGGAACGGGCAGAGGACAATCAATGCTGCCGTGATTATGAGAGCAGGCCAGTAGGTGGTGTCACCACCGGCGAGCAGCACGTTTCCCCAGTTCAGCAGCTTACCCGGAAAATAGTCGCCGATGCCGGGTATCGCTGACAGTCCGGCCTGGCCGATGAGCGCCGCCAGGGCAATGCCGCCGGCAGCAAGGGAGCTTCTGAACAGGCTGGAGAAAAGAACGGTCACCGCCAGGCAGAAAACGAGGAAAAGCGCCACGATAAGGTTCATGCCGAGGAATGCCATCAGGTTCGCCTCTTCTATCAGTAAAACGGTGTACAGGTAGCACACCAGAGACGAAACAACCAGTGAAACAAGGAAGGTCAGGCTGTTGGCAATCAGTTTGGCGTTAACGAACGCCGCCCGGCTGACCGGCTTGCTGAGCGTGATAACCGCCGTGCCGTGCCGCCGTTCGTTGGCGATACTGCCCATCGCCATCAGTACCGCTAACAGCACCCCTATCTGACCGATTGTCCCCGCGTATTCCACCAGCGACTCAACAGCCGTAGGCGGAGGAACCACTATCTCCATTCCGGAGGTGCCGGCGAATTCGAGTAACTGGGGCAAATATTTCAGCGTCAGAGGGGTGGTGATGGCGAAAAGCAGGAAGATGCCGCCGATAATGACGAGTTTATACGTCCGAAGTTGTTCGGTAAATTCTTTTTTCAGGAGCGGTAGTAAGCCTTTCATCTGTTGCCCTCACCGTTGACGATTTCCACGAAAATATCTTCGAGGCTCGGAGCGCTCATCTCATAACGGGTTAAGGTCAGCCCGCTGTTCGCAATCAGTCCCGGGAATTCCCTGCGGGCACGGTCCACATCTACCGCTTTGACGTATAAAATCGGGGCACCATGCTCGACGACGATAGTAGGTTCAGCCAGCCATTCCACCTGCCTGATTGTTTCCATGAAAGGCTGAGCGTCCTCCATGAACTCAACCTCGAAAACGGAACGGGCGTATTTTTTTCGTAAGGCAGCGACGGTCGATATCGTAATCAGCCGTCCTTTATCGACCACTCCGACCATATCGCAGACCCGTTCTACGTCGGAGAGGATGTGGGTTGACATAAAAATTGTGGAGGTTTCTTTAAGACGGCTGATTAACTCGATGACTTCCCGCCTGCCGATGGGGTCGAGGGCTGAAGTCGGCTCATCCATAAACAGGACGCGGGGATTGTTCATGAGCGCCTGGGCGATGCCGAGCCGCTGCCTCATTCCCCGGGAATACCCGCCGACCCGCCGTCTTCCGGCTTTCGTCAGATTGACCATTTCCAGCAGTTCGTCCGTACGTTTCTTGATTTCTTGTACTGATAACCGGTGCATTTCTCCCACGAAGCGCAGTAATTCTCGTCCGGTCATCCAGTCGTAAAACGCGGGGACATCGGGAAGGAGGCCGATTTTCGATTGCAGTCGCATACTGCCGTCGCCGACTTCTTCCCCGGCGACCCATGCCTTACCGTTGGTCGGGCGTGAAAAACCGGTCAGGAGCTTGACGGCAGTTGTTTTACCCGCGCCGTTTGGCCCGAGGAACCCGAAAACCACATTGTCCTGAACTTCCATCGTCAGGTTGTCCAAAGCTTTCACCGTACCGTAGTACTTGGACAGATTCTCAGTTTTAATCGCCGTCATCGTAACTTTCCTGCCTTCCGATGAAGAGATAGAGAACGGGACCGATGATATTTACTAACACGATGACCAGCGCCCAGATAATCTTGTTACCGCCCCGCACCTTTTCCCGTTTGATAAGGTCGGCAAGGGCGATTATCAGTAAAACAAGTTGAATTAACAGCAGGGGTATCAGGAAAGGCAGGATTTCTTTGATGGTCTCAAATTCGGTCATGTCAATACCTCTTTATTTCCAAATATAGAAAAATTATATCCACAATCCGGCGGAAAGTCACTAAATTCCGATATTGCACCCGGTAACCCGGTGTATTCGTTGCCTTGTTCGTTCCTGGTATCGGTCAACCGGTAACCGGACAGAACCGTTCTTCTATGAGGTTGTCTTCAGTGTGATTTTCTGATATCATGAGCAAATTATCAAGCTTAAAGAAAAAAGCATCCCGATGTGTCCAAGTGGGAACGAGCGGATAACAAGGAAACGCCGGTACTATGGCGAACAACATCGAACTGAAAGCAAAATGCAGAGACCTGGAATATGCAAGAGGTGTATGCCGAAATCTTGGGACACGGAATATCGGGGTTGATTTCCAGACCGATATTTACCTCAATGGATGACATCCTTATGCAGGAGAAATCGTACATACTTGACACATTATAGTGAGTATGATACCTTATCGGAAGCTTAGAGTCTCCGAGTTGTATGCCTAAGTCCTGATGAAATCAGGATATGGAACGCAACCGGTGTTCCGATTACGTCGGAACCAGGGGCATTACAGGAAACGGTAATACCTCCCGGATTTGGAAAGGAGATGCCATGGCTGCGATATCAATCGTACACCTGTACTCCTGTTCTTCATTTCTATCTTTCTGCCTTCCCGTTGATGACATCGCTGTTCCTCCGGGGGAAATATGTGTCGAAAAAAGGAGGAAAGAGAAAAATGTCTGACTACAAGATGCTCATCGATGGGAAACTGGTTGAAGCGGAATCCGGAAAAACAATGCCTGTCATTAACCCTGCTACCGAAGAAGAATTCGCTACCTGTGCCTGTGGCGGCATCGCCGATGTGGAAAAAGCGGTCGAAGCCGCGAAAAAAGCCTTTCCTGTCTGGTCGAAAACACCCGTTCAGAAAAGGGCTGATGCCCTCCGGCAACTGGCTGCCAGGATACGTGAGAAAGCCTCTGATTTGGGTATGCTGGACTGCCTGAATCACGGAACTCCCATTTCTCAGGCGAGAGGCATGGCCATGGGAGGCTCCATGGCTTTCGAAAAAGCCGCCGCTGAAAGCCAGACACTCTGGGCGGAAGCTCTTGATTTGGAAGAAGGTAAACTCGGCTACAAGCACCGTCAACCGGTCGGCATCTGTGCCATCATTACGCCCTGGAACGTCCCTCTCATGATAGGTACCGAAAAGACCGCCCCGGGCCTCGTAACCGGAAATACCTGTATCCTCAAACCGCCCAGCATAGACTCTGCGACAACGCTGGTACTGGGGGAAATTCTTGCCGGAATGACCGATATCATTCCCCCGGGCGTACTCAATATCGTTACCGGACCCGGCGAAGAGACCGGCAACGCCATCGCTGCCCATCCGGATGTACGCCTGGTGAATTTTACCGGCGGTACCGAAGCCGGTAAAAGCATCATGAAGGCGGCTGCCGTGAATGTAAAACGGTTGAATCTTGAACTTGGCGGCAAGAATCCTTTCATCGTCATGGAAGATGCCGATACCTCGCTTGCAGCCAGGGAAGGGGTCAGATTCCAGGCGAATAACACCGGCCAGGTATGCGTCTCTCCGGGACGGTACTACGTCCACGAAAAGGTCTATGATGAATTCCTCGAGAAGTATATCGCCGAGGCGAAGAAGGTGATTGTCGGTAATCCTCTCGACGAGAAAACCCAGATGGGTCCCGTGGTAAGCAAGGTCCACCGTGACAGCATCGAAGCCCGGATTCGTTCGGCGCTGGAACAGGGAGCCACCATGGCGCTCGGGCAGTTGGGTCCGCTTCCCGCCCCGCTCGATAAAGGCTACTATATTCCTTTTACCGTCCTTACCGGTATAACGCCCGAATTCAGGGTCTACAGGGAAGAAATATTCGGTCCTGTCGCCTGTTTTATCAAATACACCGATAACGATGATGTTGTCGCCATGGCGAATGATAATACCTACGGCCTTTCGGGCACCGTCTGGTCGAGGGATATCGGGAAAGCCATAAGGACAGCCCACCAGATACAGGCCGGTTCGGTATGGGTCAACCAGACTTCCGGTATGGGAGCGCTTTCTTCCGGCGGCGTGAAAGAAAGCGGACTCGGTAAAGAACGGGGGCGCAGCCCTCTCGATATCTATTGCGAGATTAACTCTATCTATGTAAACATGCCATAACGGAATATGACCGGACAGCAAAAAAACCTCCTGCTGTCCGGTCTGTATTTTGTTTACATAATTCTTCTCCGCGCCATTGTTAACCGGTTCTGTTCTGACGAGTCCGCCGGGAAACAGACTCCGGAACATTCATATATCATTGCATGTCATAACCTGTGATATAATGACCGCTAAGTCAACTATCATTCAGGCATTAAATGTTATTCATACTCAATCTATACTATATCTGATAATGGTGAAAAAACTATGGTAAATACGGAATATTGACCGTTTGGGTTATACTAAAAGATGATACTGTTCCTTGCTTCGTA
>CAYXEG010000061.1:5639-16063 GCA_964463875.1 uncultured Dehalococcoidales bacterium
AAGGAGAAATTCACATGGTAAAAACGGTAAACAAAACCTATAGAGAACCTGCCAGGGATATCAAGGTGTGCCGGGAGGTGGATGTTGTCGTCGTCGGCGGCGGTCCGGGAGGATTCGCCTCGGCGGTGGCGGCTGCCCGCAACGGCGCCGATACGGTGCTCGTCGAACGGTACGGGCACCTGGGCGGTATGGCCAGCGGAGGGCTGGTTAACATCTTCCCGAATCTCAGCACCATTAAGGGCGAACAGCAGATATACGGCCTGAACCAGGAGTTGCTCGACCGGCTGGACAAACGCGGCGGCGCGTCTTACCCCAAAAAGGAAGACTGGGGAACGACCGACGAGAAGGTCGTGAACTACTATCTCAACGCCCAAATGGCTCATTTTTATGTGCGGCAAGACCCTGATATCGGGAAGAAGCGGGTCATGTATTCGGCGGTCGTCGACCCGGAAATACTGAAGGCCGAACTGAACGATATGGTGCTTGAATCGGGCGTCGACCTGCTGCTCCACTCGTGGGGAACCGAACCGATAATGGAAAGAAATACCGCCAGGGGGGTGATTTTCGAAAGTAAATCAGGCCGGCAGGCAATCCTGGCGAAGGTCGTCATCGATTCCACCGGAGACGGCGATATGTTTATCGGCGCCGGGGCTGAATATGATGCTATCCAGGACAACAAATACAACTCCGCCTGGATTGCCATGGTCTGGTGGATTGCCAATGTCGATATCAAAAAATACGAAGAGTTTGCCGCCTCGCAGCCGGATAAACACGCTGAGATGCTTAAGGAATGCGTTGCCGCCGGAGGACATCCGCGATTCAGCAAGGGAATACTGCAAAACCAGGAGGGCGTGGTCTGGTTCCACTTGATTGAGCCGGAAGCCGAACCGTGCGACCCGAAGAACGTCGAAACCCTCACCCGGGTGGATATCCATCACCGGAAAAAAGCCCTGGTTACCCTCGAGTTCCTGAAGAAGCGGATGCCCGGCTTCGAGAAGAGTTTCATGATGCTGACCGCTCCCCAGCTTGGCGTTCACGGCGGAAGCCGGGTAATCGGCGAATACACCCTTACCGAGAATGACCTTGTCTCGGACGAAGTCTTCGAAGATACGATTGCCGTCTTCGCCAGTAACGATTACGGGGATATTTCCCATCAGCACCCGACGCTCTGCGTCCCGTACCGGTGCCTGGTACCGAAGAAAACGGACAGCCTGCTCGTTGCCTGCCGGGGTTTGTCCACCGACCTCGTTATCCAGCAGCAGTTCCGGATTATCCCGCCCTGCATCTGTTACGGGCAGGCGGCAGGGACGGCCGCGGCAATAGCTGTCAAAGCCGGCATTCAGCCCCGCAAGGTTGACTATGCGGCGTTACAGAAAAACCTCCGGCAGCAGGGTGTCTATATCCCCGAAACCGTCGGTATTCCGGGGAAAAATAATACGTCAGGCGAACCGTTAAACGCCGGAGACAAGTACATGAAGGATGTGTAAGGCAGGGGCAGCGGGAACGCTCTTTTCATTGTTGAAACCAATGGGAAATTCCCTCTCCCCGGCGCGGGAGAGGGTCAGGGTGAGGGGGATGAGAAGGAGTTTGTAGAGTTTGAGCATTCAGTTTACTGATATCGGCTTTGTTACTAAAGATGTACTGCGACTCCGAGCGTTTTATAAAGCCGTTTTCGGCGGCACGGCGGAAGGCAACGAGGTACACTCATCGCTGGTTGCCGGCGGTGTTACCTTTTCCTTTGATTTCGTTGAGCCGTTACGGGAAAATCCGGTTTTCCGTTATGTGTCCGTCGGCGGCACAAATAGTGTGTTTATCGGGTTCAAGGTAGATGATGTGGATGCCGAATACAAACGATTGCTGCCGTTGGGTATTGAGATAGTGAATCAACCGACGACTCACCCCTGGGGGGCGCGGTCATTTCAGTTCAAAGACCCGGACGGCAACATCCTGAATTTTCACGATTTCCCGAAGTAGTCAGTAACATTTCTTTTTAAGTGCATCATTACCCTTAAACAGCATTTCAACTGATATTGCTATCCAACCGGTTGTTTTCTGTCTGAAAACAATGTATCGATAAACTGCAGCATCCCGATAATATCATCTACAATCGTATCATCAAGCGTTCTCCAGTTGTAACTGAAACCGGGGTAAAACGGACACAGTTTGTCATTTTCTACCGTTACATGGGCCAGCGGCCTTTTCCCGGTCTTATCGGTCTGCACACAGTACCGGCAGCCATCGCACTTTTTTGTAGTATCAAGAACAAACCGCTTTACTTTTTCACTCATTTTTCCTGAGTTGTTCAAAATTTCTTTATAGTACGGTAGGCGGAGGGAGAGTGAAAACTGGTTCTTTTTCAGTTCCTCGTATGTCACCTCGATACCGCTGTGAGTACGCTCCGAAAAAGCGGCTTTCAGTTCATCTTCCGGACTGCCGTAACAGCAGATATAGTCCAGACTTATCTTATTGTTGTACGGCTTGTTATCAACACGCCGAAAGTCATTCTGTTCGAGAAAATCGATAAGCCTGTCAAACGGCCGGCGGTCTGCCAACATGTTCCCGAAAACTTCACGGGTCCACGGTGCAGCCGGACTGAAAACACCGCGTGAAAAAAGAAGGTAGGGTTTTTCTTTATTGTACTGTACGGGGTTTACATTCATTGCGGATATCCGGGCGAGCAGTTTCAAGCCGCTTACTTTCACCGGAAAGGTAAACCGATAAGCGTTTTCGGACTTTTCTGTCCGTACACCGAAAGCCGCAAGCTGCCTGATACCGGCTGGTTTCATATCCAGTTCCCCGGTTTCTACCGCAAGCGTATTACCGTCAGCAGCTCCCTGACTGGACATACGCCACAACAGAGCAATAAATTCTTCCATTTTAGCAATCGTTTTCCGAATATCGGTTACCAGGGCGGGTTTGTCTTTATTCTGCTGCCGGTCACCCAGGCTGTCATCAGGTACAACCTTGAAACCCAAACGAGAGGGGTTTAGAAAAACGTCAGTATATATCCCTTTGATAAACGTGTATGCTTCTTCCTGTTCGGTTATTCCGACGTCCGCCGACGCTGCCGGATAGAAAGAAGGGAAGGTAGCCAGAAAATAATTCAGACTGCGCTGCGCAAGGTTCTCGAAATCCTTACCTGTCATAGTCGGCATGGGTACATCCTCCCGTGTTCTTCATATATCATGGAAGAACTGCCGGAACCACCGAACAGTTTTCCTTCTCCGGATTGTATCATATTTTTTCTTTTTACCATATCATACCTGTCACCAGGCAACGCCAGTATCAACGAAATACGAACAGAACCGGAGATTCCGGCAATGATGACCGGTATCTTTTTTATGTCTGTTGTTTTTCAGAGACAAAATCCATGGTAATTTCTTGCCATGTAATTACCTGACTATTTCAGATGTTGAACGAGTACCATGATGGTAATCTGGTAGTAAACGGCTTGAAAAAAGGTGACACGCCATATTCAAAGAGGTATACTTACTGAACTGAAATATAAATACCTGAATGGAGGAAGATATGTCAGATAAACCGGTTTATGCCATGTCCTTTTCACCCCACATGCACGATTCCGAAGGCGGCGTCGGCGGCTCGATTGTCCGCTGGTCGCGCGAAGGAAAAAGAGTCGTCCTGGTGGCGGTGACCGATGGGTCCTGCGGCGGTACCGATCCGACCATATCAGCCGAAGACCTTATAAAACGGCGTGAGGCCGAACAACTGGAAGCGGCGAAATACCTGGGAGTTGCCGAGGAAGACGTGATTTTCATGCGCCAGCCTGACCTGAGGCTGAAGGATGATTACGAGACGCGCAAGGCAATCTGCCGGCTTATCCTGACCTACCGGCCGCAGATAATCTGCACCCATGACCCGCATACGTCCAGGCACATGAATAATCCCGACCACCGGAACCTGGCAACGATGGTCATGGAGGTTTCCTGGCCGATGGCCATCGCCCCCAACTCCTTCCCCGAACTGAAAGCGGAAGGGTTGCTGCCCCACCATGTCAAGGAAGTCTGGTACTGGAATGCGGACAGCCCGAACTACGTGGTGGATATCAGTGATTGCTGGGACGCGAAGTGGAAAGCCTGGTGCTGCCATCGCTCCCAGATTGAGGACTGGCTGACCCACCCGGAAAACCCGCCCGCCAACTATGAAGCAGCCGTGGAAGGCAATCTGAACTTCGTCAAAGGCTTTGCCCTCAGGGCCGCCGAAAAAACCGAGTTCACCCTGGCTGAAGACTTCATGCGGGTTGTCCTCCCGCCCGGCCTCTAAAAAATACCCCCGGACTCCGAAGAGATACTGAATGAAAGCGAAAGGCAGGGCAATCAGCCCTGCCTTTGATTTAACATAAATTTATCTCAAGGATGAAAGGGTATGGCAGGAAAGTCATGACACAGGCCGAAGCAGTGCTTTTCGATAACTTTTCTATGATGATGGGCGACTTGCCGTCCTGCTTGTCCAGTACGAACCAGTAATGCCCGCCGAATTGAATCCTGCCGCCGGGCTGCACAGGAATCGTTTAAACTTGCGCGCCGCAGATTATAAACAGTTCCCGGTTTTACGGGTCGTCTTTCTTACAACGTGGACAGATTATCTTTATGTCCTTACGTACATAGCGTTCTAAAATACCTGTCTTGTTCAGTGAGTAGCCGTTTTACTTCCGGAACGTCGTTAGCGGTAATGTTCGGAATAAGAATCGGATATGCTCCGCAACGGAAAATCTCTCGACCGTTCTCAAACTTCCAGTAATAGCCCATATTGCCGCCCGTGCAAGCCGTGCCACAACCGTCGCATTTGTTTTTCAAATGCGCGGGACGATTGGGATTTATCATGCTCCAGTATTGTTCGTTCTGCGCCTCTATATCGTTTTGCAACGCTTCGTAGTACTTGTGAGGCAGGTTTTCACAAGCAAAAAACTTAACGCGAAACTCTCCGCTGTGGCGCGCACTGACTTTAGCGATACCTTGCCGTCCGCGCTTGAACGAAAGCACAAAGTCTTTAACCGCTTGCTTTTGCGGCAGATATCCGAGTTCGACGAGATAATTCATCAATTCATCGTAAGGGGTTTTTAACTCGTCCGACAATGCGGACACAAGCTGCGAAATTAGTGCATATTGTTTCATACGGTTTCCTCCATCATAAAACCCCATTGCACTCCGAACCTGTCAATGAATTGTAATGTCAATCCCGTTCCCTTATCGGAATTCGTTCCACGCTGAAACTATTATTATCAACTGAATAAATTGATGTATATGGATGATACATATGTTCAAAATCGCTGTCAAGACTGAAGTAACAATCGCTTGTTTCATTGAAAAAGTGTTACTACGTTTATTGATGTTGCATTCCCGGTAATGGCAGTTCGGCTGATAAGCAGCTCGACACTCATGGTAAACTGTTCATGAGGATGATGATTATGGCAGGAACATCATGACGAAAGCTGAGGCGGTTCTCTTCGATTTCGACGGCGTCCTCTGCACCGATAAGTTTTATACCAATCTTGCCGGGGACTATCCGGACGTTCACGATTTTATCACGACTCAACTCTTTGGCGGAGATTTTACAACCGTTATCGATTGGATGAAGGGCGTTTACACCTATAATGAGATAAATCTACTGATTTCGGAGGCAACCGGTATTCCGTTCACTACCTTGACCGAATACTTCATCGAAAGCGTCCGGGCAATGAAACTGAACGAGCCTCTTTTACGCTTCGCTTCATCGCTCAGGCGGAACGAAGTAAAAACCGCCATCGTCACCGGTAACATGGATATTTTCAATATCGTGACCGTGCCTGAGAACAAGCTGTACAATTACTTTCAGGAAATTGTCAATTCGTGCGATTACGGATTGCTGAAAAACGAAGAAAACGGGAAGTTGTTCGATATCACCCTCGAAAAACTCGGACTGGCCTCCTTTGAAAATACCTGGCTTATCGACGATTCCCCGGTAAACTGCGCCTTGTACGAATCGAAGGGCGGCAAATCGTACCGCTACACCGGACAGCCTGATTTCGAAGCGTGGCTGGAGGATTCGGGTGTATTTATTCCGAAATATTAGTTACTCTAATATGGTATTTGTGCGAGCAGTATGTTCATTTGATTATTCGGTGGTCTTTTCATTATACTCACCACATTACATAGCTTGGGAATAACATCAAAATCTTTGCAAGTTAAAAAGATATATTGCAAGAGGCCTATAAAGAAATACAAGAATACTATCTTAACTTCAGCACGTTTACGAATCCGGGACCATATCAAAGTTTTTTCCGTGAGTTACCGGATGATATACGAAGTCTGGGGGATGTGATAAACCATCAGATAATTCATAGAGTTACCCTGAAAGAGGGTAACACGAATGCCAATAAAGACAAACGATATGGAGACATGAATGAATTTCCCTGGCATCGATTAGTTTGTGATGATGATATATTACCGAATGTCGTTTCCATGGTTGCTGAATTACTGCGTTTAGATAGTAGAGGGTTTCAGTTAGACAGAAAGGTAGAAAACAAGATTGTTGTTACGTGCAGGTATAACGCGATTCTTATGGCTTCAATTCTGAAATCAAAAGGTATCCCGTGCAGAGTCAGAGCAGGTTTTGCTCCGTACTTTTCCGAAATCAGCGGCGATCATTGGATAAACCAATACTGGAACGAAACGCTGCATGCATGGGTCACATTCGATTCAGATGGTTTTCTGGATTTCCTCCCTTTTGACCAGTATGATATTCCGAAAGACATGTTTGATTGGGCACCAGAAGTTTGGACAGGAATCCGTAACGGGAGTTTTTTTCCTGAGAGGTACTCATTTGCCGGATGTGAAACAGGATTACACGCAGCAGCCAGGGCACTATTTCACGATTTTCATTGTTTAATGAATCATGAAATACTGTATCTTCAAATACCCTCCTATATTCATAGAAAGCTTGATTATTTATCTGCAACAGAACTTGAGGAGTTCGATGTCTTAGCAAGGCTTATGATTACCCCTGACGCAAATTTCAATGAACTATTATCAATTTGGAATACGAATAAAAAGTACCGGATTTTGAATAGCCCTTTGATTGGTGATGCGGATAATTCTAAAATTCTGACGTCTTGATTCCGGACTCTGTTGTTATGACTTTAAATCCAGGTACCATATCAGCATGGTTTCATTCACAGATTCCGGGTTTGTATAAGCAAAACGGTTGATTTCCCCTAACTGACAACCCTGCTTAACATAAAACCTGCATGCAGGTGTGTTGATGTTCTGGGACTCAATTTTCAGGTACCTGAAACCTTGCGTTCTTGACCAGTTTGAGGCAGCCTGGAATAACCTTGTACCTATTCCTGTTCGTTTGCATTCTGGTTTTACCCTGATATCCCATAGGACGGCAAGGTCTTCTCTTCCTTTCAACATATTTACCTCCGGAGTACGGGTTACCACAGTTGCCCCGCCAAGAGGAACACCTTTTTCTCGGACTATGAAAATGACCCAGTTTGAAACATTAAAACTGTTTAACCATCGAGTCGGTTTACCTCCGTCCAAAACGTCGAAGTCTCTAAAAAAAGAAGGAGTTATATTTTCTTCATGAAATATAATCCCTCCGATGCCATTATCAATCAACTCGATTGATAACATCTCTTTTACTTCATATATCATGGGAATTGATGAGTACTCAGTCAGTGACTCTATGTTAACCGGGAGGGTTTCGATATTCATCGTAATATCCTTC
Source organism: uncultured Dehalococcoidales bacterium (assembly GCA_964463875.1). Classification (GTDB taxonomy): domain Bacteria; phylum Chloroflexota; class Dehalococcoidia; order Dehalococcoidales; family UBA2162; genus MGML01. Next base: position 13,368 of record CAYXEG010000061.1, read on the forward strand.
GTTGTTTACGCAGAGAGCCTTCTTTCCCGATTATTGTTTATCGAATTCTTCTTTTCGGATACCGAGGTCTTTCAGGATGCCTGATAATGTGCCTGGTTTCAGGTCCCTGCCGCCCCAATCGGGGATAGTGGTGCGGGCTCCGGTTTGTAAGTTCAGCCAGATTACATGACTCCCCCTGGCATAACGGTCGGGAACGCAATCCAGCTTCTTCAACTTACGGGCAAGCTCACGGTATTTCAAAGATAAATCGTCACTTCGGTAGGCGCTTTGGGACCAACCAGTTCGTAAGCGGCTTCTTCGACTTCTTTTGGCAGACGCTGCTTATGTTCTTTGTAAGAAAGGATGAATTCACTGGCAACACTCCGAAGATTCTCAAGCGCGTCTGCCGGTGTATCACCCCAGGCGCGGCACCCCGGTAACGCAGGAATCTCGGCCATGTATTTGTTTTCCGTATCCTCACCCGGTTCGTGCATGACAACCGGCAACCGATACTGCTTCATAAACCCCACTCCCTGTCACTTCTCATCAAAAGTATATCCCGTCTTTACAGGAAAGGCAAACATCGGAATAAAAAACAGATAAAGAAATCCTTCGAAAAAACGAAAACGAATCGAGCCTGAAAAAACGGGGTAATGAACCGGTTTGCTGGACGGATTCGTTAGTGACATTTGTCATGCTGCTATTACCTCTGAAAGTATATAATCAGAAAAAATCGATTGAGGTAGAGAGAGATGATAGAGAAATTACAGGCACAAGCGGCGCCGGATTTTACCATGACCGATAGCGTCGGTCGGACGGTCAGCCTTTCCGGTTATCAAGGTTCGAAGAACGTCATGCTCGTTTTTAACCGGGGCTTTTTCTGACCGTACTGCCGGGCGCACATGGCGCAGTTGCGCCAGGATTACCCGAAGTATACCGAACGGCATACCGAGGTCATCGCTATCGGCCCCGAAGATGCGAAATCGTTCACCGCATGGTGGCAGGAGAACGAGATGCCGTTCATCGGCATTCCCGACCCGGAACACGTCGTTTCGAAAACGTACGGCCAGAAAGTCAACCTGCTGAAACTCGGGCGCATGCCCGCCAGCCTGCTCGTCGATAAGGATGGCCTGATTCGGTTCCATCACTTCGGCGATTCGATGAAGGATATTCCCGAAAGTACCGACATGCTGGGAATGATAGACGAACTTAACCGGGAGTAGAGTAACCGGCTGCTCAGTCTCCGAATCTTTTGACATGAAATGAATGGTCTTTTACAATGAGGACATGCCGGAACCGACCGTTTCTCTGATAATCATCCTGGCGGGCAGCCTGATTTCCCTGGGATGCCTGGCCGGGGCTTTTTTCGCCTTGCGGAAGAAACGGCTCATCGACGATGTGCCGACCTCGAAAACGCAGGGAGTCTTTATCGGGCTGGTCGAGCTGAAAGGCACGGCGGAGAGCGAAGAACCGCTCACCAGCTACCTCGCCGGAAGCCGTTGCGTACATTACTCCTGGCAGGTCGATGAGCACTGGCAGCGGACCGTCCACGAGACCTATACCGATTCGAAAGGCCATACCCAGACCCGCACCCGTACCGAAAGCGGCTGGAAGAAGGTAGCCGGAGAAACGACAACAAACCCGTTTTACCTGAAAGACGATACCGGGGTTATCCGAATCCGGCCGGAGAAAGCGGATATTCAAGCTAACAGCGTCTTCAATCAGACCTGCTCGCGCAACGACCCGCTCTACTACGGAAAAGGACCGGCGACGACTATCGCCAACTCGACGCATCGTCGCCGGTTCATTGAGTTTGCCTTGCCGCTGCACATCGAACTCTACGTGATGGGGCAGGCGCACGAACGGGAGGATATCGTGGCCCCGGAAATCGTTTACGATAAGCAATCCCCGATGTTCGTAATATCCATGAAAACCGAAAAGCAGCTCAGCAACCGGTACCGGCTTTACTACTGGCTGTGGCTGGTTTTCGCCTTCATTGCGGCGCTGGGCGGCGGTATCGCCTGGAGCGTGGTCATGATCGATACCCTTTTCTGGCAGCCGCCGGTTATCGGCGCCGGCGGATTTCTGGTCGCTCTATTGCTTGGCTGGACATGGCTGGTCTACAACAGTCTTATCAATCTGCGCCACATGGTGCGGCGGGGCTGGTCGGAGGTGGATATCCAGCTCAAGCGGCGGCATGACCTGATACCGAACCTGGCAAAGGCGGTCGAAGGTTACCGTACGCATGAGAGCGACGTGCAGCGACTGGTAGCGGAGATGCGAACCCAGTCGGTGGCGACGCCCCCCGGCAGCGAAGGACCGGATATTAAAGGGCTGACACGGGAACTTGTCGCCGTCGTCGAACGCTACCCCGAACTGAAGGCGAGTGAATCCTTCCTTAGACTTCAGCATAACCTGGCGGATACCGAGCAGCGCATCGCTCTGGCGCGGGATTACTGCAACAACATCGTTACCTTCTACAACACCCGGCTGGAGATTATCCCGGACCGGTTCGTGGCCGGGCTGGCGAGGCTGAAGCCGCAAACTCTGCTGGTTGCGGCCGATTTCGAACGGATTCCGGTAGCGGTGAACCTGGCGGATTAAACGGTTTATGCAGGTTCTGTTTGGTTAAGATGAAAAAGAGGACTGTCAGAGATTACTAAATCCCCCTTCGGAAGGATGAAGTGAGGCAGACAACGCAGCTTCTCCCTTTCGTA
>CAYXEG010000062.1:0-15988 GCA_964463875.1 uncultured Dehalococcoidales bacterium
TTCTGTTTGGTTAAGATGAAAAAGAGGACTGTGAGAGATTACTAAATCCCCCTTAGCCCCCTTTACAAAAGGGGGGAAGACATGGTTGCTCGCTATCGCCTTTGAGAAATCAGTGAGATACTAACCATAAGCAAATCGTACCTTTGGATTTCGGAATTTTTCCTGGTTTACCTGGTAATGGATTATCGTCGTTAATTCAGGTTGAAAGGGGAGCTGTGTGGAAACTGAAAACCGGGCAAAGAAGAGTATATTTTCATTCCTGACCCAACTGGTACCGCTGTTCATCTTCGGCCATTTTGCCCACCATCTTGTCCTGGCGCTGATGGTGCCGCTGCTGCCGTATATCAGGGAGGAATTTGCCCTGAGCTACGCGCAGGTCGGCTGGCTTACGACAGCCTTTAATTTCTCCTACGGAATAAGCCAGTTACCGGCGGGATGGCTCTCCGATAAGGTCGGGCCGAGGCTGATGCTTTTCGTTGGAATAGCCGGTGTTTCGATAATCGGCCTGTTCATCGGTATGTCCCCTACCTACATCTTCCTGGCGGTCCTGCTGGTGCTGATGGGAGTTGCCGGAGGTGGTTACCATCCGGCAGCGGCGCCGCTCGTCTCGGCCTCGGTAACACCCGAGAAGCGGGGCAGGGCGCTCGGATTTCACCAGATTGGGGGGAGCGTCAGTTTCTTCGTGGCGCCGCTGATTGCCGCCGGTATTGCCGGAGCGCTCGGCTGGCGGGGTACCTTCATTTCGGTCTCTATCCCGATTATCGTTTTCGGCATTCTCCTCCATTTTCTTATCGGCCGGGTTCTTGGGAAGAAGGAACCGGTTACCGGGAATGCAAAGAAAGCCGAAGAACCGGAGATTGTTTCGGCCGACTACTTCCGGCTGGCCGTTTTCCTGGTGCTGGGTATAACCGGCTACCTGGCTGCTTATCTGCTTGTGTCGTTTATCCCGCTGTACATGGTCGATGTCTTTACCATGTCCGAATCGGCCTCGGCGATGATGCTGGCGGTGGCCTATTCGGGAGGTATCTGGGCAGCGCCGCTCGGCGGATACCTCTCCGACAAGTTCGGGAAATTCACCGTGATTTTCCTGAATGGGGTTATCGCCGCGGTGGCGATTTACCTCTTCGGTATCGTCGGGAAAGGCTTCGGCCTGATTGCCGCTCTGATACTGCTCGGCATGGGGATGAACCTCGGTATGCCGGTCGTCGAGTCCTACATCATCACCCATGTCCCGCTGCAACGAAGGTCAACCGTTCTCGGCCTGTACTACATGGGGAGCCGGGGCGGGCTTGCCCTGGCGCCGCTGGTGGGGATGGTTATCGATAACCGGGGATTTCTCCTGGCGTTCAACGGACTTGTCTACATAACGGTTGGCGTGGTCGTTGTAAGCGCTCTACTGCTCATCGGCGGGAGACGATTAAGGCGGAACCGGCTTTCCTGAAGCGGCCCCTATCCCTTTATTCCCGGCAGGGGAACACCCTGCCGAAGCAGGTTCGCCTGGAGGTTGCCGGTATCCACTGCCCGGGGCTGGACACCGCTTTTCAAAGCAAGCGCAGCGGCGGTTCCCGCCGCCTGCCCCATCGGGATGCACTGCTGTATCCAGTTGAGGTCGTTGTTGGCGGCGATATCGGACGAGAAACAGCGCCCGGCGACGAGCAGGTTGTTTATCTTTCTCGGCACCAGTGAACGGTAGGGAAGGTAGACTCTGGGGAAACCGTCCGAGACCTTGCGTCCGAGGTGGGGAAGAACGGCGACCGAGTCCGGGTGAACCGCGCCGGAAAGGACATCGTCCCAGGTCACCACGTATTCGCCGGACAGCCGTCGGCTGCCGCGGGTACCGAGCTGGGAAGCGGTATCCATGAGGAAGCTTTTCCCGAAGCCGGGAACGCGCTTTTTCAAATAATCGAGGGAAAGGCGCATCGATTTCCGGACCTCGACCTCCACTTTCGTCAGGTCTTCGACGTTGAGAGCGCTGAGGCCGGGTATCCAGTTGTTGCACCAGAGGACGTCGTCGTGAGCGCTTCTCCAGTAGGTATTGAAGCCGCCCTTATCGGTGAGTTCTTTCATGAGGGCGTCATGTTCGGCTCGCTGGTTTTCCTGGAAATCGAGGTATTTATCTGCGTTTACCCCGGCTATCCGAAAGACGAGAGCGAGATTGGCCGAGCGGACTTTCGGGTCCATGGTGCCGTCGAATTCGGCGCCTGCGGAGGCGAAGACATCGCCGTCGCCGGTGGTATCGATAGTTATCCGGGAGAGAACCGCCTGCCGGCCGGATTTGCTCTCGAAATAGACGCCTTTTATATCGTTGCCCTCCATAACGGCCCGGCTGCCCCATGAGTGAAGCAAAAGTTTCACGCCGGCTTCTTCTACCATGTCGTTGAGGACGCACTTCAGTTTTTCGGGGTCGACGAGGGCACCGTAGCGGACAATGCCGCCGGTAGCCATCGAACCGGTTCCACGGCGGCGCCAGTAGTTGACGATGTCCGGTTCGGTCGAGCCGACCTCATCATCCTTCGGGTGAACGGCTCCGCCGATGGTGTCGAGCCGGTCGATAAGTTCCTGGCAGATACCGGCGATAGGGCGTTCAGCGGTGCCGTCGCTCATGAAAGGAATGAGAATCACCAGGCCGCCGGTGGACATGCCGCCGAGATGGCCGTAGCGCTCGATGAGAATTGTTTTGGCGCCATTCCGGGCGGCGGAAATCGCCGCGGCGATGCCGGCAGGGCCTCCTCCGACGACGAGTACCTCGGTTTCACCGAATACCCTGATATCCCTGGCAGCTTCATGGATTGTATTCATCGATTTCCTCACCACCTCAGTTTCACGATATCCCGGTGACAGCATTGTATACTTTTGCCCGCACGACAGGCAAGAATAAAGTGTTCTCAGGTAATGAAGTTTCGGAAAAATCAGGGTATAATAGTCTCCACAGCGAATTCCGGAATATCGACAATTCAGAGGTGGGGAATGTATCTGAACGATGACGAAAAAAGGATTCTGGAAGGCGAACGGGGCGAGATTGCCCGGCGGTGCATGAAATTCCTGGTGGATTACGGCGAAGCGGCGGGCGCCGAACGGCTCATCGACCTCGATGGCACGGTGGACATGCACCCGGTAACCGGCTGGGTCGGTTCTTACGAGGTTACCCTCGAAGAAGTCGCTGAACTGGCAGCGAAGGGCGAACGGTTTAAAGTACCGACTTTCTCCGATAAGGCCACCTCACCGGGCTTCGTCCTCGACGGGTGGGAAACATGCGGCGTCCGGCCGAGTTGCGACCCGGAGTATCACAGGAAGTGCCTGGCCGACCTTCAACCGTTCATGGATATGGGGATGGTTCCGTCATTCTCCTGCAATCACTACCTGACAAGCTCATTCTGGCCGTCGGTCGGGCAGCACTGCGCCTGGGTGGAGAGTTCGGCGATTCCCTGGGTGAATGCCGTTCTGGGAGCGCGGAGCAACTTCGACGGCTGTTTCCACACCGCTTACCTTGGCAAGGTGCCGGAATACGACATGCACGTCACGGAAAACCGGGCAGCGACGGTGCTGGTGAAGTGCGAAGCCGGTTTGACGAGAGACATGGATTACGACCTGTTCGGCTGGGCGGTGGGCGAGATGCTGGGGCTGAAGGTTCCGGCGCTGACGGGAATCGGCAGGCCGACGACCAACCAGTTGGTGAAAATGAATTCCGCCCTCAATACCGCCGGACAGGTGAGAATGTACCACATTCCGGGCATGACGCCGGAAGCGTCGACACTGGAGGCGGCTTTTCAGGGGAAGCGGCCGAAGGAAACTATGTCTATCACCCGTGACGACCTGAAAAGAGCCTACGATATGCTGAATTACGGGTCGGGTGACGATGTCGATTTTGTCTACCTCGGATGTCCTCATTACACTATCGAGGAAGTTAGAAAAGTCGCGGCTTTACTCGATGGGAAGAAGTGCCGCACCCGATTGTGGGTGATGGCGAACCCGGGCACGTACCGGTTCGCCGAGATGGCCGGCTACCGGAAGACGATTGAGGATGCCGGGGCGGCGTTGCTTTCCGGCACATGCGCCGGGCTGCTGAATGGGAAGGTGATTAATGACGGCTATCCGAAAGTGTTCGCCATGGACGCAGCCAAGCAGGACTACTATATTACCGGGCATTGCCATCCGGAGAATGTCCAGGTCCGGTACGGGACGATGGAGGAGTGCATCGATGCCGCCGTTACCGGGAAATGGAGGGGGGAATTCTGATGAACAGAACCGGCACATCGGAGAAGATTATCCTGCGAGGCAGAAAGGTTATCGGAGGGAAGGCCGAAGGCGAAGCGCTCGTCTCGAAAATACCCCTGATGGGCTGGGGGAATGTCGATGCCCGGGCCGGCTATACCATCGAGAGGAACCATCCGCTGTATGAAGTGCCATACAAGGGCAAGGTACTGGTATTTACCGAGCCGAGGGGGTCGGGCGGGTTCGTCGGGTACGGACGATCGAGGGATTTCGGGACGGCTCCGGCGGCCTTTCTTTACCGGCAGGGGAACAACCTGACGGTATTCGCAGCGATGGCGGCGAATATCCCGACGGTGACTGATTTCGACAAAGACCCGACCGGGGTAATCGAGACGGGCGATTACGTTATCGTTAACGGCGATGAAGGTACCGTCGTAGTGATTAAAAAAAGATGAGCTTCGGAGTTGATTTGACAACCCGGAGAGTAAATTCTATAGTACAGGAAGTTCTTCGGTTAAACTGAAAACTGTAAAAATATAAGGAGGAAACGGATGAGAGCAGCTTTTATTGTCGATACGAAAAAGATTGAAATTCGAGAAGTCCCGACGCCCAAGTACAATGACGACGAAATGCTTGTCAGGGTCGAGGCCTGCGGTGTTTGCACCAGCGACATGGCTTCTTTCCTGAACGTTTACAGCGAGGAAATGAAAAAGCGAATGCAGATGCCGAGGCGGGTCGGCCATGAGCCGGCCGGGACGGTCGTTGAAGTTGGCAAGAACGTCAAAGGGTTCAAGGTTGGCGACCGGGTTACCGGTATTTTCGGCGACGGCTGTTTCGCCGAGTATGTTGTCTGCGCTCCGAGCGATAAACAGATGCGGGGACATGGGGTTATCGTCGGTAAGATACCGGACGGCATACCTATCGAGCATGCCATCGGCGAACCGATGATGTGCCTGACCTCGATTGCCCGGACAACGCAACCCGAATTCGGCGACACTATCTTCCAGGCCGGGGCGGGTTTCATGGGACTGGGCGTTATCGCGGCGGTTGCCAGCCCGCTGGTCAAAGAATACATCGTTGCCGACCTCGAGGACTGGCGGCTCGAGTTAGCGAAAGAGATGGGTGCGACGATTACCCTGAATCCTTCGAAATGCAATGTCGTTGAAGAAGTAATGAAGATAACCGGCGGCAGGGGCGTCGATATCTCAATCGAGGTAGTCGGGCATCCGCCGACGATGAAGATGGTGGGCGACGTCCTGAAGACCAATCGCGGCAAGATAATCGCTGTCGGCTGGCACCAGGCCCCGGACACCTACGAGCTTCAGTCCTGGATTAAGAGCCCGATTATCTACAGCCCGCAGGGAATCGGCATGTCGACCGACTTTCAGAGCGAGCTGACACGGGCGCTCTGGGCTATCGAAAAGAATATTTTCCCGATGGACAAACTGGTGACGAACACCTATAGGCTCGACCAGATGAATGAAGCGTTCAATGATAATCTCGGCAGGACACCGGGCTATATCAAGGGCGTAGTCATGCCCTGGAAAAAGTAAGCAAAAAAATTTAGTGGGAGGTTTTGAGAGCACATGAAAGCAGCAGTAATGAAAGAAGGCGGCGGAGGCCTTGAGGTCAGGGATGTCCCGGAACCGGGAGCACCCGGACCGGACCAGGTTAAAGTAAAAATAGCCTATTGCGGTATCTGCGGCAGCGAACTGCACAGTCTCGACCCTGAGTATACATCAAGACCGTCTCAGTTCAAGCGACCGCCGGGAGGCGGACCGGCCGGGCCGAGAATCGGCGGTCACGAAGCTTCCGGAACAGTTGTGGCTATCGGCAGCAATGTCAAAGACATACAGGTTGGCGACCGTGTTGGCATGAACTTCCGGACTCCCTGCGGCACCTGCTACTATTGCCGTAATAAAATGGAGCATTTCTGCGAACATGTAATTCCGGCATCCGGGTCTTATGCCGAGTATGCTGTGTATCATCCGAATGCTGTCTACAAGCTGCCTGACAATGTCAGCCTTGAAGTCGGCGCTCTCCTTGAACCGGTAACGGTGGCGGTTCATACCGTCGATATTGCCGGCGTGTATCCGGGATGCAGCCTGTTAATCATGGGCGGCGGTCCAATCGGCATGCTGGTACTGGAAGTTGCCAAAGCGGCCGGGGCGGCGAAGATACTCCTTTCGGAGCCGGTCGAGAGCCGGAGGAAACTGGCGGAGAAGCTGGGAGCGACGGTAACGGTCGACCCGCTTCACGAGAACCTTGAAGAAGCTTCGATGAAGCTGACTGAGGGGCGGGGATTCGATATTGTCATCGATGCCAGCGGCAAGATTGCCGTTGCCAAGCAGTGTATCCAGCTTGCCGGACCCTGTGCGACGGTTGTCTGGGCGGCCATGTATCCGGTCGGTGTCGAAGTCGGTGTTCCGCCTTCGGAAATGTACGGTAAAGAACTGACCATCAAAGGCGTGTTCATTTCGCCGTACTGCTTCCCGAGGTCAATTAACCTTCTTCCGGTGCTTGACCTCGAACCCCTGATTTCGATTCGCCCGATTGAGGAAATCGACCAGGCGTTCCGCGATCTGCTGGCCGGTAAGGGAATGAAAATTCTCATCAAACCCTGACAAACAGGGGATACTGAAATTATCGGTTTTTTAAAGGGCTTCGCATATGCGAAGCCCTTTTCTTTACCTTACAAGCGGACCTGGGGTATGATATCCGGTAAATGACGGGAAAAAAGAATAAAGGGGGATTCCATGGCGCGTCTTGAGAATATGACAGAACAGGAAAGAGAGAGAACGCTCAGTCTTCCGTGTGCTGAGTTTGATACCAACCCCTGCGTTTCCGGTCCACCACTGCATGAAAAGCGGGTTGCAATCGTAACCACCTCCGGGCTTCATTGCCGTCACGACCGTCCGTTCACTATCAGCCCCGATGATTTTTACCGGGTAATCCCGGGAACAGTCGGCGGGAATGACCTTGTCATGTCGCACGGAGCGGCAAGTTTTGACCGCAGCGGATTTCAGCGTGATTTGAACGTGGTATTTCCCATAGACAGGTTGCGCGAACTGAAGGAAGAAGGTGTTATCGGGAGTCTGGCGGATTTCCATTACTCTCTCAGCAGCGCTCACCGCGGCGAGGATTTTGCGAAACCTTGTAAAGAAATCGCCGAACTGTTGAAGAAAGATAACGTCAATGCTGTTATCCTGACCCCAGTCTGACCGGGATGCACCGGCGCCGTAGGTGCGATAGGTCATTTCCTCGAAGAAAACGGGATACCGACAGCAGGTATCAGTCTTATCCGTCCGCATACCGAAAAGGTAAAACCTCCGAGGGCATTATGGGTCCCTTTCCAGTTGGGGCATCCTCTGGGTACGCCGAACGATGCTGAGTTCCAGAAGAGAGTGCTGATGGCGTTATTGAATCTTTTCAACAGAACCGATTGTCCTGTGATTGAAGACTATGATGAGGAAGAGGAAGAAAATGATGAGGTGGTGATGCTCTCCTGTCCGGTTAATTATTCGAATATGAAATCAGATTCCGGGGATGATACTTCACTGCTTGCCGCTTTGACAAGAGAGATGATGGCCATGCGTTCATGGTATGAAGCATCGGTAGCGAAGCGCGGGCGAACCACCGTTGGCGTGAGCGGTATTGCCCTGGATAATCTTGGCAGCTTCGTGTGCAGTTTTCTGCTGGATGAGTTGCCTGAAAATCCGCGCGATGACGTTCCTTTGCCCAATACATTGAAGATGGCTGTAGAAGATTTGAAGTCATTTTACATAGAAGGACTTACCGCACAGCCGGGGCAGGAAAATGCCTCAAGCAGGAAACTGGCCGACTGGTTCTGGGATGAGACGGTAGCGGGGAAGGTAATCTGGGGAATCAGGGAAGCTTGCGGGAAGAGTGAAGACCGTATGATGGCGATGACGGCTGCCCATATGCTGGTTCCGGGTGATATCGTGAGAAAGAAACAGTCGTAAACGACGAGGTGGGGTAAGTTTGCGTTTGAAAATAACTGAGAACATCGGTTAAAATTTATTTGATTTTATGATATGATAATAACGCAAGATAGGAGTGTAGCTCAGTCTGGTAGAGCAGCGGTCTCCAAAACCGCATGTCGAGGGTTCGAATCCTTCCACTCCTGCCACTTAAGCCGAGGTGGTGGAATCGGTAGACACGCTATCTTGAGGGGGTAGTGGGCGAAAGCCTGTGAGAGTTCAAATCTCTCCCTCGGCACCATTCTTTTCCGTTAGTATCGAGGCTGGAGACGGGTAGTTCAGGATACCCGGGCAGAATGCCGAAGTGGTGGAATGGTAGACACGACAGTCTCAAAAACTGTTGGGGGGCGACTCCCGTGTCGGTTCGAGTCCGACCTTCGGCACCACAAAGCAGGCAGGGTAATCCGATTTCCGGTATCGATCACACCGTCGCCTGTGTTACGGACATCTTTGACAGTCTGAAGCGCAGATTCTATAATTTATTGCAGAATGCCGTGTTGTGTAGTGGTAGCACAGAGGACTTTGGATCCTTTAGCCCAGGTTCGAATCCTGGCACGGCAGCCAGCTTCATTTCAGGTAACAAAATCACCTGAATGGTAATGCAATTACCTAATTGCCAGTTTTAAGCACCTCGCATTCCATGTCAATTCTTTTTTCAATACATTCATATGATCACTTTTAATAGATGAGATGAAATATTATACATTACCAGGTATTTTCATAATTCTTGAAAGGTATTCTGATGAAACCTATTCACATCCTGATTGCGCCCGCACTGATTAGCCTGATCCTTTTATTCTCTTCCAGTTGTACTTACGCCAGTCCATCGACCAGCACAACCCCTGTGCTAACGCCCGTTTCCACACCAGCCTCCGATTCTACTCAAACGTTTCCAGAAGTGCCTCCTTTAACTTCAGACTCTGCTTCCACGAAAGTAAAAGGATATCAATTGTTCTACGACGGTAAGCTTGCAGGGCAGGAACCGAATTGGGGATATGGACAAGCGGTAGATAACTTTCGCTGGAACACAGAAACCTATCCTGACAAAAAAGTCACCGCTTTTTTTGATGACGAGCCTCTCGTATATCTTCAATCTGTAGAAGTCATTCCCGTGTTTTTTATTCCTTCCGATTGTGAAGATACCGCACAAGAAAAGTATAAAGGATTGCTGAAAGGCCGCGATACTTTTACTATCTCCGGTGCCCCGGTTGTTTATGAATCGACATATGATTTATCGTATTTTAAGAAAAATGGTGAATCCGGAGTTGCTTTCGCTGTTGAGTTGCTGCAACACTTCAACGTCAACCGGTTCAACTGTCCTTTCATTTTTGTAATGGTGCTGATGAATCCAACCGGCAATTTTCCTGCGGGAGGCGGTATACCGTTTAACGGAGGACTGAACACAGGCGGTGGGATTGTAATAATGTCCAGTTTTTTCCTTGACAGGTCGGGCGTATCTGGAAATGAGGGGTTTCAAAGCACACTTCAGCATGAGTTAGGACACAGTTTCGGGCTGGTACACGTTGATGCGTATGGTTATGATATGCAGACAAATACATCCATCATGTCTTACAATCCTGACAATAACTGGAAGGGGCTTAACCCTCCCGTTGTAGAAGGTACTCTGATTCCTGAAGACGTACGTGCGCTGGCAGTAAACAAGCTTGTCTTCCCCAATTTGTATTTCGATGCGGATAAGGATGTTCCATCCGGTTACATGATGAGCGAGTTAACCGTATTGGAAGAGATGAATATGGTTACCGACCATTTTGGATATGAATTATTCTTCGACGGGCAGCTTGTCGGACATGAACCGGCCTGGTCGAGCAGGAAAGCTATCGAGAATCTAATCGGAAACATCAGCCTGTATCCTGACAAGAAGATTGAAGGCAAGTATTGCGACAAAGAGATTACAACCTCTGGAATTGGCTATGAACTATATTTTGACGGAGAGCGCGTCGGGCAGGAACCGAACTGGGATTACAATCAGGCAATAGGCAACCTTCAGGGAAATAGAGAAAACCATCCGGATATGGAGGTTGAGGGAGTATTCAACGGGAGGATACTGCCTTGAACAAAATGGATGTTTGTTGCGTTTTTATCGAATAGTAACCACATCGAATTGTTTCTTCAAGTTCTTTGAGTTCGTTCATCCAGAACGTCTTTTTCAGGGAAGGATAAACTGCCCGAGAGTTTTTACCTTGAGAGTAATCGTTGCAGATTGTTACTGTTCATTATAATCTGTTTCAGGGCTGGTGACGGTTACCCTGATAAATGTTGCCGCGCTTCCTGCTCGATGATGCTGAAGACTTCCTGGAGGGGAAGATTCTTTTCGCGGGCGAGGCGGCGGCAGTCTTCGTATTCGGGTGAGACGCTCACCAGGTCGTTCATGAAGCGCTTGATTTTTACCTGAACCAGGCCGAGCGATGAATCGAATTTTACCACTTCCCGGTGCGCCATATGGCGGGAAATGTAACGTGACCTGATTCCGAGAGTAGAGGATTCTCTCATGATGGTATCGGTCAGCACCGCTTCGGTATGCACCGGGCCGAGGACACTGAGCATGACGGCAGGCCGGTTTTTCTTCATTTGAATGGGGGTGAACCAGACATCGAGTGCTCCCTTTTCGAAAAGGAGTTCCATCAGGTAGCCAAAAATTTCGGGCGTCGAATCGTCAATATTCGTTTCGAGCAATACCAGTCCGCCGTGTTCCGCCTGTTCGGCGGCTTCGCCTATCCAGACCCGCAGCACGTTCGGCCATTGTTGAAATTCCTTCGTCCCGGCTCCATAGCCGACCTGCCCGACATTCATGTTCGGTCGGGTGAATTGAGCGAGCACGGTCATCAGGGCGGCTCCGGTGGGAGTGACGAGTTCTCCGGCGGGGGTATCGTCCCTGGGGAACGGTCGAAGGTTGACATGGGCATCGGCCAGCAGCCGCAAGGTTGCCGGAGCGGGAACGGGGAGAATGCCGTGAGCCGTCCGGACGGTTCCGTTACCGGTCGGCATAGCTGAGCAGTATATCTCTTCTATACCAAGTGACTCAAGAGCGAAAACCGAGCCGATGATATCGATGATGCTGTCCATCGCTCCGACTTCGTGAAAGTGTATTTCCTCGATATCGACACCGTGGACAGCCGCTTCGACTTCACCGAGCCGCCGGAAGACAGCGCTGCTCTTCTGCTTGACGGTATCGGGCAGGCCGCTCGATTCGATTATGTTCAGGATATCGGACAAGCCCCGGTGGGGCTGGTATGTAGGCTTGTGTTCATGGCTAAGTTCGGATTCATGGCTGTGTTCGTGTTCATGCTGGTGAGAATGAGGGTGAGGATGCTCAGCCGGTTGTGCGTGAGTGTGCTCATGGATTTCCACTTCATCGAGGATAACATTGAAACGGGTGCCGGTGATGGATGACCGGCGCACCTTTTCGGCGGTCAGGCGATATCCTTCTATACCGAGCGTCGAAAGAGCCTCTTCGAGCTTGTTGAAATCAAGGCCGGCATCCAGCAAAGCGCCGAGTACCATGTCCCCGCTGCAGCCGGAAAAGCAGTCGAAATACGCAATTCGTGTCATTTTATCCCCTTTGAACGGCATCAGCGATGCCGGCATTCAAGCTTCCGGTGCGATAGCCGGTTAAATCCAGGGTAACATACGTATAGCCGAGTTTTTTCAGGGCATCCGAAATTTCCCGGCGTATTTTCGGTTGAAGCATAAGAGGCATGTCCTGTTCTTCCAGTTCGAGCCGGGCGATATCGCCGTGATGACGCAGGCGAAGCCGTCCGAAACCGAGGCTGTGGAGGTTCCGTTCGCCGTCCGAAATCTTGGAGAGTAGCTCAAGGGTGACTGCTGTTCCGTAGGGAATGCGGGTAGCCAGACAGGGGGAAGCCGGTTTATCCCAGGTTGGCAAGCCTCTCTGCCGGGAAAGTTCACGGATTTCACTTTTCGTCAGGCCCGCCTCGATGAGGGGGGTACGCACGCCGGATTCGATGACCGCTTTCCGGCCCGGACGGAAGTCGTCCAGTTCATCGACATTTGTTCCGTCGGCCACCCAGGCAAGCCTTTCAGCGACGGCGATGGCTCTCAGTTCAGTATACAATCCTTTTTTACAGTAAAAACATCGTTCCGGCGGATTGGCGACGAAATCGGGATTGTCCATCACATTATTCCCGATGCTTTTAAACCGGATTCCGATGTTAAGGGCAAGCGCTTCGGCTTCTTCCTGTTCGCCGGGGGGCGCGACCGGCGAGGAAGCGTAGACAGCGAGGGCGTTATCGTCAAGCATGTCATGAGCAACCGAAGCGAGAAAGACGCTGTCGACGCCTCCGGAAAAGGCAACCAGTATCGACCCCATTTCCCGGAGAATACGTTGCAACCAGATTAATTTTGTTTCGATGTTCGTCTCATCCATCTGAGCTTTACCTGCTTTCCAGGTTAATCAACCCGGCGATATACCCGGCGCCAAAGCCGTTATCGATATTGACGACCGAGATACCGGGGGCGCAACTGTTCAGCATCGTCAGGAGAGCGGCGATACCCTGGAAACTGGCGCCGTAGCCGACGCTGGTGGGAACGGCGATGACCGGTACGGAGACCAGTCCGCCGACGACGCTCGGCAGGGCGCCTTCCATGCCAGCGACAGCGACGATGACCTTCGCTTCGCGAATCAGGGGGAGCTTATCGAGCAGACGGTGGATGCCGGCGACGCCGACATCGTAAAATTTACCGACCTCGTTACCCATGAGTTCGGCGGTGACGGCGGCTTCCTCGGCAACCGGGATATCGGCGGTACCGCCGGTGACGACGGCGACGCCGGGTTTAAGGGTGTAATTTTTCATTCGGTTGACGACAATCGTCCGGGAAGCCGGGTTACAGGCGGCATCGGGGATTTTTATTTTCAGGGCATCGAAGGCTTCGGGCGAGGCATGGGTAACGAGCAGTTTATCCGAGTGTATCAGCAGCCGTTCGGCGATAGAGACAATCTGGTCGACGGTCTTACCACGGCCGAATATGACTTCGGGGAATCCGACCCGGATATGGCGGTGGTGGTCAATCTTGGCGAAACTCATTTCTTCGTAGGGAAGAATGCTCAATTCCCGGCAGGCTTGTTCGGTGGATAATTCGCCTGATTTAACCTTGTCCAGTGTCCGGAGAATCCAGTCATTCAGTTTATGGGTTTCGTTCGCAGCTTCATCCGGATTCATGTCAGTTCACCTGCCCCGTTCCTTGTTTCAAAAAAATTCGTTACCTTGTACCTTCATGATAAGTGAAGCCCGGTGAATGGTCAAATGGAAGAAACGGACAAAAAAGAGCGGGGCTGAAAACCCCGCTCTTTTTTTATCACAGATTACGATACCGTTACTGGTTCATTCCACCCTGCCCGGCAGCTCGTGCCCTGGCATTCCGGACAGTATTTTGCGCCTGTTCGAGACATTGTTCGCTCTTGCTGATTGCCGCCTGGAGGGCGGTTTTCGCCTGCGCCGGAACCCGGGCCATGACCCGTTCGAGGACGGCGGCGTGGTGTTCGCACAGCCCTTCAAGCCTTTCTTCGAGCTTGTTCATAGCCTGTTCCCGTTTTTGAATTTCATCCTGGGTAGCCGCTCGAAAGCCGGCGACTTCATTGAGATGGGTTTGAAGCCGTGACTGGACTTCAGCCGCTGTTTGCAGTCCCTGGGCGACAAAACCGGATTTATTTTTGTTTTGCCTGACTGCAGCCGAGATGAATTCACCGACCACACCGCCTTTGACTCCCTCGGGAAGCTCTACCGTCATTGTTTCGCCGTCCGCATTCTGAATCGTCATAACACCATCTTCGACTGAGACGATGACGCCGCCGAGATGGCGCCGGGTTGGTTCGGAGGGTATCAGCATGACGCGGAAAGCGGTATACGTATCATTGTCACTAACAATAGCCAGGACAGCAACTCGTTTACCAGCCGTTACATCTTCTTTTACAGCTTCATCTTCACCGGGGATTTTATAGGTTGTGTTTTCCGAGAGGAGGATTTCGACATCACCGCGATTCTTCGTTTCGACGATGATGTATCCGGCAGCGAGGTCACTTTCCTCACCGACGATACCGACGAATCCCTGGTATTCCGGTTCTTCCGCAACCATTTCCTGCGAGGTTGTTCCGGTTCCTGCCTCTTCTTCCGCTAGGGCGAGAGAACCGCCGCTCAGAAACAGGGTTATTCCTGCCAGGATACTGATGATAAGTGTTCTTTTTTTCATTTCTATTTCCTTTCTTTAATTACATGCTATCAAGGGTGTATGGTCTTAAGGGATGTAAATTACGCTAAGGATGGCTGATTTTTCATCGCCGTAAAAATTGCTGGCGACAACTTCGATAACGTTCGGGCCGATATCAAGAGTCACCTGCCCGGTGAATATCCCTTCAGTATCGACATCTTTGATGTTACCATTGATACTGACGACTGCATCGGAAAGGGTTCTGCCGGACACGACCACCGTCGGGGTAGAGACCTGTGCCTCATCGGCCGGTCCGGTTATCTCAAGGAAAAGGTCTTCGCGTACTTCTGAAATCTGAGACGCGCCAGTTTTGTCCGTGGTTTCCGTAAGGTTGTTTCCGCAGCCGGCAGTAAAAGCGAGAACCAGTGTCAGGGCGGAAACCAGTAGCGGGTATTTCTTCATTGCTTGCCTCCGTGTGTATGTTGTAACCGGTTCGACTTGTATAACGGCAGAGCAGGTTATTTTGTTACAGGAAGAGGGAAGAATGATTCTGTGAAAAATTACCGGAGCAGTGAAAAACGATTTCAGGAAAACCTGAAAAGGCGGATGATTATTTACCTTTTTGCCCGCTCTGTCCGGGGCTATCGTTACCGCCGGGGGTGTCAGTCGGTTGTTGCTGATGCGGCTCGCCCGGGCCGGAGGTGGTATCCGGGTTTTGCGAAAGTTGTCCGGCTGGTTGATTCTCCCCGGTCTCCGGTTTTTCGGAAACGGATGTAAATGGTTTTAAAGGGCTGCCATTGTCGGTCAATTGAGTATTGTTTTTTTGTGGCGAGGCAGAACTATTCCCGTGATTTCCGTAGCCGGGGTTGTTCTCATTTTCTCCGTTCTGGTTGCCAGGTTCGGAGTATTTTTTTCCGAATTGCCGCATTGTTTCGGCGTTACGGAGGGCTTCTTCGGCCTGATTACTGCGCCCCCGGGCGGCGGCTTCAGAAGCTCTGGCCAGCCTTTTCTGAATCGCCTGCTCGTTTATTTCGCGGGCTTTACCGGGCTGAACTCCGGCCAGGTTCTGAAGGGACTTTAACTGGCCGTTCATGGCGGCTTCCCGTGACATCGATAACGCAGCATAGGCTTGGGTTGAGGCATGGTCCTCGATTTCATCGAGTTTATCGAGATGCTTCAGGACAGCTAAAGCAACAGTCTCCAGGAGAGCGTCATTGCCGGTGATGTTTTCCGATTTGGCTAATGCGAGGCCGATGTTTTTCCGGTAGCCTTCGACAGCCCGGTTCATTCTTTCTTCCCAGGAAATGGAGAAAGAAGGAGAATCGTTTTGTACGGTACCGATAACGGACATGGCAAGAAGCGCCGGTCCACTCTTTATAGCCGAACTTTCCGGCAGAGCGGCGAGTTGTTCCAGTTCGTCGAGGCGGGTATCGGCGAACCCCAGTTCAAGTTCAACCTCGGACGCAGCGTCGAAGGTGAGAATCCTACGGGCTTGTTCGGTTCCGAGCTTCACCGGGTAGAGGGTATCACCGGGGAGACTGGATTGCGAGGCGAAAGCGGTACCGGTTCCGACGGCTGATATGAAAATAATG
>CAYXEG010000063.1:0-15987 GCA_964463875.1 uncultured Dehalococcoidales bacterium
GTATATATGACTGGTAATCAAACGCGCTGATTATGAGAACAGATGTTTCGGGGCGAGCTGCTTTTATTCGTTTCGTGGTTTCTATGCCGTTGATGTTAGGCATGCTGACATCGACTAAGGCAACGTCTGGTTGGAGATCCTTGACCATATTCAGTGCGTCGAACCCGTTACTTGCTTCACCGACACACAAAAAATCACTTTCTTCGCTCAGTAAAAGGCTTAAACCTTCACGATACGTAGGGTGGTCATCAACAATAAGTAATTTTATCGGTTCCATATATCAATTGTTTAATAACTGAATAAAACAGATATTATACGATGTTCATGGTATATGTCAATACGTATCGTTAATATTTCGTTAAAAATAATAAATATACGTAATTTAGTCTGGAATTATGTCAGTAATACGTAGTCGAATAGTAATAATATAACTCACTACCATCCCACAGGATTTGAAGTTTTTGACAAAAAGGACGACTCATGGCTACTCTAATTTAACGACAAAAAAGAGGTGTGCCAATGAAGTCGTCCAAAAGGAATGTAACAGTTTTAAAGCAAATCTGCAACTTAATTCCCAGCCATCTCGTTCCAAGGCTTGCCCGGGAGCACGGCATTGACAAGAAGGCGAGGACTTATTTGCCATGGAGCCATGTGGTGACGCTCTTGCACGTCCAGCTATCTCATGCCTTGAGCCTCAACGATGTCTGCGACACCCTGGAGAACCACGCTGGCGCCTTGAGGGATATTCGGGGAGCTACTCCTCCTAAACATAACACGCTGTCCTATGCAAACAGGAATCGTGATGCGCAAATGGCTGAGGACCTTTTCTGGGAGGTCCTGGCACATCTGCAATCACTGAGGAGTGATTTTGGTTTTGGACACAAATATGCGCCCATGCCACGGCGCTTCAAAAGATTGATTAATGCCGTTGATTCCACGACGATAAAGCTTTTTGTTAACTGCATGGACTGGGCCAGGCACCGAAGGCGGAAAGCTGCGGCTAAAATGCATCTCAGTCTGAACCTTCAGTCGTTTCTTCCCCGGGTTGTTCAAGTAAAATCAGCCAGGGGGCATGATTCGAACGAGGCATCCCGACTTTGCGCCTGCCTTGAAGCTGGAGAGATATCTATAATTGATAAATCTACTCATTTTCCGACCTGTGGTCTTGAAAGGCGAATAACGGGTTTTACCCTTTTTTCTATCTCAATTTCATTAAGCCGGAAGGCTTCCGTCTTTACCTCAGCCGATGCCCGCTTAAGAATTATTTTGGCTTCATCATCATCTTTTAGCGAGGTATTTGATAGTTCCTTCAGGTTGGTTTCCAGCCTGGTCTGCCGTTCCTGTATAGAGGTTTCCACCTGACCGGATATCTTTTGAGTTACCGCCTTCGTTTTCTTCGATGATTCTTCAGCTCTGGCCCTGAATGAATTCGTTGCCGCCTGCAAATTTTTTATTCCGGTACCCTTGAACAAAGGGGTGAGGTCTACATCTCTCACGCTTTTTAACTTGCCGCCTTGTGCGGCATTCCTGGTCAGGTTACTGATATCCCTGGCAATCGCTTTTGCCAGATTGTCTACATTTACCTGTTTATCGTCAGTTGTCATTTTCTCCTCCTGAAATTACTGGTTACGGCTGGTTTGCCCCGCCAATCGTCCCTGCAGGGAGAGCAATAGCCACGTTGCTTACGTTACCGGCAATCACTCCCAAACTCATAGCTATGGTCAGCGTATCCAGCATATTATTGTTCACTACTCCCCGGACAACACCGATTATAAAGCCGGGTGAGAGCTGGGCGACTTTTGTGCGGATATTGTTGCCCGAAAAATTAAGGTCCTGCAGAGCGCTAACCAGAAAAGCGAAGAACGGGTTGGCCGTAGCCGATTCAAAATGGTTGCCCTGAATGCTGGCTGAAGCTTGAAACTCCAATGCATCCGTGATAGCTTCGGTATAACCGACAGCTTGAGTAAGCCCGGTGTACTTACGCCTGTTGAAGTAGTATTCCGTCGCTGTATGCCAAAATCCGTAATTGATATCCGCATTACCAAGAATCAGCCCTGCCCCCAGTCCGCGTGAAAGTACGATATCGTTATTCTGAATGGTCGCTTCGCCGTACAATTCCTCAATCCGAACTGCACCACACAGGTTCGCCAGCGCCAGCGTAATCATTTCGGAATTGGATACCAGACCGGCTACTATCTCTCTCGCGGCAGTGAAGGTATAATTGCTGACCTCTTCATGCTGGAAAAAATTTTCAGCCATAGTCAGCTGGTTAACTTTTCGCAGGTCGACCGCAAAAAGTGCGCTCTCTTTCCGGAGATTGCTGCTGCACCGTATTCGGTTGTTGATTATGCGGCAGGCGATTGTGTTGCGGATTACCAGCCCGCCTTTCTCGTTCAGCAGACTGCCGGCAATATCTGCGCTGCCACAATCCAGGATACGGTTGCCCTCGATGTCAGCCCCGATAGTCAGGCTCTTATCATCCAGAACCACTCCGCCACCGGCCATGTCCTGTATCTGGTTGCCCCGTATCTTAATATTTGCCAGCCCCATGCTGAGCGGCATATTGGCGATACCGTTTATTTCTACCCCATGCCCCAGGCCGCGCAATATTTCATTGTTGTCTATCAGGGTCTCAGTCACCTCAAGAAGCGAGGGAATCTCGATACCGGGAACGTATAATTCAATCAACTCTTCGAGAAAAACCAGCAGCCAGATGGGCGAACCTTCATCATCCCAGAAACGAATACCGCCCTGAGCCCATGTTTTGGAATCGGCATCCATAGGGACAACCACATGATTACCAACAACCCGGCAACCGGCGCCTTTTATCCAGATACCGCACGAGTCCACGTAAGACTCCATGATTTCGATAATCTTCTCTATGGATTCCTGTATCTTCTTGCTGTTGCCTTCTTTAGATTCCCGGGCCAGGTTATCCGTCTCTGTTTTCAGTTCGGGGTTTCGGGTAGCCTGTTTGATTTCATCGGAGACTTTTACGAATTCGTTCTTTTCTGCATCCGTTGCTTCGTTTCCGCTTTTCCCGTCCGCATACATCTGCATTCGGGTTTTCGACCGCTGGCGAATCCCTACAGCCAGGTTTTTCGTGGATTCATATTTTTCCAGAATATCGGCAATTTCCTTGCCCTCGCTTGAGTAATCACTTTCTTCCATTGTGATATGGTTGTTCTGGATGGTCATTTCGAACAGATTGGTCTCAATAGCGGTCCGGTGGCTGCGAATCGAGTTATTTTCAATGCGGTAATCAGCCTCGACTATTTTTTCGATTATTGTATTAACTCCGACGACTATCTGTTCCAGATAACCGAATAATTTTGTAAGAGCCTCTATCTGTTCATCGGTCAATTCCGCCACCTGTTCTCTTACGGACATAACCTGTATCAGCGCCTGGATAACCTGCGGCAAGACTTTAAACAGGTATCTCCAGGCGACATTGATAACATAAGGATTGACTGTATACGGATTCACTCTAACCAGGACCGCTTGGCCTCTGAGTGTCTGTACTCGGTTGCGGCTGATATTGAGACCACCCATCGGCACGAAGTTATTAAAGTAAATGCCCCGCTTGGCTTCGATTTCGTTACCACTCACTTTAAGGGCGATTATTGGCATGGGAATATTCTTCGATAGCTCGGCGATATTGTTTATCTGCCTGGACAAACAAAGGCTTAACAACAATGTTACCGGGATTCCGGCGTAGTTTTCCATAGTATCCATAAGTTCCTGGATAGCGTCTCTGGTGCCGGTCAATCCAAATCCCCGGCAGGCTTCTTCGACTAATACCCAGAGAGCCATGATAACGTGAGTTCTGTTTTCAGTTCCGGCATCCGGCGCCTCGATATTATAAGCCCGGACGATTTCCTCAAGGTATTCATCCAACGCCCCCATAAACTCGGACAGAGGAGCATTCCCCAGTCCGAAGTCACCTTGTATTTTATTATCTTCTATCCGGGAGCGAAAACTGCCTGATACGGCCAATCCAATACGGGAAGAAACGATTTCATTACCTTTCCAGACAGCCTCATGCTGCCAGAGCGCCATCATCCCGGTCCTCGCGTTTACTCTGTTGCCGGATGCTTCACCACCGATACAGAACGAAACATTAATTCCCATAACCCCGTTCAGCACGGAGTTCCTGATGTTACTATCTTGCCAGATAAGGGCTTTGATAGCCGTGCCTGAGGCAGTAACCGGCCTGTTGAAGGGCGCTTCCGCGAAATAGTCCAGGATGTTCCGGTAAGGATTCTCGGACATCAGCGACCCGGTTAGCGCTTCGTTCATTTCCGGTAAAGCTGCGAGTCGAGTGTTATCGATGTCCCAGCCGATGCTCTTCAGAGACCAGATGCCGTAGTGACGGTACAGGACAAGTGAATCTCTCATCTTGAGATTATAAACTCCCCGGCCATAATTCAGGCTTGTGTGTTCCTGGTGCCCATTATCCAATGCATCAACTTTGCGGATATTTTTCATTTTTTCAGCATATTCGGTTCTAATGGACTGCTCGGTTTCGGTAATTCTCTCTCTGATTTCAGAACGGAGGGTAAATTCTCTGACTGATTCCGGCTCGTCCAGCAGTTCAGGGGCAGGCAACGCATCGCCGAAAAGCGAAATAATCCCGTTTTCCGCCATCATCCGGGAATTCGAAACGGTTACGTTACCGGAGTCTCCCAATCGTATGACACAGTTGCTTCCCGGTTCTTTTTCTCCGGTAAGCGTACGGTTGAACATCGTCAGATTTTCAAAGCCGATATCCAGATTGGGCTGAGACTCCAGGCTTCCCTTCAGCGTAAGTAAAGCCGGTACGCCGTCGCCGACGAGGAACATATCCCGTATCGATACATCCTTGCACCCGTTAAAAACAAAGCCGCCTTCGCCTTCCTCGTTCTTACTCTGGAAATGGACCACAGTGGAAGTCTTTTCTCCGCAAATCGTAACATTGCGCGCTTTATCCAGCCTCAGGGGGCCTTTCACGTAATGGATGCCCCGGCAGAGGCAGATGCAGCCTCCGCCCGAAGCCACGACGCAATCGATTATCCTCTGTATATTCTGGCCGGGATGGACCTGGATACAGCAGTTTTTCGGCATTTCGTTCAAAGACCAGAAAACGCGGCGCAAGTCTTCCGGCTCCGTCCATTCTTTCCCGTTGAACGTGGCTGCTGCCAGTACGCAATAATGGTGATGAACGCCGTGGCGGGTTTCGAATACCGGTTTGCCTTCCGTCACGTCCCAGAGGACGTCTCGCAGCCTGGTACGCGCCGGAACAAGCCAGTAATCGCCCACCTGGTATTCACCGGTCTTGAATTGGACCTCGACACCGTCTTCCAGCGGCTGCCAGGTATCGGCTTTCATTTCAATTGTGCCGCCGGTCAGGGTCACTTCGCTGGTATCTTTCTGATCCCAGCGGCGGATTTTGGCGTGATGCTCCGGCTGGTAACCTGATACATCTGTCTCCAGCACTACCGTTGCCTTCGACATATCCGTGCTCCGGGCTACCTGAGCAAGGGTGCCAGTCCTTAAATTCAACTCATCACGGTCATCGGAAACTTCAACCCAGTCACCAACATGCAGGGTGAGGATATCATCCTTACCTGTCTGTTTGAGGGTAATCGTTGACTTGCCGCCGGTGTATTCGATTTTCTCAATCGCAAATGCTACCGAGCCGTTATCCCGCGACCATTTGAAAGTAACCTTATCTTTCCCCAATACCCCGCCTTTGTGCACCTCCACCCGGTAGAGCCGGTTTTCCAGTCCCCGGTAACCTCCCCTCTCCCCTACTTCGCACAGGCTTTCCTCGGCCTTCGGCTTTTCAGCCTGGGCGGCCATCTGACCGGTGCTTTCATATTCTTTCGGTGTCCAGACATATTCCCCCGAACAAAACTTTTTGAAATCGAATTCCTTTCTCTCGCGGTCTTCGGAAATGTTGCTGAATCTCACCTGCCATTCCGTTTTGATGCGGGTCGCAGTATCCGGGCCGCCGAGGGCGACTTCGACGATTTCAGAATCTTCGATTGCCGTGATATGCCTCTGCCAGACATCCAGGTAAACAAGGAATGTCCCGCTCCCGGGTGGCTGAGGCAGATCCACATCGTTTTCCATCTCGCACAGGATTCCGTCCACATAGATACGGGCCGGCTTTGTATCGCCGCATCTAAGCACCAGGGTATCTGTATCAGCATCGACTTTGAACCCGTTCCTGGTAACATGAGGCACACCGCAGTGGCCGATGGTATCTCTGGCAGTGGTCCGCTTGAGATAGTCTTCTATCTGGACGTTCTCGTTCCAGTCGGCATCGATACTGACACGCCCCTGTTGTTGCAGAACGCCGCTGTAATGCTTTTCTGGTTCATAGGTAAACCGTGTAAAATCGCCTTTCATATTACCCTCCAGTCAAGCCCTGACTGACTTCATTAGTCAAGTATGTTATGTTACGTAGATGATACCGGGTTCCAGACCGAACGGCAGATATTCTTTCAGCCGGATATTCAGGTTTGCTTCCCGCTGGGGTTGCATTAATGCGCAGAAAGCCCCCATTTCCGCCCCGTTTTCGGCGCCGGTACGAATTTCATCGGCGCATACCGACCCCAACTGGGCAAAACCCGGTTCGCCGTAACGCATCGAGGTAAACTGCGGATTGAGGCGGGCAAGGATTATCCCGATTTCGTTCGTCGTGAGACTTCTCCCCAGTTCGATTCCCGCTGCTTCCAGAGCAGTATCAGGCTGACAACGGTAGCGCCGTGGCGTCAACGAATGCGCAGGAATATAGCTGAAACGGGCGCACCCTTCCTGCTGCCTTTGTACTTCAACATTCCCTGTAAAAAGTGTCTCCGATGCCATCACCAGTTTTTTCACGAACACCGGCCCGAATACCGTGCTCCGCAGTATATACAGCGGAGGTCCCGGTTCGGTGCCCGGGTCGTTGCCGGCAATCGCATAATCAAGCTCGCCGTTGGCAAGCGGCGGCGATTGAATAATACTGTCCTCGATGCTCAAACACCGGCTTTCGGCCGGTATCCTTATGGTCCCGATAATGCTTTTTTTAATCAGGACCGTCATTCGTTCCGAAGCTTCCTTCACAACCAGACTGTCGCGGTCGGGATGGACTGGCTCGCCGGAATAATCCAACCTTCTCCCCGGTACCAGCGTGCAGTGTTGCAAGGTCAGGTCCAGGCCTCCGCTCAGCTCAAAACTACCTTCTATCAGCAGACCGTCAAGAACAATGGTGGACATCCCTGCCTCGACGCTCAGGCTGGTAACTCCAACCAGCCGGACATTCGGCCAGGTGCCGTTTTCAGCCAGTATCATCAGAAAACCCTTATCAGGCATCAAAATATCGATGTTGCCTCCGTAGACCCCGTTATCGCGGACCTTGATTATGCATGGAGGCTTACCGGCATCGCTCCATTGCTTGAGAGCTTTCTGGAGCGTATTGGTGGCTGTTCCTTTTTCCACATCGATGGTAATAACCTCGGCGTCTGGTTCTATCATGTCGCGGCGCCTCTCATAAGGGCCTCCGCCGATATCGGAGCTGAAACCATACGTATAAGTCGCATTGAATCTCATCAGGTTTCTCGGAGCAGAAGGCGTCTCGCCCCCGGCGAATCCCAGCAACCCGTTTTTCACATCAACTGCAATCATCCCCGCCGGCGGGTTATCAAAATGGGATAAATCCATACCGATAATTTTTCCCGGCGGTACTTTTTCTCCGTCTTTCACAATACATACACTTCTATCCGGTCCGTAAAAACTGCTATTGTCCTTATCGGAAGGCGGCTCTTGCCGGAAAGCGTCAAGGTCGCGCTTGAAGGCCAGCGGGCGAATCGGCCCGGGTACCTGCGTTTCATCGGCCAGCCCGGCGTCATCCGCTTCCCGTAGCGGCTCGGTGAACAGCGGAGACATGTTGCTCAACCTGTTGAAAGTATAGAAACCCGGGTGTCCTGCCACGGGACGAGGCGTGGCTCGCAACAGCAGGTAAGGATTCAGTCGCCACAGGAAAAAGCCTGTTTTCCGAATGTTGTACCAACCTTCATATTTCGAAATCGGTCTGACGTCCACGTTATGGCTGGTAATATCGAAAGGCTTGTTCAGACGGTCAATTACATCCACGCTGCGAAGGTTGACAGTTCCAACACGGTCCATAGACGGTAAAGCGGCGGGTTCCGGGTTTTCCGCCATAGAATAGCGAAAATGGTTCAGGTTTTGTGTCCAGCCCAGCAACTGAAAGAATTCAACGACGTGCGCTCCCCAGCCCGTAACATCGCGCGCCATTTCTTCCAGCATGGCAGCGGTACCCTTGCGGCGTCGGTAATAGATAGTCTTGGCGACGTCCGTCCGCCTCAGTTGTTTTATTTCATGGAGAGGCTTGTTACCTACCATATCGCCGATATAGGGAATCACCCAGTCAGCGGCGGTCTCGATAAACCAGTCCTCGTAAAGACCTGCAATATCTTCTTTAACAGCTTCTTTTTGTTCTTCAATGATGCTGAGCAAGGAGCGCAGAGGACTGCCTTTTTCCGAATCGCGTATTCGGTATATTGCAGGTAACAGGTCGAAGAGATTATTTTCTTCAAATAGAAAAGCTTCTTTAATCCCGGTTGCCACAATGCTCTGCGACCAGGCATGGGTTACAAAACCTGTCCTCGAAGCGGTAAAACTCCAGTTACCTTGCTCGCCGGTTATCGTCACCATTCCATTCGAATTGGTCATTGCCTCGAAGGAACTGCCTGCTCCATCCTGCCCGGTAATTTGAGTGTCGGCAATGACAGCCCCGGTCACGCTGTTTTTATGTAAATACAGGGTAAGGGTAACACTCGACCCGCTCATTGCTCTTTCTCCTCCAGCCGGGTTCCTGCGGAGTTAATCAATAATAACCGGGCTTTACGGAATCCTTCGTCTTCCGTCCATTTCGCTATCGAACAAGGTAATATCGAAGCCGGTTTCGTCTGGTTCGGGCCCAGCTCCGTGTCCGTTGCATAATCCGAAGCGGTCAGATACAGTTTATCCAGGTCAACCATAATTACTCCCGATATTTGCTGTATTATACTGATAACTTCGGCGGAAGTTACCGGTTGCCCAAAGTCCCGCTTTTCAAAGGAGAATGCCTCCTCAAGGGCCGAGCGAGCTTCCGCAATAACAGCATCGGCGTCATACGTATCTTCGATAAGCAGCCTGGCTTCAAGCTGGAACAAACATTTTTCAAAGGTATCTATCTGTACCGTTGCCAGGCGGTCCCTGCAGGTATCTATCGCCTCGCTCAGGTTCTTGTACAAATCCATGCCGGGGTCTATCATGTTTCCATACGAATCGGCGATTGTCAGATGTACCAGTTCGGTCTTACCGTTCCAGAGCATGACTGCCTGGGCTTTACCTGTTCCGGCATAGGTACGAGCGAAATCTTCATAGTCCTGGAGAGAGACGATACGCTCCATCGCCAGCACTGTCCGTGGCGCATTCGTGCGAGCTTTGTCTACCGTCTCCGGTTCCTGTGAACCTGACGAAGAAATGGGATTGGTGACGCTCTTTATACCAAGCGGCCTTGTCTTGAGCAGCTTGATGCTTTCGGCTGCTACCTCGCCGGCTTTACCTGTACCGGAACGGTAGGTGGCTTTTATGTTCTCCTGGCCGGTCGGCAGGCGTGTCCCCTGCTTGCCGTCACCGAAAGTTATATTGACCTTTCCATCGTTATCCAACCGGACAATGAAGGCTGGTTTGCTCGGGCCGATACTATACAAAGAGACGACCTGCTCCCACTCGATGTTGTCCACCTTTACTTTCAGCGTGCTTTCGGCTCCGCTCGGCGTCGCTGCCGAAACCCAGGTTAACGGCGGCTTTTTTAACACGAAATGCTGATTGGTTTTTGTCCCGTCGCCGCTCCCCAGCACCTCGTCTTTGACTGTCTCGCCGTGAGTGGCTGGAACCACGTTGGCGTTAACCGTAACCGAATCTCTCTTATACCGATACGCCAAAGCATTTTCGAAATAAAGTATTGTGCAGCCCCGGCTGTGAATGATATCTTTCAGGACAGCCACCTCGTGGCTGGTGACTCCCGCGGCGTCCGTCTGTTCCCCATTGACGATGACAGGCTGACCTGTCTGCAAGCCCAGGACAATCGATTCCAGCATCATACTGGATACGCCGGTCAGTGAATCAGTCACGGGGTCCTTAATATCGTCCTCAATCAATATGTCATCGAGCGTAAGCAGCTCGCTCTTCACGTAAGCTGTGGTGTTCCGTATCTGTAGCGCACCCTTTGTATCAGTGTACACTACACCATTACCCCCGGCATCGAGGAGCTTCAGTCCGAGAACTTTCCCGCTTAACGAAAAACCGGTAAGCGATTGAGCGACCGTATCTTCTACCTGATAGATGAAAAAACGGGGTGAATTCGAGGGACATTCGAAGACGACCCAGCTTGAATTCCCGATGCCCTCCACCTGCCTTTCCAGGTAAACATCGGCAGGAGAATAATACGGTGTCTTGTCCTCATTACCAGGATGCGGTTTCCAGATTTCCCAACCATAGTCATCCCAGTTCGGGCCGTAGTCCTCGGCAAGAGTGCTGGTACAGACGGGGGCGTTCGCTCCGAAGAAACCGGATTTCTCCCGAAATGCGTAGACGCCTTTTTGCCCGGATTGGGTAACCGAAGCTGACCGGATTGATTCGATATGTTGAAGAAGCTCGGACTGACTCCAGTGGTTTACTTCTATCATTCCACGTAAAGTCTGTTCTCTGATATCGGTTTTCAGGATTTTCTCAGCTATGGTACCGGTATTGAAATTCAGGCCGGTCGGGATACTCTGTATCGGTTCAATTTCCATGTTCAGGACCGAGGGCAGCTTATTCGGTTCACGAGCAAAATAGACAACCGTCCAATTCATCTCTTTATCGACGGTAACAGAGGTTATCGTCTTTACGGCTGTTTTTCTCTCCATCTCGCTATTTTCTCCGATAAACAGCAGCAGGTCGCCGGCCTTGAGGTTATTAGCGGTACCCTTCAAATACAGTTGATTGACTTCTCTTTTGGCTATCATATCTTCAGGCAGCATTGCAGGGTCGGGGTTGACCAGCCAGAAATTTTTCACTTTTAAACTGTCCGAAACATCCGTGCTATTACCGGGCAGAGACAGAAATACGAGTTCCCCATCGCCGTAGATGGCCAGGGTCTGATGACGGCGCGAACGCGGTTTCAGTTCGTTCCACTCGACATGCGCCTGAAATTCTTCGGTGGTCTCGAAGGTCTGAGGCAACTGTCCCTGGGCTGGTATGCTCTGTACCTGGGTACCCTGAGGTACGACCGAGGTGGCATAATTGGGGTCGGTCTTATCCACAGTAAATGCCAGGTAAGTGCTGGCTGTCACGCCCGGATTCAGTTCGTACCCGATGGTACGTGCAATCTCAAGAATGGAACGCCGTTCGGTAGCAGTGCGTAAATATCCTTCATTAGCGATACGTTCCTGGTAAAAAGAGAGCACATCGCAGACTACTGCCCAGGCATCGAGTAAAGCTATGGAAGCGTCATCCGTGCTGCGAGTGGTTAAATGCTCGCGTAACAATTCATTGGTATGAATTTTTTTCAGCATTTTCTGGAAAAACTCACCATGCGTACCTGACCGGTATGATACGGAACTCAAGCCGGGCTGATTGTACCTCAAGGGTTCTATAATCTTTTCGCAGCCGGGGCAGGTTTCACCTTTGTCGCACGGAGTGCTCATAAGCCACCGCCCATTAAGAATTCAATTTTCCCTTTTTCCGGAGCACTGGGGTTATTGTCCAGTCGGGCAATTTCCAGCCTCCCTATCGTAATCTGTCCTTCATCGACTTCATTATGAGAAGCCTCATCCCAACGCTGGAACTTATCCTCTTTCCCGCTCAGGTCTACCCACTTCACCCCCGGCACCTGCATGGCCGCACTGACAACCCGGCTGAGATATACCGGTTGCCCGAAGGTGAAGTTGTCCGGGTGGAAGAAACCACGCCTGCCGTCCGGCAGATCCCGAGCGCTGAAAGTCTCCAGTAAAGCCTGCTTCACTGTATCTTTGAAAAAACCCTCCCGAACGCAGACCGTCATTATGATATCCAGAGAGACGAACACCGGCGGTTCGATTTCAAGGTCGTGACCTGCCAGGCGGAAACCATTGATAAAATCAACCAGTTCTGCCTCGAAAGCACCGTCCACCTCCCTGCCTCCCCTGCGATCAACAGTAATAAACATCGCGTGCCAGCTTCCCGTCCAGCGGAGGGTCGCCACAGCTTTCTGCACATCCGGATGGAGCATCGTCACGGCAGTATAATCTTCGGCAGTGACCGCCCGCTTTTGCGTTCGGAAAGCCTGCGGGGCATAGAGTTTCACTTCGTCGATTGATTCGGCATTCGTGCCACCTGTAGCCGGCATCGGATTCCTTACCGCAGTTATACCGGAATCACTGCTTACGATATGCAGGATAGTATCAGCACCGACGTTCCCTGACCGCCCATTCCCGACACAATAGACAGCTTTGAACCCTGTGCCTTCGTCGGGACCCTGTCCCAAAATATCATCTCCGAATCTCAACCTGACCGTTCCGTCTTCTTCGACTTCGACGACAAAATGCCTGTCGAACGCGTCACTCTCAAGTAAATCGGACACGGCTTCCCATCTATTGTAATCATTGTCATAAAGGGTAACCCTGGCGATGGCCTGTCTGGGGTCCTGCCTTAAGGCCTTCGAAGCCGGCATTTTTCTCGCTTTATTATCATCGTAGGGGACGCTGTGAGTAATCCCGGTCATTTTTAAAACTGGCCGGTATTTTTCCTGGTAGACCGGCGGCAGTTTTTCCGGATCATCCGCTGCGCCGCCCTTTCCATCACCCAGGGTAATACAGTTTTCCGCCAGAATGATGTTGCCAAGGGCGATGCTCACCGGTTGTGGTACTTCAGTCCCGGTATTCGGGTCGGCCACTTCTTCGAGGCAGAATGAGAAAGGTAAAGCGTCTTCCTGTCCCCACTCTATTTCCACGATATGCTTTCCGGTAAGCGGGTCGGTCTTCTGCTGTTCTACGCCGCCATCCTTCTTTATTTCGAGCTCGTACGTATCATCGATTTCTATCAATTCCGCTTCCGGATAAACCCTGGTAAGGCGAACGGCGTGACGACGGGCCGGGTTTTTATCTGCCGTCAGCCCGGTCTCCGGACTCCTTACCTCTTCGAAAATCAGAACATCGCCCTTGCGCAGTTTCAAGCGGTTGTCCGGGTCGTCGAGGAGAGTCGCTTTTGTAGCACCCGCAGGCAGGCAGCAGTCCTCGTTGTCCCAGGTATAAAACCTGATTTTATTCCCGGCATTGTTAATGACAGCCGGATGCATCGTTTCAAATATTTCCGGTTGCAGGTTGATTGCTTTTACATATTCCGCCGAATCTGGAGTGATACGGGGACCGAATTCGGTCAGCCGGGTCATCAGGCGGGTGCCTTTTGCTACAAAAATATCTCCGGCGTCGCTTTCGAGCTGCACCCAAACCCGCGCATTGCAGCCCTCATGCATCGGATAATCGATAAGTTTAGCGTGGCGGCGCACCGAAATTCTCTTACGGGCAGTGCCAAGATAAGCTTCATTCGCCACGGCATCCTGGTAATAGCTTAAATAATCACCGGTGTAAGCCAGCGCTTCTACAAGCGCGATACCGATATCCGCCGGATTACGTTCTTTCCAATCCGGCATACTAATCGAAAGCCTGTCGAGCAGCAGGCGGCGGAAACTTGCGTAATCCTTTGCCAAATAGTCTATCTGAGGTTGAACATATTTCGGAATAATTGCAGTCTCGTCCGGTTTGCAATCGAAATCACTTGGACATTCGACCTTAAAACCGAAATCAATTTCAGAAAGAACAGGATCGAACCCGGCCGGCGGTTCATCGCTCAGGGCAGATTGCACCAGTTTAAGTTTATACATAGAGAAATCCCCGGCGGAATCGGTCTCTACTATCAACACTCTTGCCGGAGCGTCTTCATCCAGGACTGAAGTGCGATAGTCAGCCGGCTGGTCATTAAGGCTGTCTGTCATATCAGCTGCCACGGAGACCCTGATTGGTTTAACTGCCCGGCGTACTCCGCCTTCGATTTTCACGTTATTTATGGTTATTCCGCTGATGGCTTTTACACAGTGCACGAATAAAATACGCTGCCTCAGCAATCTTGAAGGCGATTGATTATCGAGCACCTCGATATAATCGATGGCGTTCAAAGTCAGCAGATTTTTAGCTGTTTCCAGGCGCTTCGGATATTTGCAGCGATACTGTATTTCCATCTAGACCTCGCGTGAGAATTCCTCTACCCGGTATTCCCGGGTCTGCCGGATTTTGTATTTTACTTTCACGTTAATGGTGGATTCTTCGCTGGTTACGGTAACTTCTTCCGGCTCTATTATTTCTCCAAGCCACTGCTGGAGCGAACCCTGCACAAGGTATTGGGTGGCTGTCGCCAGTTCGTCGTTAATCGGCGCGAAAACAAGCTGCATCAGCCCGCATCCGAAGGTCGGGAGGTTCACCCTCTCTCCGGGTGAGGTGAAAAGCACCTGTTCGATTAAGTCGCGGATATGCTCGTTTGCGTCTGTCTGAGCCGTACCGCCCCGATTATCGTAATGGAATGGATAATCTATCTGCATTACGTTCCCTTTACCCTCGTCTGAGTGACTACAATCGTCATCGGTGTGCCGTTGGGTGTGCAAACCGACTGGCTGTCCTGCAATAGTACCGGTACATTATCACTTTTTACCCGGTTAGCGGCCGTAATCCACTGCCCGGTAACGCAGGGCACCGGAGAACCACTCACGTTAAAAGGACACCCGGAAATGGTGCAGGTACAGGACTGGGTAACAATCGGTTGTCCGTTAGCCTTCACCCTTGTACTCGGCATCGTCGCCCGGGCTTGCCCCGAGTGAGCGCATATAACCGTCGCTCCGTTGTCCAGTAAATATCCGGGCACTATGTCACCTCCAGAGCGGAATCGTTCAGAGAGACCTTCGGACCGCTCAGTTTGACCGTGGCACCCTGGCCGTTATTTATCTCGATTCCTGATGAACTCATATCTATTTTCATACCGGATGTCGTTTCCATTTTGATTTCTCCGGTAGTATCGTTAATCGTTATTGTCGCCGTGTCCGTTTTTAACACCTTCATCTTGTCGGTTGCCGGTGAGGCCGGACATTCACCGTCCCCCCAGAAACACCCGCTCCAGACAGGGTAATCGGTGTTACCCCCCTCGAATTCCACCCAGACATTTGCCCCGACCGGCGGTACGGCAAACCAGCCGACGCCTGGCCCGGCGTAAGGTGAACAGGGCATCGCCCAGCTAAGCTGCCCCTGGCCCAGAATGGAAGGCACACTCACCTGGACACGTCCCATCTGGTTGGGGTCGGTGTTGTTCTCAACTTTACCCCTGTATTTTCCGAAAAATTGCGTCATGGTATCACCGAATTCATCAGCGCTCCTGTGCCCTCCCGGTTCAGAATAAAACGCTGCTTGTACTCATTTTTCCTTATCGTATGAGTAACCTTCTGTACATAATATGTCCCGCCATACGTATTTCCCACTCCCCTTACCCCTACTAACTCCCTGGGCCGCAAAACATCTCCGTATACCACAGCGTCAAGCTCGCCGCTGGCAGTTACCGTTTCATCTGTTGAAGAATCGGTCAACCCCTGGGCTTGGGCATGTGCCTGCGTTGCAGTAAGCCCGCTTCTGCGAAACCTTCTCGTCCTGACATTTGGTTGATTGGCCTGAATGGCTGGCTGGCTCGATAAGGGAACACGGCTGCTGGCGGACGCCTCCACCGTTGTATCCTCGTTGCTGGAACGGTCCTGCACCGAGCCGGATTGCCTGGAAGGTTTTAAAGCGTTATAGGTAAAATTAATGTCTCTCACATTGGTATTCGGTCCCATGTTCACCGAGAGCGCCTTCTGTGGTACCCCCTCACGAATCGGAGGTCCCCAGTAAGCCGTGT
>CAYXEG010000064.1:0-13025 GCA_964463875.1 uncultured Dehalococcoidales bacterium
CATGTTTCCAAGTCCTATAAATCCAACCTTTGTCTTGTTCATTCGTTAATCCTTTAACTAATTAATGACTTCTGAAAAACAACAAATTGTTCATATTTCAGAGTAGGTATTGGATTTACCAGGGAGATTACTTCACTCTGCCATTATTTCTTATCCCACCCGGGCAGCTGCCCAGAGATTATGGGGCCAGCTCACCAGCGTTATGTCTGTATTTGAAATTATGTACACATTTCCAGAATTCGGTTACGTTTTTTTTTCGGAGAGATCCATTAATCCACCTGGTATTCTTGCACTCCATTTAGGTTTATCCAATGCTTGACGGATTTAAGCGATTGTAATGTCACACTCATTCACTAAAGTTGTATCTGCTTCATATTTCCAGTCGTGAACAGTAATGGGAGCGTAGAGCTGTCCGCCCCATTTATCAGAAACGTATTTAATAAACAGTAGAAACAGAATGAATTCCTTGTATTGAGAGGCATCCATCCCGCCCCTAAATTCGTTACAACTCTTCCAAATGGAACTATAGAGTTAAGATATTTTAACGGCCAATATCAGGCTCCTTTGAGGAATGTATTTTTTGGTTCATTCCAATCACGGTGGTTAACGATAAGTTATCGTTAGTTACGCCGATTATACAATTATGAATGTATCTATTCAAGACATAACGGTTACGAATCATTCTACGAAGATGACGGTTCGTCAAAAAGAGACTGCCGAAAAAAGCCTGTCCAAACGATGATTTCTTTCTCCGGCGGTCCGGATTTTTTCAAAATCCCGTCATCTTCACTTTGCGTCTATAGGAGTAGCTATGACCGGTCATCGGAAAGAATGGTATCCTCCAGAAACGCCTTTTTTAGATAGAATTATTTGCCAGAGTTGGTTTTTCCGGGATCGGAAGGAACCGGCGCAAGAAAGTAAATAATAACGCCACATCCGATGAAACCGCTCGTCATAGTTTGTCTTCAGTCTATCCCAATTATCTTCAAAATTCTGGTACCAAACCATTAGCGTTTTATCATAATCAGCACCGAAGTTATGCCAGTCCTCCATGACGAATATTCCTTCAAAGGCTTCGGCAAGTTGCCTTACTGACGGCAGTATCCCGTTTGGGAAGATATACCGGTTTATCCATGGATCCAGTGATGTCCTGGATTGGTTGCCTCCTATAGTGTGAAGTAGAAACAATCCTTCATCTGTAAGACATCTGTGCACTACTTCCATAAAAGTCCGGTAATTCTTGTAACCGACGTGTTCGATCATGCCCACAGATACCACCCGGTCGAAGGTTCCATTAACATCGCGGTAGTCCTGAAGTTGTATTTTAACAGGTAAATCACCGCATATTTTTTGAGTGTATTCGACCTGTTCACGGGAGACGGTTATTCCTACCACCTCGACTTTATATTTTTCAGCAGCATAGACTGCCAGGCCTCCCCAACCACAACCGATGTCAAGCATTTTCATTCCGGGGCGAAGCTTCAGTTTATTGCATATCAGTTCCAGTTTCTGTTCCTGAGCCACATCTAAAGATTCAGCATTTTGCCAATATCCGCAACTATAAGTCATCCTCTCATCAAGCATATGCGAAAAAAGGTCATTACCAATATCGTAATGTCGTTCACCTATCTGAAATGCCCGTTTCTTTGACTGGAGATTGACAAGCCTGGCCCAAACAGCCTGTGTTAGTAGTATCCAGTTTTGTTTCACCTTTTTTTCGATATTATTTGTCAGAATCCGGGTGAAAAATTCCTCGAGTTGCGGACAATCCCACCATTCATCCATATAGGATTCGCCCAAGCCCAGAGATCCCCATCCCAGTACCCGTTGATAGAAGTTATCATTATGAACGGTGATATCCCAAGGCTTATCACCTCCGATTTCGATTCCCGCTTCTACTAGTAAACTTTGGACTGCTGCTTTACTCCTCATATCATATCCTTTCTCAAAGAATTGATGAGCTGATTATACAGGAAAGAAAGTTGAAAAAATCAAATAGTCGGATTGAAGGGAATCTAATCTCCATTCCTTTGAAACTTAATAAAAATGCTTTTACGAGTCTGCATTATCCTTTCGCTCTCAGAACAGGAACACAATATAAGTCTGGAAAATGCAAATCTATCCTATGCAAAGTAGTACAATAGCACGGTTTTCCTCAGGAAAGTCTGCAACATTGCTTTTTACTGCCATAAATAATCCACATTCGTTGTCATTTTTGAAGAACTCGTGTTACTTTTCATCTGATTATTCTTTAATACACTCGTCGTTACCATAATAACTAATGACCGATCGAGGAGTGGACTTTAAAAAACACAGTTAATTCATCCGAATCGTGACATTATCGAGTATGTCTCCATCTCTGACAATTACGGATCTCTTGTTTCCAGCTACCAGGAGAGGATTAAGTACAATCATCACGGTTTTCTATTTACAAATAAGCTGAGGAATTATTTTGTCTATTGCACTTGAAATCTCTTGTGCCGTCTTGAGAAAAGTATCTACGTTACCCCAAAATGGATCAGCAATACTTCCCGCATCTCCAGCATATTCCTTCAAAGTATACGCCTTCCCCACCGGTAAACCCTCTTTCATTCTTTCCGTCATGACCAGTATCAGATCAGAATGTTGTACCAGATCCTGTGTCAGATTCTTGGGTTTATGAGAAGCCAATAAATCTTTTCCGTACAATCTCAATATGGCTTCCCTGGCTTCCGTGGTGGCGCTCTGGTCAGTTGGACCATCACATGCTGCCGAGTCAATTTCAAACTCGTTCAATTTGCTGATTTCCTTAAGTTTCTGTTCGAAAATAACCTTCGCCATTGGCGATCGACAGGTATTCCCGGCGCATACCAGTAAGATTTTTTTTACAGAATTACTCCGATAAGTCCGAAGAATGTTTTCCATATCATTTATAGCGCTCCTTTTTTTTCTACTATTATAAATTAAAGCCAGGCTATATACAGCGCCTTGTCGAGTTTTGTTGTTATGTTCCAAAGTTATGACGACATTCCCCTTTTGATGCCCTTGCTCGACATAGCGGTGCGCCTCGACGATTTGTTCCAACGGTTAGCAGCAATCTATGACTGGCCTTATCATTCCTGCCTCAATAAACTCCTTCAGGAAGACCAAATCCTCAATACTACTTCTAATTACTTACGTAGAACACCCCGCTCAAGCCAGGGAGCAACGATACGTACCCAATCTATCTATACTATGCTATCTATGAGCTCAAACCCATAAATCAAGGTCATTGCACAATGGAGGAAAAAACCTGCTTTGCACAACATCCTGAAAATGAATCCTCCGGGTATCGCGAATAAAGTAAAATATCGAATCTGAGGGGTCACTTCCTCCTTCTCCAATAAGAGAGGCTATTCCGGGGCAGTGACCAAGCTGCGGGGACTCGAACCTTATAAACATCTCATCCAGGTGACGCTAATAGTAATTGCACACTTGGTATCAGCTCTTTCTTCTCGAAAGAAAGTTCGGGAAGCTTCCCGTTAGGGCTACCAAATGTTAAAGTTAAAAAAGCCCTCGAGACAGCTTATAAATCGAGGGCTTTTTCTATTTTGCTTATTGTTTGCTAACGCACCCAGATAACAGGCGTCTTTTCGCTAACCAAAACAGCATAATCGAAATTCAAAGCGGCGACTTCCTGAAGTCCTGTTATTATGTGACCTTCCCTCAAGATTAGTTACACTTAAGACGAGAGATCTTCGGTTATTACGGGATACTCCCAGGTTGTAAGTCCTTTCAATGAACATTTGACTTCATAAAAACCTTTCTCCACTCTACCGGGACGGTGAAAGCCTGTTCGCCCGGTAAATATTCTGTCTTTTATGAATCCTCCTCGACGAATTATTTGTATGCATATTTCGCTTATTTTCTATTTTGCATAATTGTCTCGATGCTTACTCCTTTTTTTCTGATTATTGATGATAAAAAGGTTTAAAAATATTACTACTTTAAGTGTGGAGTCTCTGCGCTTTTTATCAGAAAAGAATTACGACTTTTGCATAATATCGTATTGTATTCCGGTGGGATACTATCTATTCATGTACCTCCGGTAACGTACAAATATTTTTAACAAGAACGATTATTCCAAATAAAGTGAGGTTAGAATATGACAAAGAGTCTCAATAACCGGATGTTAACGACAAGCGGGGTTGCCAGGTTACTCAATATCCACGTCAACACAGTCAGGAGATGGAGTAACAATGGTGTATTAACGCCATACCGCATCGGCCCGCGAGGTGACAGGAGATTTCCAAAAGACGAAGTATTGCGCTTTTTAAGTAATTACGACGAGTACGTAATTTTGGAAAGCAAACAAAAAAAGGAATACGCGCTGAAAAGTTAAATACCGAGGTTAAAGGAATCATCCCCTGAGAGTTAAGTACTAAAAAAAATCAAGGAATTCCTCGAAGGGTATGCAACCAGCAATAACTTTATGATGTCGTCGCCCCCGGCCTTTATATGCTCGGTGATTATGTACCAGGCTCTGTCGGCAGATATACCCGTAAACCGAACTACCGGGATGCCAATCCGATTGACTCTGGAAAAGGCGACCGGTTACCTTATCCGGAGGCACTCAATTACCAGATAATTCCTGATGCTTCGACCCGCCTTGCGGCAATGAAGACCGGCCGGGCTGACTGGTCGGGAGTCGATACCCTCGAAAGAGAAGATTTTCAGTCGATTCTTGGCAGATAAGGAGACAAAAGTTGAAACTGCTTCTCATTGAAGATAGTCCGGAAATCGTTAAAGGAATCTTCCTTACCTTCAAACTCCGCTGGCCTGATGCTGTCATCTCGTGTGCTGAAAATGGTAGAGACGGACTAAAGAAACTGAAAACCGAATCTATTGATATTGTCATCCTGGATATCAATCTTCCCGATATATCAGGGTTTGAAATCCTTGAAAATATTCGCACGTTCTCAGAGGTTCCAATCATCTTACTTTCTCTCAGGGATGATGAAGCGGACAGGTTGCACGGACTGGAAACAGGCGCAGATGACTATATTGTGAAACCATTCAGCCCGGATGAGTTCCTGTCGCGATGTAAAGCGGTTCTACGCCGCAGCGGTACACGCTTAACGGAGGACTCGCAACTGACTTTATTCGAATCCGGTAACAGCAACCTTAATTTAAATGCAAACCAATTCCTTGCAGATAACAAGAAGGTTTATCTTACCCCGATTGAGAAGCGCAATCTCTATTCTCCCGCTCATCATGAGGGGAAGGTCGTTTCCAGGGGGGTAAACATGACTAAGGTACTACTAATGGACGACGACCATCTGTTCCTTCAATGCCTCGAATATACTCTCAGTAAAGATTACACCGATTTTCGAATTGTGGGGAAGATAACCGCTAACGCTGACATAGTCAGGAGAGTGGATGAGCTAAAGCCGGATGTGGTGGTCATCGGGATTCGTCCCGAGTATGACCATGCTATTGAAGCAATAGAAACACTGTGTGAAAAGTACCCGAGTGTAAAGGTGATTGTTTTGAGTGTTTCAGAGGACGGACGAAACCTCTCTCGCATGGTCCAAGCTGGAATTTCAGCGTACCTGCTGAGGACCTGTTCTATCCAGGAGCTTGCTGAATCTATCCTTGCGGTAGCCAGTGGTACCTATTTGCTTACCCCCTCGATGGCAGGCAAGCTGATGGAGGCGTTACGGCAGCAAAGCCGAAATGCAAAGAATCAGAGTATTTTCTCATTAAGCGATAGAGAGAAAGAAATCCTCCAGTATGCTGCCATGGGAGCAAGTAACAAAGAGATAGCCGGGAGATGCTACATTAGCGAGACGACGGTCAAGTCTCATTTCCGCAATATCCTGAGCAAAATGGATGTCAGAAACCGTGCGGGTGCGGTAGCGCTGGCTACTTCAAGTGGTATATTACCGAAGCTTAAATTAGCAGAAAAAGAGATGTCGGTCTCACTGCGCGCCTGATAGTACCAATATTAGTCGCTGGCGGCATGTTTGATTTTACCCGGCTCGTACTACTTTGCTATCGAAAGATAGCTTCTGCTTACCATAAATGGTAACTACTGTGTGAGAAAACACAGACCCAATAAAGCCGTTTACAAGGAAATGAATCAGAAACTTGATTATTTGAACGATTGCCTGACGCGCTTGTTTCGAGGCGAAGAACTGGAAAACTGTCTGAAAGATTACCCGAAAGAAGCTGATGAGTTGCGTCCGCTGTTGAAGATAGCCATTAGAATAAGAAGCGACGCCGGGACCGCGAAGCTCCGCCCTGAGTTTTATATACGGACTCAAGCTAAACTGGAGGCAACTTATCAACGGAAGTATAATCTCTATACGGTACCTGAGAATAAGCAATCTA
This sequence comes from uncultured Dehalococcoidales bacterium, assembly GCA_964463875.1. Classification (GTDB taxonomy): domain Bacteria; phylum Chloroflexota; class Dehalococcoidia; order Dehalococcoidales; family UBA2162; genus MGML01. The sequence continues at coordinate 6,352 of CAYXEG010000064.1, forward strand.
CTAATAAACCAGGATAAAGACCGGTATCTGGCGGAGCAACATGTTTCGTGTTAAACAGGAGAGTGTTGATAATTATACAGGTCAAGGCTTCTTCAGAGGTACCCTGAGGTTGTCTATAAAAACTCCCTGTAAACAAATTACCTTGTTAGCCTGTAATTTATAGTCATCCATCCCGTTACCTTATCAGATAATTCAGCGAAGTACCGGTTGTCGTAGTACTGCGGAAAGAGATAATTATATAGACCAGATTCCAGACGTCGGTGTGGGTAACCATGTCTATGTGTGCAGAGGTATCTCCCGGCTTCAGCAAGTTGCTGGCCCAGGTAATGTATTTCCCGTGAGGAGGGTCAATTCCCAGCGTGTCAATGTCAATGCCATCATTCATCGTACCCAGCCCCATGGATGTGCTGTTAAAGACATTATTCGGGTTACCCTTTGAATTACCATCAGTACTGGTGCCATCCCAGAGCTTCTTGCCATTCAGGGCTACGTAGTCACCGGTGTACCATTCATCACCCTCACCGGTAAAGCAGGTAATCTTGCCCGCGTTTATCTCGCCGGGAATAGGCTCAGGCACAATAAAACCGGAAATGTCACCCCCGGGTTGTCCGTTACCATCGAAGTCAACATTTACTCCGTCTTGCGTGTCATGGTTAGAATACGTGAACCTGTCGTAAAGGTAAAGCTGGTGTCCTTTTGTCTCGGGGCTGGTGTAGATTATTACCACTGACCAACTGGCATAAGCCCATTCGTCCTGCGGCGATGCATCTGCGTCGATACCGCCAACCCAGTAGGTCGCATGGCCGGTCCGATTGACGGCAGGCGCCGTGGGAGCCTTACTGTACTTCCGGACCAGAGCTGTGATATCCCGATACGAGGAGTAGGAAAAACCGTGCGGGTCTGTTCCGGTAAAATTTTGTATAACCTGGCTCCTGCTGGCGGTCAGTTCTTGCGAACCCTGCCGGGGCTGTCCGTCTCCGTCAAGATACACCTGCTTGACCCCGGTTCCATCGTCTATTTTAAAGAACACTCCGGTATCAGGCATCATGGCCGATATCTTGATATTGTCGAGGTACAGGCACTTGCCGAAACTGTTGAATCCGACCACATAGAACCTGATTTTAAATTCGCCGGTCAAATACTGGGCAGGGATAACGTAACTGAACGGACTGGCCGGACTGCCGGGGCCACGGAAGGCAATAAATTTCTCGCTCCAGGTGAAACCGCCATCACAGGAAAAGGCAAAGTCAAGGCCGTCGTCGGAGGTTATCGTGCCTTTCTTGTACTGGTTCCATGATATGGTCACGAGCCCCGTTGAATAAGAGCTTAAATCCAGGTTATTTTTTAGAATCAGGTTTTCGCCTGTTCTATGATACGTATAGCCGGTAAATCGCCCGCTGTAGCTCGTGTAATCCCAGGCGGAATCAGCCGTCCAGTTGGTAAAGTTATTGCAGTAGTCCGGGTTCAGTGGGTGCACCGCTGTCGCCGAATCATCATTCTTCCAGCCTGTCCAGTACAGATAGGCTGCGGCCACGTTGCCATTTTCGGGAATATTGCTCGCCGTGACCGTGGCACTGCTCGGGTCATGCCATATCGTGCGGTTTTTACTATGAACAGAGGCGGATAAATTGGAGTTGCCTGTGGCGTAGTAATTACCGCCAATAGCGGAGCCAAGTTGACGTACCTCGCTTTTCGGTATATATGATTCGACTGTCGTACCACCGGCAACGGAGATAACCTTATGTATCCTGGTATCAGCATCCCAGGAGTAAGGGACACCCGTGACCCCTGCTGTCGTTATCCATGAAACAGCCTCAAGGTTACGTCCTTCGTTATTGCTGTACTCAAAGGTAATTTTACTCACCAGAGGAAAGGAGTTCGTGTTAACTCCGGGAAAGTCCTTGAAAGGGACATTGTTAAAGGTCCAGACCAGAGCTTGCCCGCCCGCATGAGGGCTGAATTCGGGATCGGACTCAAGATTGCTGCTGCCAGTCATGTAGGTAAAACCTGCCGGTAACCATACTCCGAGAGTTTGTATTTCCAGGTCGTCTCCGGCCACGGGATAATAGGTTACCATGATTTCATAAGTATCAGCCGACGGATTGCCACTGGTTACCATCAGGTTACCATTAACCATGCTTTCCGCTATGTCCGGGTCCGGTACAGGCACGTCCTTTGGAATCCAGACGTTTTGGAATGTGACCGCCACATTTTCTCCGTTTACCCGTTCAGGTAAATCGTAAGTCCATGAGTTGATGTAATCATACTCGCTATAAGGAGGATTGGTGAAAAGTGCCCCTAACTGGTCATACTCTATGTGCCATTTGGCATCCTCTATCCCGGAGTCAGCCGCGTATAGTTGGTCGGTCTTGTTCTCATACATCTGGCCAGTCTTCAGGCCGGTAGCCGTAAAATTGAGAAAAGGAATAATCATAAGACTGCTTAGAAGTAACAGAATCAGAACCAGGAGGAAAGCTTGTCCGTTTTCACCTCGTGCCATATTCCTGCCCGGGAACTTCAATTTCATGCACAACCTCTTTGTTTCTATGGTGTAGTCCGTGATATCACCTGCATAGTCCTGGTCTCACTTGCCGGTCGAAAGCCACCTATCGAGACTGTCAATTTCAGGGTAAAAACGCCATTCACGTACTGGCAATTGGTTTTATCGGGATTGATGTCCATGTAGTCAGCTACCATGATCGATTGTTCTACGCCGCTCACCGAAGCGTTCCGGTGCAGCTGACCGTCTTGTAAAACATAAGAAACGTTGTGAATCGAATTATCCCACTCAACCCAGGAGAAGCTCACCGGAAAGCCGGCACTGCCGCTCGTCTGCGTGACCTGTGCCATTCGGGCGTCTCGATTAATCCAATGGACGGCATTCTCTACCTGCTTGACGACGATTAAACGATTGCCGGTCAGAGCATTTACATTGATTACATGGGAGACAGCTCCTGCAACACCCGCCCCAATGAGACCGGTAATGGCAGTAGCTACAAGTACCTCAATCAGTGTAAACCCGCTCTGTCGTTTGTATATCGACCGTAGTCTGCTGAGCATCAGTTCACCTTGAATCCCTCTAGTTTTTTTATCCCTTTGTTCTGGTGCAAAATTGTTACTGTTATCTTCTGGATGTTTTCGTCTCTCCCTGGTATATTTGAGGCCTCAATCGCAACGGAATAACCGACGTATTCCGATGGAATTTGCGCCGGAGGGTACGACGATGCATAGCCTTGCTTTTTCACATATTCCATCTGGCTCTCGGCCAGGTTCCTGGCTGTGGCTTGCTCATCGGCGATACCGGTGGTTTTCAGGCTCGTACCCAGGGCGCTGAACAGGCCGATTGCTATTATGCCCAGGATAGCCAGTGCGCAGAGCACTTCAATCAGCGTAAATCCGCCTTCCCTGTTATTCAACTTTCTGAGGAAACGCCTCATTTTGATACTCACTATTTCCTCTGCTGATAAGAGTAAGTGTTTACTCTTTCAGATGATGTACCAATCCACTCTTGATTTTTTATATTTACTCTCCATGGTCTGCTCATTCTTTTCCATCTGCAGGCATTATAACTGGCGGCAGGTTCTGCTGGCTTGATGCAAAAGGGGCACTGTGATTACTTCTTTCGGATGATGAAGTAACCGATGCTCCCTGCAAAAATGAAACCGGATTAATCAGAGTTATGCCAGCTGATGCAGACAAGGAAAAATGCCAAACGATAGTTATCAGAAAAAAGAATCGGTAGATCTCAATACCTACCAGCTGCAGCCCGAGGCTTTAAAAATGATTCCACTGGTTATCGCGTCAAAGTATAACCTTATCCCGCTGGCGGTTGAAAACGGTACCCTGATAGTTGCCATGGCTGATGTGCACAATATGCCAGCCATTCAGGAAATGGCTGCGGTTTGCAAAAAGAGAATCGTGCCGGTATCGGCCGACCTGAATCAGATACGCCAGGCAATTGACTACAACTATAAATCCTATGGCGAGGTGGAAAAACAGCTCAGCAAAGTGGCACCTCAGGCCGTAGTGGAAAAAACGGTAGAAGACGTTTCTGAGGCGCCGGTAGTCCGGGCTTTGGACCTGATAATGAATGAAGCGGCCAAAGTAGGAGCCTCCGACATTCATATTGAGCCCCAGGTTGACCGGTTGCGGGTGCGGTACCGCATTGACGGGGTTCTTCAAGACGCTATGTCTTTATCTCTCAGCGCCCATTCCGCTCTCATATCCCGGATAAAAATAATGGCGAAGATGAATATTGCCGACCATCGCCCTCAGGATGGGCAGCTTTCATTCACTTTACGGGATCAGGGCATCGACGTCCGTGTAGCGACTATTAATACCATATACGGTGAAATGGCTACATTGCGAATTCTGGACAAGTCATTTGCCGCCCGGACTCTTCCGGAACTGGGTTTTGCCGCCGGTACTCTCGATCAATACCAAAAAGTGCTCAAATTACCTCTGGGCATGATCATTGTCTGCGGCCCTACCGGTTCAGGTAAAACAACCACCCTTTATGCCTCAATTAACAGCCTGGACCGTAAAGCGCGTAAAGTAATTACTATTGAAGACCCTGTTGAATACCGCTTTCCGGATATTAACCAGATACAGGTTAACCCCAAAGCCTCCATCACTTTCGCCAGTGGCGTGCGCTCTTTTATGAGACACGACCCGGATGTCATTATGATTGGCGAAATCCGTGATTCAGATACCGCCGCTATGGCAACGCAGGCCGCCCTGACCGGGCAACTGGTGCTGTCATCGTTACACGCCAATGACACAGCCGGTTCTATTTCCCGCCTGCTCGACCTCGGGATCGGCCCCTATATGATTTCGTCAACCCTCGTCTGCGTGGTATCACAGCGGATGGCGCGGCGGGTGTGTCCCCATTGCCGGCAACTCACCGAAGAGTCATCTGAAGCAACGGCGGCATATTTTAAAGAAACCGGAGAGAAGAGGACGGAATTTTTCGTTGGCCATGGCTGTAACGCGTGTGCGCAAACGGGTTACCGGGGAAGGGTGGCGATTTCTGAGATTATGGTCATGAATCACAATCTCAGAAGTGCCATATTGAAGAACGCCGGCACTGATGAAATCAGGAATACTGCCAAGGAATCCGGCATGGTATCCATGTGGCGCGATGGTATGTTGAAAGCTAAAGAGGGCATAACAACACCGTCAGAGGTGATGCGAAATATTTTGTTTGCAGGATAAACGAAGATGACAGAGTATCAATACCTGGCTTACGGCGAAAACAGAATGCTCACCAGGGGAACGGAGAAGGCAGCAAGCGCGGAAATGGCGACCAGAATACTGGCCAGCCGCGGGTACAAGATATTGAGCATCAAGTCTGTGCCGGCTTTTCTGCCACGCTGGCAGTTCTTCCCTAAATTGAACAAAATACCGGCAAAAACAAAAATCCTGTTTGCCCGGCAACTGGCCCTGCTTCTTGAGTCCGGCACTCCTATGGTTAACGCCCTTGGTTTACTGAGAGATCAGGCGACTCGCCGGCACTTTAAAAGTGTACTCACCGAAGTGATAAGCGACCTTCGGCAGGGTCAGCGCCTCTCTCAGGCGATGGGTAAGCATCCTGATATTTTTTCCAAGATGTTCGTACAGTCAGTCCTGGTTGGTGAGCAGAGCGGCTCCCTGGAGTCTGTTCTCGAGCAGATGGCTGATTACATGGAGCAAGAAGCCACTGATGCCAAGGGCATTACGAGCGCTCTGAGATATCCGGCAATACTGGCCTTTGTAGCCGTTGCCGTAGTCGCCGTGCTGACAATTTTTGTCCTGCCTGCCTTCGTCAGTCTCTATCAAGACCTGGGACTGGAGCTGCCAGCCATTACGACATTCGTTTTTGATTTTATCACCTGGTTAAGCAAGTATGGGATTTTTGTAGTGTTACTGATGATGCTTACCCTCGTGGGTTTCTATATTTACGGGAAGATGCCGGAAGGGAAGCTGGTGATGGACCGGATGGTTCTCAGGCTGCCGGTTATCGGACGAATCATTCACCTGGGAGAATTGAGTCGCTGCTGCCGCAGCATGGCGATACTGCACAAGAGCGGCCTGCCTATCTCAGAGATAATGGCACTGGTCACTGAGTCAAGTAATAACTCTATCACCCAGCAGGCATTAACTCAGGTGCATCAGGATGTGCTGAAAGGGCAGGGTATATCGGCATCTATGTCTAAAAATGAGATGTTTCTGCCCATGATGGTACAGATGGCGTATGTCGGCGAGGTTACGGGTACCCTCGATACAACTCTGACCGCGACTGCGAGGAGTTACGAGACTGAGGCTGCCGATCGTATGCGTGCCTTCACTGACCTCATTCAGCCGGTGGTGACTGCGGTGCTGGCCATAGGGGTAGCTCTCATCGCTTCAGCCTTAATCTCGGCGATGTATTCCATGTACGGGCAAATAGGTTAAGACCGGAGATTAGTTTGAGAGTACTTAAAAATAAGAAAAGAATTTAACAAGTGCTCAGAGAAACCAGGAGGCATCTCCGCAGGAGAATAGTTTTATGAAAAAGGTGTTTAGCAAGAGACTAGTGATGATAGTATGTGCCGGGGTCTTTTTTATCGCTCTTATCGGCCTTGGCGCTGCTTATCTGGATCAGGTACAGGAACAAAAGCAACTTTCGGAAAAACTGGCGTCAGTAGTGGAACAGA
>CAYXEG010000064.1:13035-15955 GCA_964463875.1 uncultured Dehalococcoidales bacterium
CGGTATTTCTACAGAAGCGATTACATATCAACAGTCGGTAGATAAGGACAGGATAGCCCAATGTGAGAAGAAGGTTACTGCTGCCCGGGAACAGTTAACCGTACCTCTGGTGGTTTCGGACATTTTTCAGGAACTCCTCGCCGTTGCCTCTAATACAGGGGTCGGTATTACTGACATCAACTCAACGGCACTCACTGGCTCTGCGATAACCGGGGTGCCTTACCATGCCATGTCGATTGATTTTATCGCAGCCGGCAGGGATTCAAACATATACAGCTTTGTTGATACGGTCAGTCAATCGTTCAGTTCCGGCGTGTTGAAAACGCTGAAAATAGATATTAAGGAAGACGAAACCGGCAGGCCGACATCCGATTCCGCAGCAAATTTGCGGTTAACTATTTACAGTTTAGAGGGTGGACAGGATGAATAACATGGCAGAGCAGATAGATTGTATTGCACCTGAGGTGGAACCAACAGTGGAGATGGAGAATCAAGAGATTGTCCTGACCCGGCAACACAAGGTAAAGCGACTGTTCGCGAAAAGGGTTACCAGCATTTACATCAGCGACGTCAGTATCAAGCTGATGGTGGCTCGCGGGCGTGAAATAGAAAAGTGGGTCACTTCTGCATTGGAACCGGGGCTGGTGGTTAATGGTATTGTTATTGATCCGAACACCCTGGGCACGAAAATAGCAGGCTTGCTTAAAGAACACGAAATAAAAACAAACAAGGTGATTGCAGGGTTGAGCGGCCTGAACTCAATAAGCCGGATTATCACGTTACCCGGCGTACCCGCAAAAGTGATAAAGGAAGCGATTTATCATGAGGCGGAAAGAGAACTGCCGGTGCCCCTGGATTCTGTCTACCTCTCCTGGCAGATTATCAGAGAGACGTATCAGGAGATGAAGGTTTTCTTAATCGCCTATGCCCGGAACGCCATTGACCCGCTGATGAACGCACTGAAAAAAGCCGGCATCACGCCCTGCTTCCTGGAGCTTGCCCCGCTGGCACTTGCCAGAAATCTAAATCACCCCACATCGGTTGTTTTTGATGTAAGGCCCGGTGAAATGGATATCGTGGTCATGATTGACAATATTCCGGAATTAAGTCGCTCGGTGCCTCTGCCCCTGGATAATTCGTCTGAAGAGAGCCTGCCGATAATTCTGGATGAACTGCTCCGCACATTGGCATTCTATCAGTCAGCAAATACAGAAGATACACTGCCGGTTTTTTGTTTCGGAGAGTTGGATTACCGGACACGCGAATCCCTGTCCACTGCGTTAAACCACTCCGTTGCATCATCCTATCCGCCTCTTTACTACCCGCCTGAGTTTTTGCCGGGTACCTATAGTGTTAACCTTGGACTGACATTGGGGAAAGTAAAGCTTTCGGACGCTGCCTATTCACGCAAGGTTAAGGTCAATCTTCTACCAGAGATATTCAAAGCAAAGAAACTTTCACCAGGGGTACAGGTGGCGGCCGGGGCAACCTTGGCTCTGGGCATACTGGCGGCTGTTTTTATTCAGTTTCAGGTGGCTTCAACTACTACTGAATCACTTCGTAACCAGGTGGCAGCCGCCGATACAATGTTGGCCCAGCGGCAGGCGGAGCGGCTGGTATTACAGAGACAGGCAGACGCTCTCGCGGAAGAAGCAGCACAGGCAGCCAGGGAATGGGATACATACAGCGGCTCTCTCAACACGCTGGCGGCTGAACAGGCGAGCATAAATGATAACCTGAAACTGGTTTTGAAATCTTTACCATCCGGAGTATCCCTGTCCGGTATTCAGGAAGCAAGCGACCTGGTAGTCCAGGGGAACGCATCTACAGAAGCAGAAGTTCTGGCTTATACCCGCAATCTGGAAAACAGCGAACGCTTTTCTGAAATCATTCTCAGCATGTCCAGCGAGTCTTCTTCGGCCAGCGCCGGAGGTATTACTTTTAAAATGCAACTGCGGAATGGGGAGTAAAACTATGGACATATTTTCGCTGGTTTCAGAGGCTAAGACGAGAAAAGCCTCCGATCTCCACATAACAGCCGACGCCCCGCCCATGATGCGTGTCAACGGGGCTATTGAGCGACTGGATGGGGACACTCTGCTTTCATCTTCAGACCTGAAGGAATTTCTGGAGCAGCTGACAACTCCAAAGGACAGGGAAATTTTTCTCAGAGACAAGGAACTGGATTTCGGCTACACGATGCCCGGCGTAACCCGGCTGCGCTGTAATGCTGCTATTCACCGAGGTAATATCAGCCTTACTATACGTCTCATCCCTGCCGATATACCGACTATCGAAGACTTGCACCTCCCGGACGTTTGCAAGGAGCTGGTTCTCAAGCCAAGAGGACTGATTATTGTAAGCGGCCCTACCTGCAGCGGTAAGTCAACCACCCTGGCATCAATGCTTGACTACCTGAACCATATGGAAAGCCGGCGCATCGTGACTATTGAAGATCCCATCGAGTATATCTTCACCAACGATAAGTCCAGCATACTCCAGAGGGAGCTTGGTAATGATACCAATTCATTCACGCAGGCACTGAAGCATGTTTTACGCCAGGACCCGGACGTGATAATGGTTGGCGAGATGAGGGACACGGAGACGGCTGAGTCTGTACTTATCCTCGCTGAGACCGGGCACCTGGTCATCACGACCGGCCATGCCCCCAGTTCTTCTCAAGCCGTCGACCGTATTATCGACCTCTTCCCCGTCCACGAGAGGAATTTTGCTCAGTCTCGTTTGGCAAATTTGCTCATCGGCATCATGTGTCAGGCACTTGTGCCCACCGAAGACGGACAAGGCCGTGTGCCGGCTATTGAACTGATGCTGGTCAATACGGCAGTGAGGAGCCTCATCCGCGAAGGAAAGATACACCAGTTGCCCAATGTTATCCGCACCCATGCCCAGGAAGGCATGA
>CAYXEG010000065.1:0-15511 GCA_964463875.1 uncultured Dehalococcoidales bacterium
TGGATGAAGTCTACGAAGAGCTTCCCCGGGTTCGCAAAGAATTTGGTTACCCGCCGCTCGTAACCCCGACCAGCCAGATAATCGGCGTTATGGCGGTGCAGAATGTCGTTGTCGGCAGATATAAACTGATTCCGACCCAGGTACGCGATTATTGCCGTGGTCTCTACGGGAAACCGCCGGCACCAATCGACCCTGAGATACAGAAGAAAGTTTTGAACTACGGGAGAGGCGAAACTGACATAATAGACTGCCGCCCGGCCGATATCCTCGCGCCTGAAATGGATAAAGCTGCGGAAGCAATTGAAGGATTGTCCGATAACATTGAGGACATTCTGACGGCCGCGCTGTATCCGGTTACCGGGATTCAGTTCGTTCAGAAGAAATACGGGAAGACCGATGAATCATAACCGGAAATGAAGGAATGGAATAACACCCGATAAGTAACCGGCAAAGTAATTCGGAAGGGAATATTGACTGGTAGGCCGTACAGGTCTCGAACCTGTGACACCCTGATTAAAAGTCAGGTGCTCTACCAACTGAGCTAACGGCCCCCACTCCTGTAAGTGTACCAAAATCTGCCTCGGTGCGCAACCGGTTTCATATCATATTTCATAATATCTTCGCGCCCGCTTACAGAGGAATTGACGGAAATGCTTCAGAAACACGGTGACATCGTCCGTTCTTTACAACTCAGGTGTAGATACTGTATTCTAGGCGTGTACTAAACGAACAGGAGAACAAAAAGTGTACCAGGCACCACGAGGAACCGCTGATATTTTACCCGAGGAACAGCCGTACTGGTACCACGTGGAGAAAAAAGTCCGGGAGATTTGCCAACTCTACGGGTATAAACAGATAAAAACCCCCGTTTTCGAAGATGCCGGCCTGTACAACCGCAGCGTCGGAGAGGGAACCGACCTGATGGATAAGGAAATCTATATCTTCGAGGACCGGGGTAACAATAAACTGGCGCTGATGCCGGAAGGAACCGCCAGTGTTTGTCGGGCATACGTCGAACATGGCATGCATAACTTGCCCCAGCCGATTAAGTTATTTTACATAACACCGATTTTCCGGTACGACCGACCCCAGGCCGGCCGGTATCGTCTCCATTACCAGTTCGGCTGTGAGGTCATCGGTGACAGCAGCCCGGTCATTGATTCAGAAGTAATCGACCTGTTGTGGAACTTCTACCTTTCACTCGGACTGAAAGACATCAACCTTGTTATCAACAGTATCGGTTGCCGGGAATGCCGGCCGAACTACCTCGAAAAACTGGTGCAGCATTACCGGAATCAATACGAAACGATATGCCCGGACTGTAAAACAAGAATGGTAAAGAACCCGATGCGCCTGCTCGACTGCAAGAACGAGTCCTGCCAGTCGATTGCCGAAACCGCCCCGAGGAGTATCGATTACCTGTGCGATGACTGCCGCCAACACCTTGCCGACCTCGAGAATTACCTTGGGATTCTGCGCATTCCCTATTCGGTGTCTCACCGGCTGGTGAGAGGGCTGGATTACTACACGAGAACGGTTTTCGAAGTGCAGCCGGCCGAAAACAAATCGCAGAGCAGTATCGGCGGCGGGGGCAGGTACGACCACCTCGTCGAAGCCGTCGGGGGTAAGCCCGCCCCGGCAGCCGGGTTCGGAGCCGGCATTGAGCGCATTATCCTCAATATGAAAACCCAGGGTATTACCGTACCGGAGATACCGGGACCGAAAATCTACATTGCCTGGCTGGGAAAAGCAGCCGGCGATGCCGCAGTTCGCTTAGCCTCGGAATTGAGAAGTTCCGGAACCGGAGCACTCACCACCGCCGGCAGCCGTAGTTTGAAAGCACAACTACGCCTGGCGAACAGTTCAGGCGTTGATTTTACAGTGATAATCGGCGAGGACGAAGTCAACAACGGTACGGCGGTACTAAGAAACATGAAAGACGCCAGCCAGGAAACCCTGCCGCTGGACGAACTGAGGCAAAAGTTAACCGGACTATGCAGTATGCGATAATCGCCGACATACACGGAAACCTGGAGGCATTCAAAGCGGTCATTGACGATATCGAATCACAGCGGTCTATTCAAGAGATATGGTGTCTCGGCGATATCGTCGGATACGGCCCTGAACCTCATGAATGCATCAAGCTGGTAAAGGACCTGAATTGCGTCTGCATTGCAGGTAATCACGACCGCGGGGCGACCGGGAAAATCAGCCTGTCCGGTTTTACCAGTGATGCCGCCGAAGCTCTCGAGTGGACGGCTGATAATCTATCGGTCGCGGATATTGCTTTCCTCAACGGATTGAGTGAAACGGCCGTTATCGGCAAATTCACCCTGGTTCATGGCAGCCCCCGGGAACCGCTCCAGGAATACATTGCCTCAATCAGCATTGCCAGGGAAGTATTTTCGTGTTTTGACACGCAATACTGTCTTTTCGCTCATTCGCACCGTCCCCAGATATTTCAAAAGCTTGAAGACGATGCCTGTATAGCAACGACATTTTCAGAGAACGTGAAACTGGCCATTCGTGTAAACAGGTTGCTCATCAATCCGGGTTCTGCCGGGCAGCCGCGGGACGGAGACACGAGAGCAAGCTACATACTATATTACAGCGAAACGGGGATAATGCGGCTGAGGCGGGTTGCCTACAACGTCAAGAAAACGCAGGATTTAATAATGAAAAAAGGCCTGCCGGTTCGACTTGCCGGCAGACTTGATTCGGGCACGTGAGTATTCAAGCGAACGAGCATTTAAATCCTGACGATTTTCGCGCATTCGCTGCAAACGACGATTGCCGGAAAATAGTCGGTAACGACTACAATTTCTTCGAACGGCGTTACTTTTCCGCAATACTTGCAGGTGAACGTTCTGTTCTTCCCGTTTTGTTCTGTCTGTTTTTCGGTTTCTGTAGCCACGGTACTCCTCCGTATACTGAAAGATTTTCACGCTGTCGTGTTTTCTGAGTTCAGCTATTCTTTCGAACCCGAACTGCCTGATGAAGAATCGGAGGAAACAGTTGCTTTCGACGATTCCGAAGAAGATGCCGGTTCTGAATGGCCATGGTTACTCCGATGGTCGGTAACATAGAAACCGGAACCTTTGAATATTATCGGCACAGGAGAAAAAATCCGTATTGCCATGCTTTTGCATTGAGGGCAAAAAACATCGCTTTCATCTGTGAAGCTGCGGCGAAGTTCAAATTTGTGCGAACACGCGGAGCATTCGTAATCGTATGTCGGCAACTCAACCACCTCCGGAATGTTGTATGTAGATTAGCAAACTCTTGAGCAGACTGCTAAAATTATTGTAACTCAGCTTGAAAAAGCCGTCAATACAGTCGGATAAAAAATGCTGTTTTTACGAAAGGCCCCAGTCCCGGTAGCCCTGCCGGATAACAGTCAGATATTCTTCGGAAGGAGCGGCTTCTTTCGGCTGCCCCTTTTTCGTGTAGGTAACCGCTTCGTGCTGGTTTCCATCCTCGTCGTAGATTTTTATCTTTATCCTGGTACAGTTGGTTTCAAGTTTATCGAGCTTGTTCAGGCAGGAGTCAGTAACTTCATAGACTGCTCCCATCACCTTTCCGCCGCTGAAACCGATAATTGTCGCCGTGCCCCCGTGATGAAGGCGCGACCAGTCGGCAAACACCAGTTTGTAATGAGGTAACCGGGCTGCGAACAGCGGTTTACTGTCCGGGCACCTTTCTTTCATCCGGCTTTTACTTAAGTCCGAACCGTAGGCGAAATAGTACATTCGTTTCTTCCCGTCAGGTTACCTGACACGGCATTTTTCGGCGGTAATAATGGCTTCGATATCCGAGACGGCTTTCCCTATTTTTTCATGGGCGTTGACAACAATATAATCAAAATTATTCGCGGCGGCCATCTCTTTTTCAGCGGTGTTCATCCGCCGCTGGAGTGAAGACTCGGATTCGGTATTCCGCTGCCTGAGCCGGTCGAACAGCTCTTCGAGGGAAGCCGGAGCCAGGAAAATCGTCACCGCGTCCGGCTTTTTTTTTCGGATATTCTCCACGCCCTGGATATCAACCTTAACCATGACATTGGTTCCCCGGGCTAAAGCGTCCTCGACATCGTTCGCCGGCACCCCGTAATAATTCCCGTAGACATTGGCGTATTCCAGCAGGCCGTCTTCTTCAATGAGCTTTCTGAATTCGGTCTCGGACACGAAATTATAGTCTCTGTTGTGGATTTCCTTCTCACGCCTGGGACGGGTGGTCATAGTAACAATGAATTTTAACCAGGGGAAGGATTCTTTGAGAATGTTCAGCACCGCGTCCTTTCCGACTCCTGAGGGACCGGATAAAACGAACAGAACGGGCTTATGAGAGGAACTGCTCATTATTCCTCAATCGATAAGTTGAGGTTCTTCAAGGGAGAAATTTTTCGGTTCGAGCTGTCGGTAGCGGCTGACGATTGTTTCAGGGGTTAGCGCTGATAAAATCACATGGCCGCTTTCATTAATAATGACGGCCTTGGTTCTACGGCCGTTCGTTAAATCTATAAGTAACCCTTTCTGTTTGCTTTCCTGGACGGTTCTCTTCGTCGGAGCGGAGTTGGGTGAAGCTATCGCAATGACGTTATTCATGACGATGATGTTGTTGAAACCGATGTGGACCAGTTCGATACTCATGTTGTAATACACCTCGACCGCAATAATTGGTATATGTCAATACCTCGCTTGAGGTATCGATTCCTGAAAGGAATCTCAGCAGCTCGAACGATAAGGAAAATATACCAGTTTTTAGTCATAATAACAAGAAGGAACGAGAAAAATACAGGATTGCATTAAAAAAGAGTGGTTTTTACCCGAAAGCGATGATAAAACCTGTTAGGTGAAATCAATACCTTTACTCAGTTCAACCGGGGCGTTATACTTGATTATAGCGAGATGAAGAAAATCGGTATTCTCTATCACCCAAAAAAAGAAACCGCTCTCCCTATTGTAGAAAAGATTAGGGAATTCCTCGAAAAGAACGGCGTATCGACCTGGCACTGTTCCGCCTGGGAAGTAGAAACAGCTCAAACGAAACTGAACGGAACCGAACTTATACTGACAGTCGGGGGTGACGGGACAATTTTACGGGCAGTGCAGACGGTGGTACCCAAACCAGTTCCGATTACCGGAGTTAACCTTGGCAACCTGGGCTTCATGACGGAACTGACGGTCGATGAACTGGAGCCGAAACTGCTCGAAATACTCGCCGGTAAGGGGTGGATTGACGAACGCTCCCTGCTGGAAGCCCAGCCGGTGAGTGCCGACGGCCGAACAGGCGAGCGGTATTTTGCCCTGAACGATGTCGTCGTGGCCCGCGGCGAGATAGCCCGGGTCATTCACATCGAAACCCGCATCGACGGAGAACTGCTCAACACGTATAAAGCCGACGGCGTCATCATCGCCACCGCCACCGGCAGTACCGGCTACTCGCTGGCTGCCAATGGCCCGATTCTGTACCGGCAGTCTCGGGAACTGCTCTTTGTACCGATTAATCCCCATTTAAGCTCCGGTTATTCGCTGGTTCTGCCTGATTCGGCGATTATCGAACTGAAAGTCGGCACTTACAACTCGGCGACGATGAGTATCGACGGGCACATCAACGCCACAGTTAATAACGGCGACTCGATAACGGTCAAACATAGTAACAACACCGTACGATTTTTACGAATTCATCCGGAGAACGCGTTTTACAGCTCTCTCGAACATAAACTGAAAGGAAAATTGTGAAGTGGCAAAGGTAGAAAAAGCTCGAATCAGTGACGCAATCCAGATGCATAAGTTAATCAACACGTTCGCTGACAGGGGTGAGATGCTCCACCGGTCGT
The DNA here is from genome assembly GCA_964463875.1 of uncultured Dehalococcoidales bacterium. Lineage (GTDB taxonomy): Bacteria > Chloroflexota > Dehalococcoidia > Dehalococcoidales > UBA2162 > MGML01. Next base: position 5,837 of record CAYXEG010000065.1, read on the forward strand.
TGAGCGAACTGTACGAAAACATCAGGGATTTTTACGTCTGCCGGGAAGATGACAAGGTCATCGGCTGCGCCGCTTTACATATAAACTGGTCGGAACTTGCCGAATTGAAATCAGTCGCCGTCGCCGAGGAATACCAGCGGAAGAAGTTCGGCGATTCTATTATTAAGGCCTGCATCAATGAAGCGAATGAACTTGGCATTCCAACCCTGTTCTGCCTTACTTATAAACCCGGGTTTTTCAAGAGCTTCGGCTTCGAGATAATCGACAAAATGGAGCTTCCCCAGAAGGTCTGGAGCGAATGTTACCGGTGCCCCAAGTTTCCCAACTGCGATGAAATCGCCATGATATACCACATGAAAGAAAAATCGTAGTATGCCGGAACCGGAACTGGTTTCCCGTGACTATGTCTATAAAGGACAGATTATCAATGTCCGTAAAGATATTATCAGGTTAACAGGCGGGCGGACAGCTCATCGTGATGTGGTTGAACACGACCAGTGTGTTGCATTCGTACCGGTCGATGCTGACGGCCGGATTCTGCTGGTAGAACAGTATCGCCATCCGATTGAGAAGAGACTCCTCGAGATACCGGCCGGGTTTATCGACGAAGGAGAAAGTCCCGAAGTAACCGTCAGCCGTGAAATGCAGGAAGAAACCGGTTACCTGCCGGAAAGAATCATCCGCCTCGGCGGGTTCTACACGTCTCCCGGTTTCTGCGACGAGTATATCCACCTGTTCCTGGCAACAAAGCTTGTCCCCAGGCGCATCTTCGCCGAAGACACCGAAAGCATTACCCTGGTAAGGGTTACCCTGGAAGAAATGAAAAAACTCATCCGGTCGGAAGCCATCTGTGATGCCAAGAGTATCGCCGGCCTGTACGCGTACCTCGACTACCTGTCCGTCAACAGCCAAAAAATTACCTAGGCAAGTTTTTCCGAAAGACGCCGGCCTCCTACCAGGTGCAGGTGAAGGTGTTTCACTATCTGTCCGCCGTCTTCTCCGTTGTTAATGACCAGGCGGTAGCCTTTCCGGGCAACCTTTTCCTTTTCGGCCAGTTTTCTTGCCACGTCCAGCATCTTCGCCGCCAGCGAGAACTCTTCAGCTGGGATTTCATCGATAGTCCCGATGTGCCTGACCGGAATTATCAGGATATGCGTGGGAGCGACCGGGTTAATGTCCCGGAATGCCAGGACATCATCATCCCGGTATACGATATTCCCCGGAATCGCCCCGGAAACAATCTTACAGAAAATGCAATCTTCCATGTTCGGCTCCATTGGTCGTCGTTTTTTCTACCTGAAATGCTACCACACAAAGCAACGCCGGGCAATCAGATTTCGCAGCCACGGCCATTGTCTATGGTATAATTTTGGTGGGAATACCTTCGAACACTTCCTCAATACTACAGGAGGCTGGCGAACCTTGAATACAACCGCGGTATATCTGGGACTCGGCTCGAACCTGGGAAACCGGCAGAAGAACCTTGACAAGGCTTTGAACATGCTTTCGCTGCGCATGCAGTTGAAACAGGTATCTTCCATTTTCGAGACAGAACCCATCGGCAATCCAAATCAGCCCCGGTTTCTGAATCTCGTCTGCCGAGTCGATACGATACTCGAACCGCATGAGATTCTCACCCTGGGAAAAGGTATCGAACTGAAAATGGGCAGAACGCCGGGATATGAAATCAACTCGCCCAGGATAATTGATATCGATATTCTTCTTTATGGCGACAAAATTGTCGATACCGAAAAACTTGTCATACCGCACCCCCGGCTGGCCGAACGGGCTTTCGTCCTTGTGCCGCTGGCAGAAATTGCACCCGATATCGTCCATCCGGTGGTAAACAAAACCATCAAAGAATTATTACAGGCGATAACCGAAAAGCAGGGTGTTTTCAAGTGGGAAAACAACGGAGGGAAAGAGGAGGCATAATGTATACCGTATCAATCGAACGCCATTTCGATTCGGCTCACTACCTGAGAGAATATGATGGCAAATGCGAAAATCTTCACGGGCACCGCTACAAGGTAGTGGTTTCAGCGAAAGCGGACAAGCTTGACCGTATCGGCCTGGCTTTCGACTTTACCGTTCTGAAAAGTAAACTGGATGAAATCCTTGAACGGTACGACCACACCTGCCTGAACGAGATAACACCGTTCGACACGATAAACCCGTCATCTGAAAACATCGCGGCGACGATATACAGCGAACTGGTACCGAGCCTTGAAGGACAGAATGCCTCGCTCGACAGTGTCGGTGTCTGGGAATCGCCTGATGCCTGGGTAATCTACCGTCCCGATTAACCTGATCTTATTTCGGCGGAAGCAAATCAGGGATTGATTCTTTTATCCGGTAGGTATGTTTACATTTCCCGCAGAAGAGCGAGCCGGTGATAACGTCGTTTCCCTGTTCCTTCTCGACCGTCAGTTTAAGTTCGCCCTTGCAGACCGGGCAGGCCAGAATGTTCATCAAATCTTTCTTCATGCGCTCATTATAACACAGGAAACAGATTTCTTACGAGCTTTTTCAGGATTGTATTGTTGGTTCATGATGAACTATACTACGGGTATGAATAAGGAGGTGCTGCATGGATATCGTCAATGAAATCACCAGAACAACCCTTGAAGAAATCCAGAAAGTATTAACCAGCCGGACAGTGGTCGGAGAGCCGATTACCGTCGAAGGGGCAACCATCATCCCTCTCGTCAGTGCCGGGTTCGGTTTCGGCGCCGGCGGCGGGTCAGGAAAAAGCGAATCGAATAAAAAAGGTGAAGGCACGGGTGGCGGTACCGGTGGCGGCGCCTGGGTACGGCCGATAGCGCTCGTCATCATCGATAAAAACGGTGTTCGCGTCGAACCCGTCCAGCGGGGGCTGACCTCAGTCGTCGAGAACCTGACCAATACCGTTCCGAAAATCGTTGAGAAAATCATCGATAAAAAGAAGGATAAAGAAACCGGCGAAAAAGAGGGAGAGTAAACCGGATTGGTCGTACTGTACGTTTTTTCAGGTTTGCTGCTTTCGTTACTCCTGCTGCTGGCGGTCCCGGTCGAGGTGTTTCTGCTTTTCGACACGTCGTCCGCGAAAAAGTTACGCCTTCGGGTATCCTGGCTCTTCGGTATCGTCAGGAATGATATGACGAAAAAAACGAGGCGTTCCGAACAGAAAAAGCCTGTTCTCAAAAATGCGAAACTGAAGAAGCAGGCTCCCATCCCGGCCTTCGGGTATGTGAGGCAACTGGCGCCGAAGGTACTGCGACTGGTCAGGGACACCGTCAGGAGGGTGAAAGGTGACATATCCGGCAATCTCGTCATCGGATTCGCCGAACCGGACTATACCGGTATGCTCTTCGCGGCGGCCGGTTCCCTTAACGCGGTACTGAACCGGCTTCCCGGGTACAATGTCAACCTGATACCCGTCTTCGGGGACGATGACGTTTTCGAGGGTACGATTCAGGCGAAACTGAAAGTCATGCCCCTTCGCCTCGTCGTCCCGGCGCTTCGGTTCGGACTCTCACGGGAAACGATGGGGCTGGTAAAAACAATCGTATTCCGGCAGCGGGAGAAACCGGCTGACGTCCGCGTTTAACCGTCACCGATTTTTCGTGAGGCGTACCACTTGCGGAACTCAGGGTGTTTTTTATTGACACCCCGGTCGTAGTAGATTTCGAAAAGCTCGCCGGTCTCCGTTCTGACACGGAAGTAATTCCGGTGATGCCGCTGCCACCACCGTTTTTGCCCGGTAACGCTCCTGCCGAAGCCGTAATCGGGCCATGACTCGGTAATTTCGACAATCCGGTACTCCTGCTTGTCCAGCCGGAACGAGACCGGCCGGCTTAATTCGCCCGACGTCTGAACGGTTATCTCTTTCCCGACGAACTGTGACGACATCCGTAACTTCCGAACCGGGGCTAGTTTCTCGTCAATTCCATCAGTTCTATAGCAAAGGTCAGGTCTTTTCCGGCAAGCTCGTGGTTGGCGTCGATAACGATGGTAGACTCGGTCACCTCAATCACCGTCACCTGCGTTATCCCTCCTCCGGATTGCTGCATGACAAGTTGGTCGCCAACCTTCGGGTCCATACCCTCCGGTAAATCTTCTTTACGATAAGTGAAAATGAGTTCATCATTTTTTTCGCCGTAGGCTTCGGCGGCAGGAATCGTAACCGTCTTAACCTCGCCTTTTTTCATGCCCCGGACCGCGTCTTCGAATCCGGGAATCATCTGCCCGGCGCCGATGGTAAATTCAAGCGGGTCTCTGCCTGCCGAGGAATCGAACTGACTCCCGTCATCGAGCGTCCCGGTATAATGCACTTTTACGATATCTCCGTCCTGAGCAACCATTTCGCCTCCGCACCCCGTGAAGGGAAGTATTCCCGCAGCAATAATACATACTGATACTACCAACAATATTTTCTTCAATTAAGTCTCCAAAAAACAGCAATGGGATAGCGAGAGCGGTTCTGACAGCTTGTCCCTGAATTGTACCATACCTGAAACTATTCAAACAGATTTCCGCTTCCACCTTCCCGTTTTGAAATAGATGATAAACATCACTGCCCGGACAAGCAGGGCGATGGTAATTGCCCACTGCGTGCCGTCAACGCCAAGGGACGTATATTGTGGCAACGCCCAGGCAAGCGGCACCTGAACCGCCCACATGGTAAACAGGGTACCTATCATGGTGGGTATGGTATCACCGACCCCTTCGACACACAGGCTCAATACAACCGTCGGGCCCATGATCAGATATCCGAGAATCTGAATCCGCATGAAATTGGCGGCAACCGCTACAAGTTCCGGGTCGCTGTTAAAAAGCCGGACAATCTGTTCGGCGAAAAACCAGACAGCGACGGAGAGGAAAACCATGACGACGGTATACAACCCGGATGCCACCCAGCCGCCTTTCTCCGCCCGCTCCGGTTTCCCGGCTCCAATGTTCTGCCCGGCAAGCACCCCGGCGGCGCTCCCCAGGGCGCCCGCCGGCATCCGGATAAAGTTATCGATACGCTGCATCAGGGAATTAGCCCCGACGGCCGCCGTCCCGAACGGCGCCACAAAAAGAACGACAATGAGGTAAGGAACGAATCTCTGAAAGCCGGTTATCGAGGAAGGAATACCGATTTTCATCATCCGCCAGAGTATATCTTTATCAAGGTGGAAGCCCTTCATAGTCAGCTTCAGGCGGGTTTTACCGGAGAACACGTACCAGGTGCCGATAGCCGCCCCGAGGCACTGGGAAATGACGTCCGAAAGAGCCGCCCCGTTGACGCCCATGTCCGGGAATATCCACCAGCCGAATACGAGGGTCGGGCACAAGCCGAGGTGCAACAGCCGGAAAACAACGGAAATTCTCATCGGGTTGACCGTGTCGCCGGAGGCCTGCATTATCATCTGCGTTATCATCGCCAGCGACATGACAATCGAGCCGGAAAGCTGAATGCGCATGTAGCTGGCGCCGACGGAAACGACGTCCGGTTCGACGCCGAAGAGTTTCAACATCGGTTCCGCCAGGAAGATGCCGACGAGCGCCGAGAGCAAGGAGAAGCAGAGTCCGATTATCAGGGTCTGCTGCCCGACGGTAATGGCGCTTTCCCGGTCGCCCGACCCGATGAACCGGGCAACCATCGCCCGCAGGCCGGTGTACAGCCCCATCATGACCGAGTTGATGGCCATGACAATCATCCCCGAAACACCGACCGCGGCAATCGCGGAAGGCCCGAGTTTACCGACCCATATCATATCGATGGTCGGCCCGATGACGGTGAGGGTCTGGCTGACCATAATCGGCCAGGAAAGTTGCCAGAGGTTGCGAACAACGCCTCCCTGGGTCCAGTCTTTGTGCATTGCAGCTCGATTCATGTTTTCGTGTTCGCTTTCGGATTGGCGTTCGTTGAATGAAAACTGGATTAATAATACCATATCGGGCTTTACCTGCCTAATTCGACAGGAGCGTCAGGGGTAAGTATTTGATGTTCGCATGGTTTCTGGTAGAATATCAGGTAATGAACGAAGGTTCGACTCCCATCCGCCAGCAGTATCTCTCCGTCAAGAGGCAATATCCGCAGGCTATCGTCCTCTTCCGGCTTGGCGACTTTTACGAGACGTTCGACGACGACGCGAAAATCGTCTCCCGCGAACTCAACATCGTCCTGACCGCCCGCGAAATGGGCAAAGGCAACCGGGTACCCCTGGCCGGGATTCCCTACCATGCCCTCGATAATTACCTGGCGAAGCTGGTTAACGCCGGGCACAAGGTGGCGATATGCGAGCAGGTCACCCAGCCGGGCGAGACGAAAGGGCTGGTTCAGCGCGAGATTGTCCGGGTCGTTACCCCGGGTACCGTCATCGAACCCGGCCTTCTCAACAGCAAGACCAATAACTACCTGGCAGCCGTCGTCACCGGTGAAAAGGAAGCCGGGATTGCCTACATCGATATTTCCACCGGCGAGTTCGCCGTTACCCAGTTACCGCTTGAACGGCTGGCCGCCGAACTGGAGCGGCTCCACCCCTCGGAAATTATCGCCGGCGAAAACTCAGGCATCAGTGATAGTGATTTCAAGACGCCCGTCACCCGGCTGGAGGATTACTGGTTCGAGTACGAGATTGCCCGGCAGACCCTGTTCGACCATTACCGGGTCGTTTCTCTCGAAGGTTTCGGCTGCGCTCATCTGCCGTTAGCCGTCCGGGCGGCGGGAGCGATTGTCCACTACGTCCGGGAGACGCAGAAAGGCTCGGCCGGTCAACTCACCGGCCTGTCCACCTATTCGACCGAGAGCTTCATGGCCCTCGACGAGCAGACGCTGGCGAACCTGGAAATCTTCAGAAGTTCGAGTACCCGGGCTGCTACCGGCTCGCTGCTTTCGGTCATCGACCTGACGAAAACGGCCATGGGGGGAAGGCTCATCCGCCGCTGGCTGGGGAAGCCGTTACTGGAACTAACGGAGCTGCAAAAACGCCAGGACGCCGTCACCTGGTTTTATGGGAACACGTTGCCGAGGAACCGGATAATCGAATTGCTCGACAAAACGTCCGATATCGAGAGGCTGATTAACCGGGTCAAGAGCAGTATCGCCACGCCCCGCGAACTGGTTTCTTTGAAAAAAGGGCTGGGGAGCGTTCCCGATATTGTCAGGATTATCGAATCGGGCACCGGCAATCAGCCCGTCGAAGAACTGAAAGCCGAACTGAAACCGCAGAAGGAAGTAACCGCTCTCATCGATGAGGCAATCGCTGACGACCCGGCGACCAGCCCCGGCGAGGGCAACGTTATCCGGGAAGGCTTTTCTCCGGAGCTCGACCAGCTTCGCCTGGTCTCGAAGAACGCCCGCCAGTACCTGGCGAACATGGAGAAGGAAGAGCAGGAAAAGACGGGCATAAAGTCGCTCAAGGTCGGCTACAACAAAGTCTTCGGCTACTATATCGAGGTCTCCAATTCCAACCTTTCGCAGGTACCGGAGCGGTTTATCCGGAAACAGACGCTCGTCGGCGGGGAGCGCTACTTCACCCCGGAGCTGAAGGAATACGAATCGACCATTCTCAATGCCCGGGAGCGGGTTGCCGAGCTGGAGACGAATTTGTTCCAGCGGGTCTGCCGGCAGGTGGCGACGGCGGCCGTCCGTATTCTCGCTGTGGCAGACGCCATGGCGCGGACGGATGTCTTTTCGGCGCTGGCGGAAACGGCCGTGCGATACCGGTACTGCTGCCCGGCGCTTAACGAAGGAAACACCGTCTCGATACAGGAAGGCCGGCACCCGGTCGTCGAACGGAACCTTACCGATACCGATTTCGTGCCGAACGACACGCTGCTTTCGAACGGGGACGCCCAGTTGATAATCCTGACCGGCCCGAACATGGCCGGGAAATCTACCTACCTCAAGCAGGTGGCGATTATCGTCCTCCTCGCCCAGACGGGCAGTTACGTGCCGGCAAAATCGGCGGAAATAGGCCTCGTCGATAGAATCTTCACCCGGGTAGGAGCGAGGGAAGACCTTGCCGCCGGTCAATCGACGTTCATGACGGAGATGGTCGAAACGGCCAACATCCTCAACAACGCCACCCCGAAATCGCTGCTGATACTCGATGAAATCGGCCGGGGGACGAGCACCTACGACGGCATGTCGATTGCCCGGGCGGTCGCCGAGTACATTCACAATCATCCGGGGCTCGGCTCGAAGACGCTCTTCGCCACCCACTACCACGAGATGGTGGAGCTGGCGGGTGTGCTGCCGAGGGTGAAGAACTTCAACATCGCCGTCACCGAGGAAAAGGGCAAAGTGATATTCCTCCGGAAGATACTGCCGGGGGGCGTCGACAAGAGCTACGGCATCCACGTCGCCCAACTCGCCGGGTTGCCGAGGCCGGTTATCAGCCGGGCGAACGAAGTATTGGAAGACCTTGAGGCGAACGGCTCGAAGCGGCAACCGGTCAAAGGCAAGAGCAAACGGGTCGAAGAACCGAGGATACAGATGTCCTTCTTCGCCCCGAAAAATCCGCTCCTCGAAGAGCTGGAGAGCATGGACGTCGAATCGCTCACGCCCATCGAAGCCCTCAACAAGCTGTACGAGTTACAGAAGAAGGCGAAGGAATTGTAAAAACTGCTCACGCCTGACTCTCCTGCAGCCGCTTCTATTAACAAGTCATTCTCGCCAACCCGATGAGTCATTCCCTCGCAGGAGGGCTTTGAGTCGCGATATTCCGTAATGCAGTTATTCATAAGCTATATCGGGAAATCTAAATTCCTCAGGTATGAGCCTGTTCTCCTTCTATAATCGTCTGTCATCTTCCGTCATCCCGTGCGGTGACACGGGATCCAGAGAACTTTATTGCTGAAAAATCCCTCTCAATCTCCCTTTTAAAGGGAGAAGCTGCCTTGTTTACTTCACTCAACACTTCCGAAGAGGGATTTTATCGTAACCCCCTGGGCACGATTTCACCGCCAATCTCTAAAATCCCCCCTTTTGTAAAGTCGGAGACTCGCGATTTATCGGAGGGGGCCAGGGGGATTTAGTAATTATTGAAAACACGGGCATGAAACGCATCTGTATCAATGGTATTCATTCAATTGTAAACGTACAAAATTTCGTCATTCAAAATGAAAGGGCACGCCGGAGGGAACTCACGGATAAAGATAGTGAGGTATCACAACCTCCCGGCGAGGCTGTAATGTGGTGTCCCGCCGCTTTTCAGGGTCGGGTTGTGCCGGACTCTTTCTACCATTTCCAGTAGTTGCAAAGTCTCGGTCCCCCGATTTCGGGAATAAATTCCGTTTAAGGAGCAGGAAATGACAATATTCGCCCATTACTGGGTTGTACCGGGCTTTCGATTCCCACGCTACTCCGACGCTGGGTCCCCGAGTAGTCAAAAACAACCTTCTGGAAAAAGGAGAACGGAGGCCGCACTTACCATATCGCGTCCCGGTCCGGCCGCTGGGTTCCTGCTATCTCCAGGGAGCATTTTGAGCTGGCCCCGTGAAATTAGACAGGTTGTTAAGGTGGAGTCCTGCCAATAAAATAGAGAAAGAAAAGGAGCAGGACATGAAAGAAAACAGGAGGAAACACAGCCCGTCGTTTAAAGCGAAGGTAGCTTTGGAGGCGTTAAAAGGCGAAGAAACCGTCGCCCAGATAGCCGCAAGGTATGAAATACACCCGAACCTGGTGACGAAATGGAAGAAGGC
>CAYXEG010000066.1:0-13738 GCA_964463875.1 uncultured Dehalococcoidales bacterium
ACAATCATCTTGTAGCCTTTGACGGCGGCAATCATGGAGAGAGAAATGCCGGTGTTCCCGCTGCTGGCCTCGATTATCGTATAACCCGGTTTGAGTTGTCCTTCACGTTCGGCGGCTTCGATTATTTCGAGGGCTACCCGGTCCTTGATACTGCCGCTGGGATTGGTGGTTTCGAGTTTTGCGTATACCGGTCCGATTTTAACCAGAGGAGTATTACCGATATAGTCCAGCACGCCTAATCTATCGTTCTTCATAATCGTTCGAACTTCACCTTTTTGTTGCAGATTGAGATACATTCATGTACCACATGACGTAAACCAGGCCGGAAAGCGGGTTTCACCGTACGGCTTGTCTAAAGAGATTGTAATCCAACAGGAAAGAATCGGCAAATTTTTCACAATTGAGCCGCTTGAAAGCTTCGGGTGACAGAAGGAAAGGCCGGGATATATGTCCCGGCCTCTGCCTGTTTTTCAATCGATTTCAGATTAACCGTGTCCGGCGTTAATAGCCCATTGATTCTTTAAGGGCCTCATCAATCCAGACATAAGCGGCAAAACCGTCTGTCTTCCAGTAGCCGATGCTGTTTTCACCGGTGTAGTTCTTGACCCATGGCCACCACATGGCGTAGGTGGGAACTCGCGGAGCCGGAATCATATATGCCTGCTCGAGGAGATAGAGAACGAGCGGACGGCACAGTTCCATCGAGGCCTGGAAGTCGGTGATGGCCAGTTCCTTGACTGCTTTAGCCTGGGCATCGACATAGGCTTCGTTAATCAGGCTGGCATTGACCCAGTTCCTGACGGAGTAGCATGACTGCTCAGGGTAGGATGAGTTCGGCGAAGTATGGATAGAAATCAGTTCGTAGGTAATGCTGAAGGCTCTGCCGATATGGGCGCCGGCATCGGGGGAGATATCGAGGGCAATCTCAATGCCGATTTTCGACCACATATCCTGGATGACCGAGTAGTAGTCGACTGCGTCAGAGGTCAGGGTGAGCTGGGTTTTGAATCCGTTCGGGTAACCGGCTTCGGCGAGGAGGGCTTTCGCGCCTTCAACGTTGTAGGTATAGAGTTCTTTGATGGCCGGGGTAACGTCCGGGTCGCTCAGTTCGACGAAGAGCGGTTCATAACCGGCGACTCTGAAGTACGGCCAGCTTATGATATCGCCAAGCCCGTCGTAGAGGCCGGTATTGATTTCATTGAAATCGGTTGCCATCAACATTGCCTTGCGGACTTTGATGTCATTGAAGGGAGCCTGGTCGGTTTTCATGAATATCGGGGCGACGCTCCAGGAGCCGCGGGACGCCCATTCCAGGTCGGGAGCTGTCCGGAGCATGACATCCTTATCTTCCGGATAGACGGCGCTCATCTGGTCCAGTTTCCCGGTCCTGAGGGCTGCCTGCCGGGTGGAGGTATCCTGCATGATGACGTATTTCAGGCTGTCAAGGTACGGTAACTGGTTTCCTGCTCCGGGGCCGACCGGGTCGGTTCCCCAGTAATTGGGGTTCTTTTCCATGAGTATCATGTTACCGACAACGTAGTCTTTCATCATGAAAGGGCCGGTACCGAGGTCATGGTGCCAGTCGGTGGCGGATTCATAACCCCATTTATCCCAGAGTTCGGGGGCGGTGACGCGGTTGCAGAGGTTTTCCCTCATCATGGCGTCGATATGGTCTTCCAGTTTATGAACGACCTCGAAGGTATTCGGGCCGGTTTTAACGGCCGTCGGATACCGTACGTTCGGATACAACTGCCAGTTCTGGGCGTTTTCGTTCTTAATCGGCTGGTTCCAGCTATAGACAGCGTCATCAACGGTCATTTCGCGGCCGCCGACGAGGCGCCCGGCTTCGGTATTCGGTTGGGCGAAATTGACGCCTTCCCGGACGACGAACCATGACCTGACCTCGGTTCCATCCTCGGTAACTTCCCAGCCGTAATCAGAGGCGAGAACGGGCTTGTTCAAGGCGGGGATATTGGTACTGAATCCCCAGTCGGTAATACCTTCGCCATAACCGCCGGCGATACCTTTCGCCCAGTTGCCGTCGTACATTCTCTCGTGAGAGTGTTCCTGCGTCCAGGTAGCGCCGAAGCTGATTAAGTCGAAGGTCGGGTCTGCTGCCAGGGCGAGGGTGAGGGAGCCGCCATACTGGGGAGTCCCCGAAGGAGTACCGACCGTGGTGGACTGTTCGGTCTCAGTGACGGGGGTTTCTTTAATCGTTGTTATAACCTTGTCGGAGTCTTCCTCGATGACGGTACCGCCGGTTTTCTGTTCGGTGCACGATGCTGCCACAAGGGAAACCGCCATGAGGCAACACATTGCCAACCATACCATTTTTCTCGTCATACTCTTCCTCCTGCGATGTTTTGGATTTTTTTCTTTCTTCCCGGATAATTGCCTGTTGAAAGTTCTGCTCAATATTCTGTATTTCTCTGTACGGGCTGAACCTGCCGTTCATTGCGTGTTCTGCCGGCAGGTTCAGCCTGGTTCATACTTCATACACGTGTCCTTTCTGAGGTGATTTCTGGAAAAAAAAGAGCACGGGCAACGAACGCTTGTTTCGGCTACCCGTGCTTCTTATCCTCATTCGCTTCTCCTTAACGGGGGAGTAACGGTATGGAGTAAGTATATTTCGCAGGTAAGGTATGCGGTTGTTAAGAGTATGGGAAATGATACCTGAACGAAGCTGGAAAGTCAATAGATTCAGGCACAAAAAGGGCTGACAGGAAGCTGCTGCGGAGTATATGCATCAAGAACGTAACTTTATCTGAGTATTGTTAAAGACTTGGCATATAACGAATAATTGAGAAAAACGTATTGACAAAAGATATATAAATTCATATAATACACGATAAATTATGCCGGAATGAATATTTACAATCGGATATGTGCCTGGAAAACCCTGTGATGGTGACGGTAACCGGGTGAAGAAAACGGAAGCCGGGGACTCCGGCAGGGGAACAATTCTACGGTACCGAAGGTGAAACCGTGGTTCCGGCAATGAAAATCAGGACGATTCCGGCAGGCTGATTTTATGAAAAAAAGAAATCCTTCGAGAGGATAGTTGACAAGAGTGACTTTTTTAGCATATATTTGAGGTAATTAGTTTAAGTTAGGTTATTACAAACTGAGTAAATCATTCAAGATCAATCAAGTATTGGATGACCGGACTCGAACAAAAAATTATTGAGGAGGGTCATTCAATGGCTTTTCAGGACAAGACAATCCAGTGCGCAGACTGCGGGAACTCATTCACATTTTCCGCCGAGGAACAGGAATTTTACCAGTCCAAAGGTTTCGAAAATGAGCCGAAGCGCTGCCCGTCCTGCCGTCAGGCAAGGAAGTCGGACCGGTACGGAAGCGGCGGTGGTAACCGCAGCAGCAGCCGGCGCCAGATGTACCCGGTAATTTGCGCCGAGTGCGGTAAAGAGACAGAAGTGCCGTTCGAACCGCGCGGTGACAGGCCGGTTTACTGCAGCGACTGTTTCCGCAAGCACAACAACTAGGACAGAGATACTCATTCCCTGATATCGGTTATGGCTGGATACCAGTTCCGGCTGATATCAGGGATTGCAGTTGGTTAAAAAACAGACCGTCATCCGCACCGGAACGGAAAAGTACCGGTGCCTTCATTACTAATTAACAGGAGTTTTGAACTTGAAAATCTATGTGGGGAATTTGTCCTACAACACCACCGAGGACGAACTGAGAGAGGAATTCGAAGTTTACGGAGATGTTACCTCTGTCAGCATGGTCACCGACAGGGAGACCGGCAGGCCGAGAGGGTTTGCCTTCGTCGAAATGTCATCAGACGTCGCCGGGCAGGAAGCGATTGCTGCCATGAACGGCCGAATGTTAAAGGAAAGGGCAATCGTGGTAAACGAAGCGAAGCCCCGCACCGATAACAGGAGCAGCGGCGGCGGCGGATACGGCAACAGAAGAACCGGCGGAAGCAGCCGCGGTTTCGGCGGCCATGGTTTCGGCGGTGGCAGACAGAACCGTTATTAATCCCGAGCCGTATCAATAACCCCATTAACATGTGGTTTCTCGTATCAACATGGAGTATTCATGCATTTTGAAAATTTAGACCTTCATCCGAGCATTCTCAGAGGTGTTCGCGAGCTCGGATTCAATGAACTTACCCCTATCCAGGAACAAGCAATACCCCCCATACTGAACGGACGAGACGTTATCGGACTCGCCCAGACCGGAACCGGCAAAACAGCAGCCTTCGTGCTGCCCATTTTACAGAAGCTTATCGAGTTACCCCGGCGGCAGATTAATGCCGCCATTATTTCTCCTACCCGCGAGCTGAGCGAGCAGACACACGATACAATCATGAAGCTGGGGAAATATACCGGCATTCAGAGCATTGCCCTGTACGGCGGGACGAATATCGATAACCAGATTAACGAGCTGAATCATGGCGCCGAGATAGTGGTTGCCTGCCCGGGGCGGCTGATAGACCATCTCTGGCGGGGGTCAGTCGACCTTTCCCACCTTGAGATACTGGTTATCGACGAAGCCGACCGGATGTTCGACATGGGTTTCCAGCCGGATATCCGGAAAATCCTCGATTGCCTGATGAAACCGAAGCAGACATTGCTGTTTTCAGCGACGATGCCGGCAAGCATCAGGAAACTGGTTAAGGATATCCTGGTGAACCCGGTAACCGTCCAGATTGGGCAGTCAGCCCCTGCGAAATCGGTTTCCCATTCGCTGTACCCGGTCAAGCAGCATTTGAAAACACCATTGCTGGCGGAACTGCTCCGGCGAATCGATTCGAAATCGGTGCTCGTTTTTACCCGGACAAAGCACCAGACGGAGCGCATCACCCGGTATTTACTGAGCCGTGGTTTCAAAGCCGCGTCGTTGCAGGGTGATTTATCTCAGCCGAGGCGGCAGGCGGCAATCGATGGTTTCCGTTCCGGCAGGGTAAAGGTCCTGGTGGCAACAGATATTGCCGCCCGGGGAATCGATATCGACAACATTTCTCATGTCATCAACTACGACATGCCGGAAAACACAGATGCCTACATTCACCGCATCGGCCGGACGGGCAGGGTCGACCGGGAGGGAGAAGCGGTGACGTTCGTTACCAGCGCCGATACGGTGATGGTGAACGCCCTCGAACGTATCCTGAACCGGAAAATCGACCGGCAACTGCTCGATGGTTTTGATTATGCGGCGCCCGCTCCCTCCAGAACAGGGGCGCCGAGGAAAGCCGACAACTCCGACCGGCGCGGATTACGAAGCCGTTCGCCGAACCGGAGTAACCCGAGAAAAAGAAAAGAGGCGTCAGTTTGAAGATACTGATGGTATACCCAAAGTACCCGGACACGTTCTGGAGTTTTAAGCATGCCCTGAAGTTCGTCTCCAAGAAAGCGGCTTTCCCACCCCTTGGTTTGCTGACGGTAGCGGCGATGCTGCCGGCAGCGTGGGAGAAAAAACTGGTCGATATGAATGTCGACCGGCTGAGCGATAGCGATATCGAATGGGCGGATTACGTTTTCATCAGCGCCATGTCGGTGCAGACGAAATCGGTCAGGGACGTTATCGACCGCTGCCGTAAAAGCGGCACGAAAATTATTGCGGGAGGCCCGCTCTTTACCACCGGGTACGAGGAGTTCGAGGGAATCGACCATTTCGTCCTGGGCGAAGCGGAGGTAACCTTGGCTCCGTTCCTTGCCGACCTGGCGAAGGGCAAGGCGAAACATATTTACGAATCGAACGAGCGGCCGGACATCAGCCGGACACCGGTGCCGATGTGGTCGCTAATAAACATGAAGCACTATTCCTCGATGAACCTGCAGTATTCGAGGGGGTGTCCCTTCGACTGCGAGTTCTGTGATATCGTGCTGCTCAACGGACACACGCCAAGGACGAAGAGTAAAGAGCAGTTTGTAGCCGAGTTCGATGCCCTTTATAATCAGGGCTGGCGGGGTGGGGTGTTCGTGGTCGATGATAACTTCATCGGCAATAAGAAAAAACTCAAACTGGAAATCCTGCCGGCGCTCATCGAGTGGAAAAATCGGGTCAAGTACCCGTTCGCGTTGAATACGGAAGCTTCAATCAACCTGGCGGACGATGAAGAACTGATGCGACTCATGGTCGAGGCCGGGTTCGATGTTGTTTTCATCGGCATCGAAACCCCGAATGATGAGAGCCTGCTCGAATGTGCCAAGTACCAGAATCAGAATCGCAGCCTGGTTGAGTCGGTCAAGAAGCTCCAGCAGTTCGGGCTGGAGGTTCAGGGCGGGTTCATCGTCGGGTTCGATAACGACCCGGAAACGATATTCCAGGCACAGATAGATTTCATCCAGAAGAGCGGCATCGTCACCGCCATGGTTGGCCTGCTCAACGCTCCGACCGGAACGAAGCTGTATCACCGGTTAAAGAAAGAAGGCAGGCTGCTCAGTTCCTTCACCGGCAACAACACCGACTGCTCGCTCAACTTCATTCCCAAAATGAATGCGGAAAAGCTTCAGGCCGGGTACGAGACGATTGTTAAAACCATCTATTCCCCGAAGAACTACTATGAGCGGATAAAGACGTTTTTCAATGAATATCAACCGCCGAGAACGAAACCGGGGAAAATTCACGCCCACCAGATAAAAGCGTTTTTCCGGTCGATATGGTACATCGGTATTAAAGAGGCGGGAAGAAGGCACTACTGGAGCATGTTCGGTTCGTACCTTGTGAAATCTCCGCCGAAGTTCGTCAGGTTTATCCTGTTTTCTGTTTACGGGTACCACTTCCGGAAAATAGCTTTCACAGAAGCCTGGTAACCGGGGGGAGTGACGGGTATGCCCGGATGCATGCCCGTCGATGTTAAAACTTGTGACTGCCGGGTTATTCGCCTGTACGATGTCTTAACGTTTCTCTGATAAAGGCTGTCAGTTTCACCGGGTCGAATGGTTTCATCACGTACCGGACGTTCGTTGTCGAGAAGAATTTGCCGGTACCCATACCGATGTTGTCGCCCGTAATAAAGATGAGTTTACCGGCAGCCCCCGCCGAGACTCCTTTCAACTCGTTGTGCAATTCCATGCCTGACATACCGGGCATTTTAACATCGACCAGCGCCAGGTCGAAGTCGTTCTTTTTCATTTCGTCAAGGGCATCGAGGGCGTCGATGAACTGAATTACCTCATATCCTTCTTCCTTTAGTAGTTGTTCGAGAACGTAGAGTATCAGGGGTTCGTCATCCACGGTTATAATCCTGGCGTGTTCTCTGGGACTGGCGGCAGGAGGAGCAACCTGACCGGCCGGTTCACCGGATTGTTGTTCATCGGGCATCACGTCGCCGGCGGTATCGGCTACCGGTAATCGGATGATGAACTCAGCTCCGTGCCCGTAGTCGCTTTCAGCGTGTATCGTGCCTCCGAGTTGTTGAACGATGCGACGGCAGATATTCAAGCCAAGCCCGGTACCCTGCCCCGGAGCTTTGGTGGTGAAAAAGTGCTCGAAAATCTTCTCAATATTGGATTCTGGTATTCCGGGGCCGTCGTCCCTGACTGAGATGACAATCTGATTACCTGCTTGCCGGGTGGTAATGACGATACTGCCTTCAGCGCGGTATTCCTTAATGGCTGATTCGGCATTCAGGATAAGGTTAAGGAATACCTGTTGCAGTTGACTGAAACCGGCAAGCACTTTCGGTAAACCGGAATCGAACTGCCTGATAACGGTTATGTTGTTATTCGTTAATGAACGGGAGCGGAGCCGGAGGGTGGAATCGATTACCTGATTGATATCGACCGGTTCCCGGCCGGCCTCAAAGTTTCCGGTAAAGTTCAGCAGCCGTGAAGTGACCTCGGCGGCTTGTTTCGCCGCGTCGCGGATTACTTTCACATCTTTAGTGATATGTTCGGGGATGTCGTGGGTCATGAGGAAGTCGGACAGGCTGATAATCGATGTCAGCGGGTTATTGATTTCATGAGCAATATCGGCAACTTCTCCCGCTGCGGCAAAGAGATTCGCCTGGTTCACCTGTTCTTCCAGTTCCCGGTTTTTCCTTTCAATGGCTCTTCGCGCGGTGATATTGTCGAGAAGAAAAAGTTGTCCGATGGGATGGTGGCTCCGGTCATAGAGCTGCGTCAGCCTCGCCCCATAGATTTCCCGGTTATTCCCCTGGTTGATGACGATATCTTTCGCACTGTCTTCGGGGTTGTCAAGAAACCGGATAATTTCCTGATTGATGTTCGGTAGGTCATCAAGCTGTTTTCCGATAACCTGTTTCAGCGACAGGCCGAGAATACTCTCGGCTGTCCTGTTTAAACCGGTGATTCTCCCCAACGAATCAAGGACAATCATCGCTGAATTCATATTTTCCACGATGGTGTTGTAGGCAACCGGTCGGAGATTAAACAGGTGAAGCTTGAAAAAAGCCGTGGCGAGGATCAGGCCTGAAACGGAAAATGCACAGGGAGTAAGGTCGATTCCTTCAAGGAACAGGCCAAGGTAATACATGATATTCAGCGCCAACGGTATAAGTAAAGCCGCCAGCAGCGAGGCGCTCTGGAAGCGATAGAGATACGCGTCTCCGGAGAAACGTATTCCAATAACGACTGTTCCGGCGACGATAAGCAGATAGTTGTAGGGAGTCGTTACCAGAGACCAGGGGCCGTACTCCTTGATAAGGAGCGGTAAAGCATCGATGGACTGTTGAGATATCTCCCGCCACATCAGGTGATGCAGGTCGTTGGTACAACCCATCAAGATTGAAACCATGGGTATTACCGCCAGTAGAAACAGGACTCGCCGGGTCAGTTTTTCGTCACGTCCGCTGTATTTATAAGCAAAAACAAACCATGAGTAAGGGACGAACGCCTTGCCGACGTATTGAATATTCAGAGCAACATACTGGAGTGTATACCGGTCGCTGACGATTTCCAGTAATGCTCCGAACAGCCAGATAACGAGGCATACCATCATCCATCGTATCGAGACCGCCCCGGGCGTCAGAGTGTGCCCTCTGAGGAATATCAGTACTGCTGTGGAAATAACCAGTGAAAGAATCAGGCATGCCGGATAGATAATTACAATACTGTCATCTATTATCATGATAGCCTGGTGTCTCCGGACTAAGAGCTTGCTTTGACAGCTATTATAGACCTGTTTATCAGATAATGCGATATTTTTATAGCCTGCTACGAGAAAAGCAACCTTCTTTTAAACCTTACCCGAGTTTTTCGGGATTATGAACGTTCCATTTCAGAAACGCAGTAATATGACAAATATTCAGGCCGGAACCGGTTTTCTGTGCGGCGGCCATGACGAGACTGGTATTAACGAGGTATGAAAAAAAGCCTTCCGAAAACCGGAAGGCTTTTGTATTCGATTCTCCCGAAGGGACGGTTTCAGGCTGTTTTCTTATCGAAAAAAAACCTCCAGAGGAGAGCGCTGACGACGGCGCCGATAATCGGGGCAACGATGAAGACCCACAACTGGGCGAGAGCATCGCCGCCGACGAATACGGCCGGCCCCAGGCTTCTCGCCGGATTGACGGATGTACCGGTAATCGGTATTCCGACCAGGTGAATCAGCACGAGGGTGAATCCGATGGATATCCCGGCAAATCCTTTCGGGGCATTTTCGTGCGTCGAACCGAAGATGACGAACAGGAAAAGGGCGGTCAGTACCACTTCGGCAATAAAACAGGCAGCCAGTGAATACCCTGCCGGCGAATTGACACCGAAACCGTTCTGGCCGAGGCCGTTGACGTCAATCGAATACCCCGGCAGACCGCCGGCAATCGCCCACAGGATACCGGCTCCGAGTATTGCTCCGATGCATTGAGCGATGATATAGAAAAGAGCGTCTTTTCCCTTGATTTTTCCGGCGACAAGCATGGCTATGGTGATAGCCGGATTAATGTGGCAACCGGAAATGCTGCCGATAGCATAGACCATTGCCAGGACCGTCAACCCGAATGCGAATGATATGCCGGTGAAACCGATGTAGTTACCGGCGATTGCCGCACTGCCGCATCCAATCAGTACCAGAGCGAGCGTTCCGACCAGTTCTGCGGAGTACTTTTTCATATAGATGTGTATACACCTCCCGAAAATTTTAAGTCCAATTATAGACCTGTTATTGCCTTCTCACAATAGGATAATGGTAGTACCGGCTGTGTTATCATGCCCGATAGTGTACAATAAGAGAAAACCGGAACAAGGGGGGAGGAACCGAATGGAATACAATGTCGAAGTGAAATTACTGGCGATTACTCCTGACGCCGAAAACCTGCTGGAGAAAGCCGGACGACTTTGTTATGACACCGTCGATAAACTGGGTACGAAAGAAAACTGGCTGGCATCCCGGGTCAAAGAAGGGCATGAAAGCCTGATAGAGCACGGGGTGGCGACATTTTACATAAAGGCATCACGAGTACTGACCCACGAACTGGTGCGGCACCGGATTGCCAGCTACTCGCAGCGAAGCCAGCGCTACGTGAAAGAGAACAAGGCTGACTACATATTCCCGGTCGAAATTGCCGGCGATGCCGAACGGGAAAAGGTGTTCACCGAAGCGATGGATGCCGCCTGGAGCGCCTACCGGAAGCTGCTCGATGCCGGCCTTAAGGCGGAAATCGCCCGCTATGTTTTACCGAATGCCTGTGCCACCGAGATTATCTGCACCTGGAATTTCCGGGAAATCCGGCATATCATCAAGCTTCGCACCAGTCCGGCTGCCCAGATGGAATTCCGGGTCGTTGCCGGAAAAATCAGGGATATCATGAAGGAACAAGCTCCGAAAGTATTCGGCGATATTTAACGGACAGACAGGGTGTATACTACCGGTATGCCTGAAGAAATCTGTTGGAGGGCAGCCGGATGAAACTGGCAGAATTCATTGCTGAAAACAGGAACAGCATCTTACTCGACGGAGCCATGGGCACTCAGTTCAAGGGAGGGAACCGGATGAAACTGGCGGAACAGATAGCTGATGAAAAAAAGATACTATTAGTCGACGGGGCTATGGGTACCCAGCTTGCCGCGTCCGGGGTACCGATGGGCGGGCAGTCCTGCATAACCCATCCTGAAGCTGTCCTGGCCGTTCATAGAAAATACGTGGAAGCCGGGGCTGAAATCATCATCACCAACACCTTCACGATGAACCGGATATCCATCGAAACCCATAATATCGGGGTCGATGTCCGCGAAGTCAACCTGGCCGGGGTGAAACTCGCCAGGCAGGCAGCGGTCGGAGGGCAGTTCGTGCTCGGGGATATGACATCGACCGGCAAGCTGCTCAAACCGAACGGCCCGGTTTCCGAAGATGCGGCCTATGAAACCTACCTGGAACAGGCGGCGATTCTGCTTGAAGGCGGGGTGGACGGTTTCATCATCGAAACGATGATTGACCTGAAAGAAACCGTCTGCGCCCTGAAAGCCTGCCGGAAGGTAGCCGATTTACCGGTTATTACGTCGATTTCTTTCGATACCGCCGAGCGGGGCGGACGAAATATCATGGGCGATACGGCTGAAAAATGCGCCCGGGTGCTGACCGAAGCCGGGGCTGATGTCATCGGGGCGAATTGCGGCAGTATTGACCCGTACCAGATGGCCGAAATCGTTGCCATGATGAAGAAAGCAACTTTGGTGCCGATTATTGCCCAGCCGAACGCAGGACGACCGAAGGTTGTCAACGGCGAGACTGTCTTCAACATGACGCCGGGCGATTTCGGGGCCGGGATAAAGAAGTGCCTGGAGGCCGGGGCGAAGCTGGTCGGCGGCTGCTGCGGGACGTCGCCAGCGCATATCAAAGCGGTGGCTGATTTTCTGGGGAAATAGAAAGGGCTCCCGAAGCCGGAGACTTTTTACTGTCTCCGGCTTTTTTTTGCTGATTATGAATTGCATTGTTATTTCTCAACTGATATAGTTAATTGGTAATACAAGCTGAATAAACAGAGTGGAAGTGTTACCGAATGCAGATAACCGATTTCACCGAAAACCATATCGAAGAAGCGATATCGCTGGCGAAAGCGAACTACGAAGAAGAACGCTGCCGGGTACCGCTGCTGCCGGAGATTGACACTATTCCCGGTTTACCGTTCTTCGCAAAAAACAGTCTTGGGGTTGCCGGTTTCGAGAACGGGAAAATGGCAGGGTTTCTCTGCTGTTATCCGCCGATGGATGACGCGTTCAGGTCTACCGGCGTCCGGGGAACCTATTCGCCAGCTCAGGCTCATGGAGCGGTGAAGGAGAACCGGAGCAGGACATACATACGGCTGTACCAGGCGGCAGCGGAGAAGTGGGTGAAAGGGGGGATTGCCAGCCATGCCGTGGCTGTTTATCCTCATGATTCGGAAACGGTTCAGACTTTTTTTACCAGCAGTTTCGGACTTCGTATCATCGAGGCGGTCAGGCCGATGGAGGTATTCGACTGTCCGGGCGTTCCGGGATACGAATTCAGAGAGCTTGCTCCTGACAGGAGAGCTGAAACCGTGCCATTGAAAAATCTGCTTATCAATCATCTTGGAAAAAGCCCCGTATTCATGTGCCGTCCGGAGTATGATGAGGATGTACTTGAGAAGGAGTTCGAGAGCCGCCGTCCGCGATATTTTTCAGCATATTACCAGGGTGAGATGGTTGCCTGGATAGAGACAATGTCCGAAGGTGAAAATTTTGCTTCCTGTGACACCGGTTTTCAGAATATCTGCGGCGCATATTGCCTTGAGGAACACCGGGGAAAAGGAGTCTACCAGAACCTGCTGAACCACGCGATAACCCTGCTCAGGAAAGAAGGGTACACCCGCCTCGGTGTCGAGCTCGAGAGTTTTAATCCGACCGCTTTCGGTTTCTGGCTCAAGTATTTCACGCCTTACCTGTACGGCATGGTGCGGAGGATTGACGACAAAGCCTTTCGGATGTACTATTGACAATGAATGAATCACATGAAGAAATGGATACGTAATCAGAGGAAGAACATATGAAAAAGATTCTTTTTATCTTTATCATTCTGGTTATTCTGCTCTCCGGCTGCACGACCGGCTCGGGGACCGTATTACGGGGATCCGAGGATAACGGCCCTTCGAAAATGTCCATGACGTACGAAAAATTCACCGGACACAAGCAGACACACATTACGGTTAAAGACGAACCGGTGACTGTCACCGTCAGTATCGTGACCGAGAGCGGGACAATCGATGCTTACATCGCGAAAGATAACGATGTCTCCAATGCCAGTTACGAAGGGCACGATATTCAAACCAGGACATTTACGGTGACTCTCTCCGAGCCGGGGGATTACGTCGCCCGGGTCGATGCGAAAAGTCACTCCGGGAGCTATTCGTTTAGCTGGTAACGGAAGAAACCCTTCGTCCGGAATGCTGATTCCGCTATTGACAGTATTCGATTTCTGATGTATTCTTATTTCGATAAACATCGAAATAAGAAACCGCAATGAGTGAAAGCCTTTTTAAAGCCTTGGCTGACCCGAACCGGCGGGAGATACTGCGGCTGCTGGGAAAGAAAACAATGAGCGCCGGAGAAATCGCCTCTCACCTCAGCATTGCCAAATCGACCCTCTCGAGCCATTTCAACATCCTGAAAAAGGCCGACCTGATTCGGGAGGAGCGGGATGGTACAACCATTTACTACAGCCTGAATTTATCGGTGGTGGAGGAAGTGACGGCGACGGTGATGGGACTTTTCAACATCGGCTGGGCGAAGAAAGAGGAGTGAGACAATGGTGAAGTTCAACTGGAAACTCGACCTGTTGCCGCTGATGTGTA
>CAYXEG010000066.1:13748-15133 GCA_964463875.1 uncultured Dehalococcoidales bacterium
TGATTGCCTGGCCTCAGGCGCCGGATGCGATTCCGGTACACTGGGGGCTGGACGGGCAGCCGGACAATTTTGCCGGGAAGTTTTACGGGTTGCTGGGATTGCCGCTCCTTTCGCTCGGGATATATGTTCTTTTCTACTTCATGCCGATGTTCGATCCCCGGCGTGAGAACTACCGAAAATTCTGGAGCAGGTACCTCTTCATCAGAAACATTTTAATACTGGTACTGACCGGCCTCAACCTTATCGTTTTCCTGTGGGCAATCGGGGTCAGCATCGATACCGGTATTGCGGTCTTTATCCTGGTCGGGCTGCTGCTCGTCTTGCTCGGCAACTACCTGGGGAAGCTTCGCCCGACCTGGTTCGTGGGTATCCGGACACCCTGGACGCTTTCGAGCGAAGAATCCTGGAATAAGACCCACCGCCTCGGGGGTAAGTTATTCATGGTGACGGGGTTGCTCATGATAGCTGCCGGCATCGTCCGGGAACAGTGGCTGAATAACGTGGCGATTTACTCGATTCTTGTCTTCATCGTTTTTCTGTACGGGTATTCCTACCTGGCCTGGAAGAAAGACCCGAACGCGGCGCCGGCAGGTACCCGGATTATGCACCGGAATCCTCCCGAAGATGAATAGGTAACCTGCGTTCAGACCAAACCGGTACCGAGATTTTCATCTCCACATCTTCACACCATCAGGAACAGCCAGTAGACAGTGCACTGGACAGCCGTCAGTGGTATGCCGATTCTGATAAATTCGAGGAAGGTCAGGGTGGTGCCGCCGTTTTTTTCGGCGTTATGGATGATGATGACATTGCTGGCGGCGCCGAGAATCGTCAGATTGCCGGCGATGGTACTGCCGGCGGCCAGAGCCATCATCTCCGGTGTCAGACCTCCGATTTCTGTTATCACAGGCAGGTAGAGGGCTACCAGGGGTACGTTCGAGATGAGCTGACTGAGCAGGACACTCACTCCCATGATGGTGCCGCTTGAGCGCATATTGAGGTGCATCGATTCGGTTATCCCCTGGAAATACCCTGAATTCCAGACGCTCGCCATGAGGATGAACATGGCGGAAAAGAAGAGCAGGGTCGACCAGTCGATACGTCTGACGACGCCGAATCGTCTCCGGCTGAAAAGAATGACCGGCAGGGCTGAAATCAGGGCGATATAGGTCAACCGGAAGTCGAAATCAACCTCAAAGAAGACGAAGAGGACTTTCACCAGTATCAATCCGCCCAGAATTGCCGATGAGATTTTTGCCAGTCTTGCCAGTTCCGGGTCGATTATCGTTTCTATTGCTCCGGCTGGAGCGATGCCGCGGAACTGCTTCTGATAGACCAGCCGTAGCAGCAGGTATGCTATTGCCAGGTTGATGAGTGTTGGAACA
>CAYXEG010000067.1:0-5043 GCA_964463875.1 uncultured Dehalococcoidales bacterium
GCGGAAACGACTCGATAACGAAATCGGCTGTTTTCACCAGTTCCCTGAGCATGTTTTGCCCGTTTTCTGTTTCGATATCGAGGGTGATGCCACGCTTGTTCACGTTGTAGGCGAATCGCCGGAGGTTATTCTCCGGCAACGGTTCATTCCCCGGACGCTCGACAAGGATGACGTCCGCTCCCAAGTCGGCCAGTATCCTGCCGCAGAGCCAGCCGTTTTCATCGGTAAGGTCTACAACCCGCAGGTGTTTCAGCATACCTCTTTCTTCTCTATGTATTTTCCCTGTTCCGGTTACCTAGGCCTTTTCTCTCGCCTTGAGATCGTCCCGCAAATTTTCGATTGCGATATTCAAGTCCGCTTCCGGAGGATAAACCCTGTCGAACCCCAGTTTCTTAAACTTCTCCTCGTCTTCCTTGAAATCGTGGCGGGAGACACCGAGGATACCACCGATATAGAGCAGGACATCGTCCAGCCCTGACTCCCGGCATTTTTCCTTGAAGCCCCGCAAATCAAGCTCCGCCATGCCGTACAGCGAACTCATCAGGATGGCTGCCGCCCGGTTTTCCTTGGCTGCTTCGATGAACTCTTCGGGCGGGGTCAGACAACCGAGTTCGATAACATTGAATCCGGCATTCCGGAAAGCCCGCGAGAGAATCTTCGTGCCGATGACATGGGCATCATTGCCCACCGTACCGGTAATAATGGTTGGTTTTTCTTTCATCATTACGCTCCGATTATCCTGCCTTTACTTAACGCCCAGAAGTCTTCGATGACGACGTCGTAGTCCATCTTCCTGCCTTCGGCCTTTTCCCGCTCCGCTACCTTTTCCCGGTGGAAATCCTTGATTTCATCCGAGAACGGCAGGTTGCCAAATTCAAGGTACCGGCAGGCGCCCCGGCAGTCCTTGATGCCAAGTACCTGGTCCCGGACGTTGACGTTGGGACAGAACGGAGAATCGATACAGCCGGCCTCGACAGCCTTGATTGAACCGATAACGACATCGCCTTTCCCCAACTCCATTATCTTATCCATAATGGCGGAAACTTCCATCTCGGTTATCTTCTCTTCTTCATCGATACCCTTGATGGTAAAGTCGATATCCTGGGTTCGCAGAACCTTGAAAAGCCAGTTAGCAGCTTCATAGCTGAGAGCGTGAGCTTCACGGGTTGGAACGCCGGCGCCTTCGTCGATAGTCCGGACAAAGACCGTATCGGATTTTCCCAGCGTGCCGGTCATAGCCGTGTAACAGAGGTAGGCGAACGACCCTCCCAGACCCTGGGGCACTGGGAAAAGGGGGGTTTGATTGTTGAAAGTGCCGGGGATAACGACGTCCGTATAGCCGAAGCGGTCGAGGTATTTCCTCATCAACCTGGGCGTGATACGCGTCCAGGCGATATCCTGGGCCATATTGCCCATGCAGTGAAGCTGGGGAACGACGCTCTTCACTCCCTGTTCGGCGGCCATCAGAGTATCGACGACGAGGCAGGCAATATTGACGCTCAGCGGGAAAACACCCGAAGGAACGAAGCCATGCAGGTCGGTGGTGATAATCGCTCCCCGCTCGCAGTAATACCCGGCCAGCCGGTTGGTATAGGTAGTGTGGAGCATGCAGTCTGCCAGCGACCGTTTCTTTTCGTAGCTGCCGAATTCGAGAAAGGCGCTTTTCCCGGAAGCAGTCATACCGGAGGCGAGAGCAATTTCCATAGCCAGCTTGCCGCAGCCACGGGGGCTGAAGGAGGCATCGACGCTTTCAATAACTTTCCGGGTATTTTTCACGCCATGGTTGACGATGGGGAAACCGTTGAGGAGGGGTTTCCCGGTGCGAATCGATTCTTCGAGAGCCGCCTGGACTTTTTCGAACTGGTAGGCACGAGTATAGCTGTCGGTGGTGACCGGAACGTGCCGGACTCCGGCATTCACCAGCGTTTTCACCAGAGCAATCTCGTCTTCGAGAACCGGTGTCCCCGCCCTCGGCCAGACAGTAGTTTTCCCTTCCTCATGAATCTTTTGCGTGACTTTCATGAAGTTCTTACTGTCCGGCAGATTCCTGGAATACTCCACCGCCTCATCCAGGTTAACTTCCCGGCCGGTCGGCCACTGGGTAAGCACCTCGTTCCGCATCTCCAGGAAATCCTTCTCCGGAATCCGTTTCTGCCTGATTTCAGTCTCCATATTCACTCCTGGCTGTATTTCTTATCCTAAATAACCATAAGCTGTTAAATTACTTCTTCTTCTCTGAGGGCTTCGATTTCCTCCCAGGTATAGTGCAGGATATCTATCAGAATCTCCTCGGTGTGCTGCCCGAAGCCGGGGGCAGATGTCCGGATAGCGGCCGGTGTTTCGCTGAAACTAAGGGGAAAGCCGGTCATTTTTACCCTGCCCATCGAGGGGTGGTCGATATCGACTATGTAGTTATTCAGGGGAATTTGCGGGTCAGCCACCAGTTCATTGAGTTCGTTGATGGGAGAGAATGCCATGCCCTCGCCTTTTTCCTCAAGGATATCGAGCCATTCCCGGCGGTTCTTCGTTCTGAACTGCCGGTCGAGAATCTCTGTCAATTCGAGGCTGTTATCACGCCGGTTTTTCGCCGTGGCGAACTTCGGGTCGTTCTCGAGATACCCTGTCCCCATCGCCCCGCAGAAAGCATGCCAGAAACGGTCGGACTGCGCTTCGCACAGCAGCAGCCATTTCCCGTCGGCGCATTCGTAGTGGTTGGCCAGGGGATTTTTCAACGTTTTTCGGGAAGCCCTGGGCATGGAGCGGCCGCGCAGAAGGGTGACATTGACGTTATACGCCTGCATATGAATACCGGAACCGAGCAGGGAGACCTCGACCTTCTGCCCGATTCCGTGTCTGTCCCGGGCGAGGAGGGCGGCCATGATACCTTCAGCCAGTATGGTACCGGTTACCTGGTCGAAGAGCACCCCGGCAATCTGCTGGGGCGAACCGTCCGGTTCGCCGACGGTGGTCATGATACCGGAGCGTGCCTGGGCGATGGCATCATACGCCCGCTTCCGGCTGTCCGGCCCCAGTGAACCATAGCCGGTCGCCAGGCCGTAAACAAGCCGGGGATTATACTGTTTAAGAGTCTCGTAACCAATTTCGAGATTGTCTATTGCAGGCAGCGAATAGTTGGTGCAGAAAACGTCAGCAGCCGCCACAAGCTGATGAAGCAGTTCTTTTCCCTTCGGTTTCTTCAAATCGAGAGTCATGCTCTTTTTATTACGATTCGCCGTTTCGAAAAGAATATTCGTTCCGTCGGGCATAATCATACCCCGGCCGAAGGTCGATTCCATCCCCCGTACCGGGTCGCCGGTCACGCGGTCCTCGATTTTTATGACGTCAGCTCCCAGGTCGCCAAGGATGTAACAGGCAGACGGGGCGCTGAGATACCCTCCGCATTCGACGATTCGTATTCCGGATAAAGGACCGGGCATATTCTACCTCCTGTCGGGGCTGACCTGCATCAGTTGCCTCAACTCTTTCAATTCTTCTTCCGACGGCTCCGGTACATCAGTGACCGGTTCAGCCAGTTTCAACGGCCAGGAACAGTTTTCCCGGATTCTCTGGATTCGTTCTTCGAGGCCGGTTTTTTCCGTATCCGGCAGACAGGCAACCAGCCGTAATTCGTCTTTTCCAGCCGGTTTTTTAAATATTCCCATGGTGGATATTACTTTCGTGACATGGCTGCCGGGACAGGTGATATAGGGCATCGTTTCGACGAAACGGTCTTTCGCCTGGTTGAGAATTACGATGACTTCCCGGGCATTTCCGGAATCGTTCGCCCCGCCGGAACCGACGAGAAAACGACCGTCAGCCGAAAGAGTCGAGTTAGTATTGCCGTATATATCGACCTGGCCTGCTCCAAGTACACTGAGGCAGGCGTTGTTATTCCCTCCAATCATGATGCCCTGAGCCATAATGGTATCCATCACCATTTTCGAACTGTGGACTCCGGCAAGGCTCTGCAAGCCGAGTTCACCCGGCAGCGGGTCATAGCCGTACTGCCCGTTACCGGTAATTATTTCCAGTTCGACGCCCTGAGCTTTAAGCCGGCGGTACGCCAGGAGGACGCCTGTCGAGCGGGAACCGGCACCGAAGAGAACCAGTTTCAGATTGGAGTTTTGAACACTTTCGATGATTTCCCGTGATGCAGCGACGAGCATCATTTCCTCAGCAGTGTAATTCAGTTTACCGGCGCCTGCCGGGCTTTCCGGAGCTTTTACGGGTGTCTTCACCCGACATAAGTCATCTATCTTTTCCTTCCCTAGTTTCCTGAGATAGTCTTCGCGGGACGGACAATCGAATACCCATTCCTTCAGCCAGGCATTCAGGGTCTCATCCGATTGAAAGGCCGAGTGGAGTTCTTTGAGAAATTCCACGTCGGACTCGTACCCGGTAAAATCGTCGAGACCGGGATTTGCCAGCGAGAACGGATGAAGGCCGAGTGGCACTTCGCAGACCGCCCGTACCCGATGCCCCGGTATCCTGACAAGGGGAGAATTGGCACGGATGACATCACTGGAGACGATTTTTTCAACCGTGACGATAACCCCTCCGGAACTTGCCAGGGAACCCCAGATATCATCGCCGTACGGTATGCCGAGAATGGTATTCCCCAGTTCGTCAGCGACACAGCCGTGAACGATGGACATATCCGGGACGAGGGCGGCAACGACACCGGTTGTTTCGTCGCCGAAAGGGCTGCTGATTTCACGGTAGCCGGACTGATTATCGTCTGCCATCCGACTTCCGGTAATCGACCGGGTTGGAATGAATGGGATACCGAGGGCGCCGGCCATGAGTCGTTGCTGGAGCGAGCAGAGCGACCAGTTTTCGAATTCGATGCTCTTATCCGCCCATTTTTGCTGCATTATCCGGCTGGGGCGGCCGGAGGTAGAGATATCGACGCAGGCGGAAAAAATCATTTTCTTAAGGAGATTACAGGCAAGCAGGTTAAGGGCATGTCCGGTGACGGTGTTCTGTATCAGAATAAAACCGGGATTTTTCCCGTGATACCCGCGGATGATTTCGCAAACAGCC
>CAYXEG010000067.1:5053-15122 GCA_964463875.1 uncultured Dehalococcoidales bacterium
CACTGTCTCCGCCAATACCTCCGGCAATGTGCAGCTTCATGCCGGGTCGGGTAAAGGAAGCGACCGCTTTTTGCAGCGTCATTACCTTGCTGTAACCGTGTTCTCGACCAGAGGTCATCATGCCTTCATCTCTTACTATCCAGACTATCCGGATACCGCCAGGTTACCCGTGTCAGGTGTAAATTCAGGTCATGTATACCGGCCGGGCTCAAGGGATACTCCTTTGTTGTCCCGCAGGTTTCTGGTCCAAACTACTCAATTTCAGCTGCTGATAACCGAATTATCGTTACCATTCATGCCGCATAATGTACCGATATTTGTTACCTGCTGAAAAAATTTACCATATACTATCATAATCAGCGTATAAAATTAAGAGCATTGTGAAATTTTTTGTGTTGAAAAAAAATCTCTCAGAAATTCGGTAAACCGTCCCAGCAGGCATTGCTGAGAGCAGGTGGACTCGACATTGTTATCAGAGACATGTTTAGCGAGTCCGCCCTCATCAAGTATAAAAACCGGCTATTTCAATTCCGAAGCCCGGGTAACGGTGTAGTCGGTGGTAAACATCAGGTTGGTGAACAGCACCGGTTTAGCAGGGTTATCCACCCGCTTGAAGTTAAGCGGGCAGTGCCATAATCCCTTAACGAGATGAACGACAGTGGGGGTGGTAAAGACGAATTTTTCCAAATGGTCTTTATCGTTGCCCATTGAAAATTCGACCTCGCCTCCCAGGTTCAACAAGTCATTCGCGTCGCCGCCGATGAACATGAGAAATTCATCCCAGTCATGGACATGAGGCTCCGGCGCCATCAGGAAAGCCTGTGTTATCGGCACCCAGGATAACGAGAACGGTGAATGGCCGGTCGCTCCTTCCTCGTTCATCCGCAGGCCGAGAACCGGCCTGGTGACCTCGGCATGAAAGTCGGTCGGGTATGACCTGTGCCAGAGTTCCCTGGAAATGTATTTTTCAAATTGCGATTGTTCCATATAGTTCCCTCCCGTTATATTTTCCCAGCAACATGCACCTGTTCATTTTGTAGTTGCGACGTTCCAGCCTTGCATCACTACCGAGATAAATCCACTTTATATACCCTTTTCTCGGCAGTGTCAACTATTTTACAGAACAGAAAAAATCGAACAGTAAGAAATACCTGACTAGCCGTTAAAGTGATGATGCTTCAGCCACTCGATTGACTGAAGCATCCGGGGGCCGCCCGCCTCAATCGCCCATACGGCCCCGGGAGCGAAGAAATTCAGATTATCGAGGGTTTCGATGAGGGGAATATTACCTTTTCCCAAGCCGAGGTGTTCATCCATGCTGCCGTAATTATCATGGAGATGCACGTAACCAATCATTTCCTGCAGCTGTCCAATCCAGTATGATAGTGTCCGGCGGGAATAGGTATGAACGTGGCCGATATCGAGGGCAACATCGAAATACGGGCAGTTCAGGCTGCGGACCAGCTCTATTATCATCTCCGGGCTGTCATCCATGATATTTTCCAGGTGAATGGTAATATCGCCGGCCTTGCTTTCGAGGAATGTTAACCAGAAATTCCGGGAGTTTGTCAGCCACTCATGCGGGGTACAGGCGGATGGGTCGTAATTGTGATGAAAAATAATGTGCCGGGCATCCAGTACAAGGGCAGCCTGATACACCTTGTCGAAGTAGCCGAAAGTCTGCCGCCGCATGCTCCTGTCCGGGCTTCCCGGATACAGGTCAAGATAGGGGCCATGAAGCGACCGCCCGGCGATACCTGAAATCGCCTTGAGGTGAATGCCGACCTGGGCAGGGTCATTAACTATTTCCAGTTCGGAAAAAGCGGACATCTCGATACCGAAGCCATCGGCCTGACAGAGAGAGACGATTTCCGATAACGGTGAAAATTGAGGATGGTGACTGAGAAAGAGAGCTTTCATGAGGCTTATTCTCCACCGGAGAATTCTCGGAATTGAATGGCAGCTTCAAACATGGCAGCAACAGGAACGTTGGATGAGAATACCACAAACAGGGAGACAGTTGCAAGGATTTCAACTATTTTCTTTAATTTTCCGGAGAGTATTCATATATCCGGTATCGAATCCGGGGAAAGCCTCGGTACTGATAAATAACCGCTTTCCTGTATTCTTGGAATTCCTTATCGGCATGGTGTTATAATGAAAACCAGCCTTTGAGTCATGTCTTATTTTTCACGCTGCATGATTAAAACGCTAGAACGTTTAAAGGAGAGCTGTCCATGGAAAATAAGAAAATCACTGTACTCGACCCGCGCGGACAACCAACCGGCAAATTCGGCAGAAGAGGCGAACCGGGTTCGGAAATGATGTCCATTTTTGACCCGAAAACCCAGCCGGTCATGTCGATTGACGACCTTCCGCGCAGAATGGCCACCCGCCTCCATACCCTGGAAGGGAAAACCATTTACCTCGTCGATACCGGATTCGCCGGCGCCAATGAATTCCTCCAGGAAGTCCAGCTCTGGTTCAAAGAAAACATGCCGGAAGTCAAAACGGTACTTCATGTGAAAGCCGGCAACACCTTCGCCGATGACCCCGAAAGCTGGGTACTGTGCAAGAAAGAAGCTGACGGTGTCGTCCTCGGTGTCGGCGGCTGAGACGGCTGCTCAGCGAGTCTCGCTGAATTCAGCCGAACCCTCGAAGGAGATTATGACCTTCCTACCGCCCCGATTGTAACTTCCCGCTTCGCGGACTATGTTCTCCGGGACGGACGGTCTCACGGCATGCCTCTGCGCTGGTCCTTCCCACCCTACCCGGTCGCCTGGGTACCTCAGGAAACACTCCACAACTATGTCTGGGGTGACGACCCGGTTACCGGTGTGCCGCTGATGAAAGAGATAATCGATGCCCTCACCCGGCCACTCAGTAACGCAGAAAAGAACCCGGTCATTCCGCGCAGAGAAAGACGGCCCCGCCTGCTCGCACCTGATACCGAAGAAAACCTCCACCGGTTCTTCCTCGAAAACGGCTGGACGGACGGCTTGCCGATAATCCTCCCGACCGAAGAGCGAGTCGGTGAAATGCTCACCGGCACCGACCATGACCCGCAGGAAGAAGTGGGCATGATGACGGTGACGACGCACGAGGAAATGAACTCCTACACCGTCGAAAAAGTGGCAGTATGCGCGGTGATGGCCGGCGCCAGGCCGGAACACCTGCCGGTGATTCTGGCCATCGCCGAGACGAAACACCCGAACATGCCGAGTTCGACCGGTTCCTATGGAAGTATCGTCATGGTTAACGGACCTGTCCGCAATATGATAGGCATGAACTGCGGCGGAGCGGCCCTCGGTCCGTTCAACTATTCCAATGCGGTTATCGGCCGGGCATGGACGCTGATGACGATTAACTTTGGGGATGCCAGAGTAGGCGATACCTTCATGGCAACCATCGGTAACGGCTTAAGTTTCACCAATCAGTGCTGCGGAGAAAACGAGGAACGCAGTGTTTTCGAACCGTTTCACGTCAGAAAAGGCTACAAACCGGAAGAAAGTACGGTCAGCATCTTCCGCGGCTGGAACTGCATGACGCTCGGCATGGGTACCGGGAAAGGCATACTCGACAGGATTAAAAACATGGGCGGCATGGGAACCTACACCTTTGTCCTCGACCCGCTGGCCGCCTCGAGTATCAAGAACGATGGCTTCGAAACCCTCGAACAGCTCAGCGAATGGATTTGCGAACAGGCTAAAGCGCCCTTCCTGAAACCGGAGGGAATAAACTTCGTCGTTGTCGGGGGAGAAACAAACCCGATATGGCAAAGCACCGACTACCGGCATTATGCTATTACAGGGGTCGACAAATGGATTCCCGTGGCGGGAATCAAGCTGGATGAAAAACCGCTTCGGATGCCGGCCGGCCTGAAGTGCGCCGACGGCTCATGCGGCATTTAGATTAGAATAAGGAGAGGGACAATGAAAGATGTCAAAGGAAAGGTAGCCTTCGTTACCGGCGGAGCCAGCGGCATCGGGCTCGGTATCTCGAAAGTGTTCGTTAAGAACGGAATGAAAGTCGTTATCGTTGATATGCGCCAGGATGCCCTCGATGAAGCATATGCTTATTTCAAGGAAAACGGAACTGCCGACCAGGTTCATTCTCTCAAACTCGATGTTACCGACAGGGCAGCTTACGCGGCAGCGGCGGACGAAGCGGAACGGGTTTTCAGTAAGATTCATGTCCTGGTCAACAATGCCGGGGTCGGTTCCGGCGGTTCATGCGTCACCTCAACCTTTAAAGATTGGGATTACAGCATGAATGTCAACATCGGCGGCGTCATTAACGGCATCGTCACCATTCTTCCCCGCATTATCGCCCATGGTGAAGAAGGGCATGTCGTATCGACGTCTTCAACAGTTGGTCTCTTCGCCATGGTTGGCTGTGGTATTTACACCACCACCAAATTCGCTGTGACCGGCCTCATGGAAAGCCTGGCGGCAGAACTCGAAGGCACCCCGGTCGGGGCGTCCGTTCTCTATCCCGGCGGAACGAATACCAATCTCGGCGTATCCAGCGCAGTCAACCGGCCGGAAAACCTCAAGAATGAAAATGAACCGCAGATGCCTGCACCACCGCGAGGCGGACAGGCTCCGAAACTGCCGGGTTCCGAGACCTTCATGGACCCGGTCGAGGTCGGCGAGCGTGTTCTCAGGGGAATAAAGAGAAACGATATCTTCATCCACACTCATCCCGAATTCAGAGACGGCATAAAGTGCCGGCAGGAAGCGGTCCTCCGGGCAATCCCGGACGAACCACCGAATGTAAAACGGTCGGCTGTCCTGAGAGGGTTCGGAACACTCGTTTACAACCCGATTTACGAGCGACAGACAACCCCCGGCTTACCCGACTGGTAAACAGAAGAAGATTAACGAAAAGGGCAGGAGAAATCCCTGCCCTTTTATATGTATATACCTGTGATTGTTTATCAACAATGTCGAGTATTATTGGATAAATCGTCCGGCAAGTTGTAGAATAATAGGAAACTATAAAGGAGAATGTATATGGCAGATGACAAAGTATACAAATTTCTGAATCCTGTCGGCATTCAGGAACCAGTAGAAATGAAGGCCCTTGCTCCGCGTCTGAAGACGCTCGACGGGGCAAGAATCACCCTTAGTATCGGTGCCGGCGGCGAGCAGGGAATCCTCATTCCCCTGGCGAAAATGCTTCCGGAGCGTTATCCCCAGGTGAAGTGGAATATAAGTCATGCAGCTCCTCACGGCACGAAAGCCGGGAGTCTGGCTCTGGCAGAAGATGAATTCGGCAGAACGGACGCTCTTATCCGCGGCGTCGTGTGGTGACATGGTGCTATTTGGGAGCAGTTGCCTGCCCTTTCGCAAATTGAAGCCGCTGGTATTCCCAGTGTATTCATTATCTTCGAAGACCAGGATAAGTGCTGGGAAGAAGCCTGCCGGTTGAACGGGATTCCCAGTATCAGAAGAGTCTGGGGTTCACGTCATATTCCCGGACCCCAGGATGTACCCACATGGATTGACAAACTGATGAACGAGCTGGTTCGGCCTCTCACCGAGGAGGAGATGCACCCGAAGCCGCTCAATACTTCCAACCCTCGATACATTTTTGAAGGTACCATGCTGGAAGCGTACGAGTTTTTCCAGCAGGATGAGGAAATTCCTCAACTCTATAACAATGCGACTATTTGTAAATATACAGATGGATTGCCTGTCGTTCCTCCAACAGAAGAACTGGTTGCGGCGATGCTAAAGGGCACCAGCCACAAACCGGACGAGATAGTCACTTACCAGACCGACCATCCATACCTGGGTGACAGGGTAAACCAAATGGGCAGTTCCGGCATTAAAGGCACGCCGGTCTATTTCATGCCAATGAGACGCAAGGCTACTGTAGAAAAAATCGCCACCATCGGCGTCATGGCCGGCTGCAAGCCGGAACATATGCCGGCACTCCTGGCAATCGCCGAAGCCGGCGGCGGGTGCGGCGACGGCCGCGGCGGCACTGCTTATTGCATCAGCGGTCCGTACGCCAAGGAAATCAAGATGAACTTTGATACCAACGTCCTCGGCCCCGGCAACAACTCCAACCGGTCGCTGGGGCGGGCAGCCGAACTGATGTGGCGGAACCTTGGCGGCAATATCCCGAACGTTACCAACTGCGGCGTCTGGGGGAACGCGTTAACAAACTGCTTCCCTGAAAACGACGATGCCCTGCCAGAAGGATGGGCAAGTCTCCGCGAAGAATATGATTTCAGTAGAGATGAAAGCGTGGTCGTTCCGATGGGGATGGGTTTCTCCATCCACAATACGGAATTCATGCCGGGCGGCTATCGCGAATTCCAGAAGAGCGGCCACGGCGGCATCGCCAGGAGAATCGGTGTCAAAGGCATACCCGGGCCGCATAACTTCATCGAGTACTTCGTTAAAAGCCTCTGGGCAAACGGCGAAGGCGGTAAAACCTTCTTCCTGCTGCCGGAAATGGCCCGAGACCTGAGAGCCTATGGCTTCAAGACCAAGGATGATGTCTACGAATGGCTGTATAAAAAGAGTTTTATGACTATGAGAGAATACCGGACTCACCAGGCACCTGATGTCTGGACCAATGCATGGAAAGGAATCGAGCCAACTTCCGGTAAGCCGTATAAGGAACTTGACGAAGATTACATGGTTGCGGCTTGTGCAAATCCTTTCCTGAACTGTATCATCGTCACCGGCGGCGGTGAGGAAATGGCGCTTTGGACCGGCGGACGCGGCAGAGATACCGGTTACAGTATCGATAACTGGCGCTAATCGTTTTAATTGCGTAATTACCCCCGCGAGAAAATCGCGGGGGTAATTTTTTGTTTTATGTTGATTTTCATACAAAATTGGAATGACAAGCTATCGTGAAGGTGCTAAAATAGGTTGATTTGCACGGTATCCGTAATCGTGCCGGTTTTTTTAATAACATTCAAAAGTTTTTTTTCAAGAGGGATATTGTTGAAAAGAACGTTTATTACCGTTACTGCTTTAATCCTGGTGTTCTTGTTCATCCCTCTGATTCCCGGATGTTCGCCGAAGTCGCTGAAACTTTACGAAGAAACCCGGACGATGATGGATACATTTGTCCGCATTGCCGTTTACGATGAAGAAGATACCGCACTCAAGGCAATCGATGCCGCCTTCAAACGCTTCGAGGAAATCGAGCACATCGCTTCCTCTTGGAACAATACCGCCGAAGCCTACCGTCTCAATGAAACCGGCTACCTTGAAAACCCCTCGCCGGAACTGATTGACATGCTCGAGTTGTCAATCGAATACAATGAACTGACCGACGGATATTTCGATATCACCGTTCAACCCCTGCTCAATCTCTGGCAATTCGTTCCGGGGGCTGAAAAGCAGTTCTGGGAACTCGACAAGGACACCCAGCAGGCAAGAATCAATGAAGCCATGGAACTCGTCGGTTCCGACCGGATAATTATCAGCAGCGGTTCGGTAAGACTGCTTGAAGGGTCGGAGATTACCCTTGGTGGAATCGCTAAAGGGTACGCTGCCGATGAAGCAATCAAGGTTATCACCGGCATGGGAGTGAAACAGGCTCTGGTAGATGCCGGCGGTGACATGAAAACGCTCGGAATGAATCCGGACGGAGAACGCTGGAATGTCGCCCTGGTCAACCCTGAAGACACGACTCAATTTCTGGCTGACTTTTATGTAACCGGAATGGCGGTCACTACCTCGGGGAATTACGCCAGGTATTTCAGCCCGGACAAAACCGCCAATCACATTCTCAATCCCAAGACCGGGTTCTCGACCATCGGATGCACCAGCGCGACCGTCATAACCGACAACGGCGCTCTGGCAGATGCCCTTTCAACCGCGATAATGGCGATGGGTCGGGAAAAAGGGATGGCACTGGTCGAATCGCTAAATAATGTCGAAGCACTCATTGTCGACGCTGAGTTCGCTATCCACGAATCATCCAGATTAAGTAAATACCAGGGACAGAAGTAATCAGTATGGCATCTATCATTCTTAAAAAGAAAGCCGCCCGAAAAGGTCTTAAAGTACCGCATAACAAGATTACCGAACACAGCACGGTCGAAGTTTTCCCGCTGCCGGAAAAAGTAATTATCTCCATGCAGCAGAATATCGGCGCTCCCTGCACCCCACTGGTGAAAAAAGGTGACAAAGTGCTGGCCGGGCAGAAAATCGGTGATTCAAAGGCATTCGTCAGAGCACCGGTACACGCGACAATTTCAGGGGAGATAACCGCCGCTACGAAACTGGTGAACCCGCCGAACGGAGCGCTTGTCGACGCCCTCGTCATCACTTCGGACGGCTCGGATAACCGGATAGAGACCGAACCTGCGAAAGATCTCGATTCGCTGACGAAAGAGGAAATCCTGGAGAAAATCGGTGAATGCGGCCTGGTCGGGCTCGGAGGAGCAACCTTCCCTACTCGGGTGAAACTATCGCCTTCACCGGACACGAAAGTGGATTCGATAATCATAAACGCCTGCGAATGCGAATCATACGTCACTTCCGACCACCGGGTCATGCTGGAATACGGAGAAAAAGTTATTTCCGGCATTAACGTCATGCGAAAGGTCATTGCTCCGGCACATACCTATATCGCCATCGAGGACAACAAGCAGGATGCCATCGACCATCTTGAGAAATTGATTTCTTCGATGGGGTTTGCCGGCTCCATCAACATCGTACCCCTTAAATCACGTTACCCGATGGGCGGAGAGAAAATCCTTACCGAAGTCCTGCTCGGCAGGCAGGTACCAATAGGCGGGCTGCCGACAGCCGTCGGAGCAATTGTCCAGAACGTGAGTACCGCCAAGGCAATCCATGACGCCGTTCTGGAAAATCAACCCTACATTGAGAAAGTCGTGACCGTCACCGGCATGGTGAAACAACCGAAGAACCTGCTGGTACGGCTCGGTACACCGATTTCCGACCTTATAGCTTATTGCGGCGGCATGACCGATGAAGCTAACGAAGTTATTCTCGGCGGGCCGATGATGGGAATCTCCCAGTTCGAACTCGATTACCCGGTAACGAAGGGGACCAACTGCATCCTGGTCAAGAAAAGCGAGAAGATACAGGAGCAAGATTGCATCCGGTGCGGCAGATGTGTCGATGTCTGCCCGATGGACCTGATACCAACTAATTATGTAAAATACGTTCAAAACGGCCGGTACGATGACTGCCGGAATAACTATATCGAAGATTGCTTTGAGTGCGGAAGCTGCAGTTATGCCTGTCCGGCGCATATTCCGATAACTCAATACATCAAGATTGCGAAAAGCGAAATCGCTAAAAGGAAAGCCAAAGCGTGAGTAAGGTGAAAGAACTTCTCGTATCCCCCGGTCCGCATATCAGGAGTGGAGCTACTATCAGTCTGATTATGTACCTGGTGGTTGCCGCCCTACTTTTACCGACCGGCGCATCGATTTTCTATTTCGGTCTCCGCGCTGTCTGGTTGATAATCGGTTGCGTTATCGCCGCTGTCATTACCGAATACTGCATCAAGAAACTTCGGAAGCGTCCTTTCAAAATGGACGGCAGCGCTGTTATTACGGGGTTGCTCCTGGCGCTGGTACTTCCGCCGACAATGCCGATATGGATGGGTGTTATTGGCTCGATATTTGCCATCGCTATTGTTAAAGAAGCTTTCGGTGGGCTTGGCCATAACATTTTTAACCCGGCGCTCGGTGCCAGAGCTTTTCTAACGCTCTGTTTCCCGGCTGAAATGACCACCTGGATAAAACCAGCCGGATTCAGTGCGGATGCCGTCACCATGGCGACTCCCCTCAGCAGCAGTTTCGTATCGAACGGCACAAACACAGCCCTCTACAGGGAAATGCTACTCGGCAACACCGCGGGTTCACTCGGAGAAACCTCCGCTCTCCTGATTATCATAGGTGGCCTCTGTCTGGCGATTTTCCGGGTTATCGACTGGAGAGTTCCGCTGGCCTATGTCGGAACGGTTGCCCTCTTCATGTTCGTAACCGGTGAAGACCCTCTGTTTCATATTCTGGGAGGAGGCCTGATGATGGGCGCTTTCTTCATGGCAACCGATTATG
>CAYXEG010000068.1:0-15026 GCA_964463875.1 uncultured Dehalococcoidales bacterium
TTGCCTGCCTCGTTTCATACTTCCGAAGAGGGATTTTTCGGACACCCTCGGAATAGCTGTTCGATGGTATGTGATGTTAATCAGAGGTTCCTTAGTAGTGAGTAGATAACTGTAATTGGTATAGGTTGCTTCGCTTCCGCCTTCGGCGGATGGCTCGCATAGACGAGAGGGGGAACAGGCAGCGAATGCGGAGAAGAAACTGCTACATGTGATGTTAGATTCCCGTCCCGATTACAATACGGGATTCAAGAAACAGGTCGGGAATGACACAGATGAAACGAGAATGGCGCGAGAAAAAGAGAACCGGCCTAAATCAGGCCGGTTCTCTTTACATTTTAAATGTGGTTAGACGAGGGCGCCGCCTTCGGGCGAAACGCCGTTGGGGTCAATCGCCCGTATCGCTTTCTGCCACCAGAGGTGGTAATTGGAGAGCGCCGGCCCTATCTCATCCTGCGGCCCCATGGTCGAAGCGAAATACCGTTCTTTGAACGCCCGGGCGTTCTGCTCTTTCTGCCAGCCTTCGACGGCTGCTTTGGCTTCTTTATTCTGCGGGTCGTACTTGCAGAATATCTCGGTCTTGCCGAGATGCCCCTGCTCGACTCCCCAGCCGAAGAAGGCGCCGCCGTCATCGACAATGAACCCTTTTTTTATCAGGGGTTCCTTGGC
Organism: uncultured Dehalococcoidales bacterium; assembly: GCA_964463875.1. Taxonomy (GTDB): domain Bacteria; phylum Chloroflexota; class Dehalococcoidia; order Dehalococcoidales; family UBA2162; genus MGML01. The sequence continues at coordinate 667 of CAYXEG010000068.1, forward strand.
TTTTCCAGCACCGATTGCCCACTTGATAGTGAGGTCGCGCTGTCCCATGATTGGGATGGAATTGAAAGCGCCGCCGTTTCGGAAGGTTTCCCTGATTGAGGCCGAGACGCGGGTACACTGGGCCATCAGTATGCCTTCAATCCGGGGGTCTTCGACGGCTTTCAGTGACTTACCGCCGGCCTGGTCGATAATATATTCGAGTGTCTTCTTTTTCCAGGCGAAATCCTCAGCCGAGTTTCCGGCAATGATGATGAAGAAGCCGGGACCCTGCACCTCGGCATTCAGCCGTTTGAACGTTTCTTCTTCTTCCTCGTTGCTGGTGGTGATATTGGCGGCGACCATCGAGATATTGAAACCCATAAGCTCGAAAGCTACCTCGTTTTCACCGAGGGCAATCTCCGCCTGCCACATCTTCTCCACCGAGGGGAAGCTGTAGTATCGCGCCATCATGTTGGCGGGTATTTCTTTAAGCGAATAGTTCGGCGAGACACCCTGAACGGGGTACGCCGACGGACCCGCCCAGTGGTACAGTTTCACCGCTGCTTTAGTGAAGACACCGGGGGTTACTCCCGGCGGAACGGCGCTGGTAAGGATGCTCCTCAGAGACGGACCCGGCCCGTCGCCGCTGAACCACTCGTCGGACGAACCGAGCGAGCCGGACCTGACAATCTCGCCTTCGGGCGTCACCCACTCGATAGCGAGGTGATTGCGGTCGTCACCGCCCGTTGTCTGGTCCATGTGCCCGTGCCCCCTGAGCATGGCTGAACAGTTTGTTCCGGCCCCTTTGATACAGAAATTCAGACCGCGTTTGAACAGTTCCGCCTGAAGCTGGGAGGAAATCACGTACGGTTCAACGACGGCATACATGTTTTTCTCATTAATTTCGATTATCCGGTTCATCCGGCGCAGGTCGAGCAGGAGGATGTCTTTCGGGAAGGAGCCTGACCAGCCGGTGCAAATCGGCCTGAATTGCACTTTATGTTTGTTGCACAGCCTGACAATCGCCTGGACCTCAGCCGTATCTTTCGGGAGGACCACAGCCGCGAACTCGGTGTTGAAATAAGCAGGCATTATCACCGGGTCATCGCAGATATTCTCCGGTCCCACCACGTCTTCAAACTCTTTATAGACTTCTCTACGTAACGCCATTATTCCATCACCCCCTTATATTGCCTTTTCCACGAGTTCGACGATATCCATAACTTTCAGATTGCTGCCGCCCGACCTTACGGCTTCGGTGAACGTCTTTTCGCACCATGGACAGGCGGAGACAATGGCTTCGGCTCCGGTGGATACCGCTTCCTTAATCCTGTCCTGCGCCGTCCACAGGGCAAATTCAGGATTGGAATCGATGACGCCTCCGCCGGCGCCGCAGCACCACGCGTACTCCTTAATCCGGGTCATTTCCGTCAGCCTGACGCCGGGGATGGCCCTGATAATATCCCGAGGGGGTTCGTAGACACCGTTCGTACCGCGGCGGTACGGTTTCGGCGGGTCATAAACAAACCGGTCGCCCGGAATCTTCTTCCCTTCCCAGTGAACCCACTCTTCGCCCAGCCTGCCGAGGCGGCACGGGTCATGGTAGGTCACGGTAAGATTCACATTCCGACGAAGCTTCAGCTTGCCTTCCTTAATCAGCCCGGCGATATACTCCGAGATATGGAATACTTCTACCTTATATCTGAGTCCATACCTCTCATAGAGAACCTTGAATGCCTGATACCCGTCAGCGCAGAGAACGACGACTGTTTTTGCGCCTGTCTTCTCGATGACGGCCATGTTCTTTTTCGCCTGGTCATGGAAGGCCTGCTTATAGCCCATCTGGTACGCTCTGCCCCCACAGCAGGTTTCTTCATCGCCGGCGATACCGAAATCCACGCCGGCTTTCTTCAGAATCTTCACGGCGGCTACAGCCAGTTTCTGCATATCCTTATCGTAACTGGTCAGACAGCCGACGTGGAGCAATACCTCAACTTTTTCCTTCAGTGCGTTCTTGACATCGAGCCCTTCCGCCCAGTCGCCTCTCTTACCCCTGACCGGCACCATAGAACCGGACTGCTTCATCCGCTCGACGGTTTTCTCAAGGGCCGGGTTACCATGTCCGTCCTCGATGGTCTTTATCCTGAACTCATGAATCGGTTCGAGTACCTCCATATCCATGGCGTAGTTGCAGGATACGCCGCAGGCTCCGCACATCTGGCAGTTATAGACAATATCAATCATCCTGTCGGAGTAGTTGAATCCGTTCTTAAGCATCGAAGAAGCTATGTTCAGCCTGCCTCCGGCAGAATACGCGTGAAAGTTATATTTAGCGATACTGGGGCAGACATTAGCGAACTGCTCGCCCCTGACCTTCTGCATCGGAATAAACTTGCAGGTAGAGCAACGGCAGCACATGTCCATATCGCCCCGGTACTGTTCGAGTCCCATTCCGGCTACCTCCTGATTTATTTTTTTACTCATCGTTCCGAATACTCCTTACTAGAAACATATTTTCCCCGGATTCATGACATGATTCGGGTCGAATATGTTCTTGAGTTTCTTCAGAACCGCTACCGATGCTGCGTCTCTATTGATGACGATTCCGGCAGTCCGGCCATACGGCCTGGAGAAAAATGCATTCCGGTTCACCAGCGTCTTTACCGAGGAGACCGAGAGGTTTTTTACCCGCGCCACCTCATCGGTATTTTCAGGGTCATAAAACAGGTTGAATTCGCAGTGCACGCCGGTGCCCTGAACGATTGGCTGGATATAGATACTCATATCGTCGACGGGGTAACCGGCCCTTTCTGCCTCGTTATACATGGCGTAGACCTGGCCATTCAACCGGTCGTTGATAGTGAGGAACATGACGTCCTCGCAGGCTCCTTTGTAGCGCAGTTTCCAGTACGGTTCAGCGGATGGCTGCTGGACGGCTTTCAGAATTTCATTGGCTGAAACGCCGCCGACCGATTTTACCGCCTCGATGCCCAGTCGCTGAGTAATATCCGTAATACCTTTCAGGTGAGAGCTTATCCGCTCCTCGGGGAAGTAATTATAACCGACCACATTATAAAAAAGAATCCATGCCGGGAGCTTCCCTTTCAGTCTCCGGTAGTCGTTCGGCCACTTCGCGGCAGCGATAGCCGCCAGTCCGGCGCTGTTGAGGATGAAACACTCATTGACCATCCTCAGCCTCACCAGCCATGACACCAATTCCATAAGGGTATCGAGGCTGGAAGAACCAATCAGGAATGGCTCTTCGAACTGAGGAAGGAGCTCACACCTCATCGATGCCCAGGTGACTATGCCCATCGTCCCCTGCGAGCCTTGAAGTATCCTGTGCCATGAGGCAACACCCGGTCCGTAGGGTGCTTTCTGAACACCGCCTACCGACCACTGCTCCTCTACCGAGCCCGGCCCGGCTGCCTGACCGGTCCGGAATTCATCACCGGTGCCGAAGACAACCCCGGCGCAGGCCAGAGGGTCGGAGATATCCCACTGGTATTTCGGCATGATTACCGGTTCGCGTTCCAGCAAGCTGCCGACGATGGTTTTCGTCTTCCTTGGCAGCAGTGGCATATTGAGCCGTATGCCCTCCTTTTTCGCTGCCGGAATGAGTTCCCCGAAAGTCACTCCCGGTTCGACCATAGCTACCCTTCGGGCCCGGTCGACATTGATGATTTTTTTCATCCGGCTCAGGTCGACGATAACAGCGCCTCCGGTTCCAGGAATGGTATCACCCCGGAAATGCGGCGGCCCCGAGCTTACCGGCACCAGCGGTGTCTGTGTTTTATTAGCCATCTGTACCAGTTCCTGTACCTGGGCGGTATCCGCCGGTTTGACCACGCACACAGGTCTTACCCTGTTGACGAAACTGATATCGCCGGTATACTGTTCGAGTACCGCAGGGTCATACAACACATTACCGGTGCCGACAATCCTGACCAGTTTCTCCTTTTCGATCATTACTGCCCCCTTTCGATTACTAATAATTACAGCTCCTACGTGATATTACGTAATACTCAGGATAGTATTCATATTTCGGTGTAATGTCAAGTGGGAAAGAAGAAATTCGTTGAAGTTTTTTAACAAACGCGGTTTATCCAATCAGAAGCAAGCAGAACCAGTTTTTACGACCGGACGAGTTCTCGTGTCATATCTGGTATAATAGTTAAGCATGCGTACCCAAAGGTAATGATAGTCCGGAGATGGAGGGGAATAGCTTATGGTGAGAAAACTGCTGTTTCCGTTCGCTGTCGTACTCAAGCATCTCAGGAACAAGTTTTTTCTCGGTCTTCTGGTAGCCGTACCTCTTATTGCTACTATCTGGATACTTGGCTGGACGTTCGATACTGTCGATAACCTGTTACAGCCGATTATCAGAACGACCTGGGGCAAGACCTACCCGGGTATCGGTGTCGGTATCGTTCTCATCTTCGTATACGCTTGTGGATTACTGGCCAGCAGTATCCTGGGGAACCGGATTATCGCATTTTTCGAAAAGGGCCTGCAGAAAATACCGATTTTCAAGCACATATACCGGGGCATAAAGCAGATAATAGCCAGTTTTACCGAGCCCCGGCAAACCGGTTTCATGCAGGTGGTGTTCGTGGAGTACCCGCGGAGGGGGATGCATGCGATAGGGTTTATCACCAACGAGCTTCATTCCGAATCGGAAGCGACGCTCTACACGGTGTTTATTCCCAGCTCGCCCAATCCGACATCCGGGTACATGGAGATAGTCAGGGAAGAAGAACTGATAAAGACCGATATCAGCGTCGAGGACGCACTTAAAGTAGTCGTTTCAGCGGGGAGGGTGCCGGTCGATACCCGGGATTTATTGAAGCAGTTCTATAATAAGAGCTGAATGGCTTCGGTTATTTCCAGGCGGCTCCTCTTATATCATCGAGGCTGGCGATTCGCTTTTCCAGCATGAAATCCCGGATACCCGCGAGAATCTCGAGCGGGGCCGGCGGGTTTGAAAAGCCGGCCGTGCCGGTTTGAACCGCTGAGGCACCGGCAATGATGAATTCGAGAGCGTCGGCAGCGGTTGAGACGCCTCCGCAGCCGATGACGGGAATGCTGACGATTTTCGAGACTTCATATACCATATAGAGGGCGACCGGTTTAATGGCCGGGCCGGAAAGGCCGCCGGTGATGTTGCCGAGGACAGGTTTACGGGAATAGATATCGATAGCCATGCCCTTGAGGGTGTTTATCAGGGTGAGGGCGTCAGCGCCGGCTTCGGCAACTGCCCGGGCGATGGCTTTTATCTCGGCCGTATTCGGTGTTAATTTCACCAGCAGGGGAAGCGAGGTGGCTTTCCTGACCGCCGATGTTATCGCAGCGGCGGTATCGGGACGAACACCGAATTCGGCGCCGCCGGCGTGAACGTTAGGGCAACTGATATTGACCTCGATACCGCTGACGCCCGCGACGACATCTAGTTTTTCCGCCAGGCGGGCGTAGTCGTCGACGGATTCTCCGGCGATATTGACGATGACCGGTACTTCCCAGCCTGCCCAGACGGGGGCTTTTTCCCGGATGAGGGCGTCGGCCCCGATATTCTCCAACCCGATGGCATTGAGCATACCGGAGGGTGTTTCGGCGATTCTCGGCTGGGGATTGCCGTACCTCGGTTTCAGTGTCGTTCCCTTGCAGACGATTGCTCCGAGCTTTTGAACGTCAATCAGGTGACTTGCTTCGGTTCCATAGCCGAATGTTCCCGACGCAGTCATGACCGGGTTTTTCAGGGTGAGTCCCCGCGGGTTTTCAGGCGCAATACGCACAGAAAGATTCACTATACCTCCAGAGTGTTCATCCGACCGGTTTTCTGCCAGGGTATTTTTCTATTCGAGTTCGATACGGGTACCGGCGTTATTGAAGAAAAACCGGTCGCCGAAGGCATTTGCCATCATTGCCGCGGCGGGCAGTCCGGTACAGTGCGAGACGCCGATTTTCTTAACATCCAGCTCGGTCAGGGTGGAAATTGTCTGCCAGACCCGTTCCTCGTTCGAGTTCATTAAATGGCATCCGCCGATAACCATGGCTATTTCCTTCACGCCGGTCAGTTCCTGAGCGTGGTAGATAGTGTTGATAATACCGCGATGGGCGCAACCGAGAATAATCACCAGCCCTTTGGGGGTTTTGATGAAGAGCGACCGGTCGTCGAGCAGGGGGTCCGGAACGATTTTACCATCGACTTTCGCTTTCAGGAAGGAATCGATATCCTCGTATTTGGTGACCATCGGCACAACCCCGGAAGTCGTGATGTTTTCGGAAATTTTCACCGGGTTGGGAGTAAGGACGAAATGAGCGCCGAGGCTTTCCAGTTCACGAAGGTCGAACGGGATACCGATGTAGCCGGGAGGAAAATCGCCCCGCTGGGCATACTTCGAGGCCATGATATCCGGATGGCCGATGATATCGATTTTCCTTCTGATTTTGCGGAGAACGTCGCGAAGCCCTCCGGTATGGTCGTGATGGCCGTGGCTGATGACGATTTTGTCAGCTTTTTTCAGATCAATGCCGAGGGCGTCAGCGTTGTTGCAGACGGAAATGCTCAGCCCGGTATCGAGGAGGACATTCGCCTCATCGGTCTCGATGAAGACGCTCAGTCCGTGTTCTGCCAGCAGGCCGGCGAAGGCGGCGGTATTTTCACTGAGGGTGGTGATTCTGATTGTCATGGTTGCTCCTTTCACGATGATTGTAGCAGGTTCAAAGGAAAGATGCGATACTGTTTCGCCGGTATTTTAACGATTTCCGGGGCTATCTGTCGTTCAACTTTGCCTCGACAGCCCTTACTTTACTGTCCATACTTATGTTTTTATCCCGGCGGTCGTCAATGGTCAGGCTGGTCACGACCCGCTGTACCCCTTTGGTGAAAGGCAGTTCGTGCATTTTGGCGACGATTTCGAGTATGCGGTCGAGGGATCCTTCGACGACGGTAGCCATCGGAGTGACCCGGTAATGTAAATCGGGAGCGTTTTCCAGCAGACTGACGCAATCAGCTACCAGGTGGCTGACTCCCGGGTTGCCGGTACCGAGGGGGAGAATCTTTATTTCAGCGACGACGAAATCCTTCATTGTCTATACCTTCCTTTCCTTATTTTTTCGGATTCTATCATACTCCCTGGTGTCGGCCTTCACAATAATGTGTCGTAGTATTGACAATAATGTGAATAATGTAGTAAATCTGAGGCATTGATTTACCCTTACTATTATGATATACTTCGGTACCTTCGCGAAAATATCTAAGCGCTTCGGTGTGTCATAAACAGGGACAAATCGAGTAATGACCCAGCAAAACAAAACAGATTTCGGGTTTCATACTATCCGAAAACCGGATATGCGGATGCCGCAGAAGATGTTCTTAACACCGGCCTGCGCCTCACGCAGGTACCCGGTGGCTGCAATCTGTTTTGTGTAACCGGACATAGAGTAGCAACAACGCATTAGAGATTCCGGATTCATCGTCGATTATTTCAGCTTATCTGCTCATACCCAAAAAAAATACAACTATTTATAAGCAACCGGATAAGCGGGAGGAAAAAAGAAGTGAGTACAAAAACCAAGGACGCCCGTATACTGCTTGAAAGCGAAAAGCAGAAATTCCAGACTGAAATAGACCAGCTTGGGCTCGACACTCAAACAGGAGACGCCCGGCGAGAGGGAAGCCCGTTCGGGAAACGGGAAGAAGAGGCAACGGAAAGTCTCGAGTTCGAAAAACGCCTTGCACTGGAAAAACAACTGAAAGAACAGCTTGCTGAAATCGAGCATGCTTTGACGAAGATAGAAGAAGGTACCTACGGCTTGTGCGACATATGCGGTAAACCGATTGGAGAAAAACGGATTGAAGCGTTGCCTGCAGCGAGTATGTGTATAGAGTGTAAGGCAAAGAATGCAAAAAGAGCCTGAACGCCGTATGTGGTGGAATGTCCTCTTCGTTTTCACCTCTGCGTTTATTGTCGTTACCGACCAGTTAAGCAAGAACTGGATATTGAATCACCCGGGGGATCAGCCGTTTTTTCAGGCGGGCATACTTCGTTTTATCATCGTCGAGAATACCGGCTCGTCCTTCGGGTTATTCCAGGACCAGAATTCGGTGCTCAAGATTGTGGCGATGGTCGGGGCGGTCCTGATAGTTGCCATCGCATCGATGATTTCACTGCGCTATCCGGCGCTTGACGGGTGGACGACCAAGCTGTCGCTCGGGCTCTTACTGGGAGGGACGCTCGGTAACCTGATAGATCGGTTATTACGGGGATACGTGACCGACTTTATTGACGTCGGTATCTGGCCGACGTTCAATATCGCCGATTCGGCAATGGTCGTCGGCGTTATTCTGCTGGTTTGCTTTATCCTTTTTTCGAAGCGGGTAAAAGAGGTCTTTGCCGTTTAAATGGTTACGAGGTATCAGGTTTTGTTTGCAGAATACAATGAAATAATTTTGTATTAAGAAAATACAATAAAAGTAGATTGTATTCTGCAGGGAAGCTTAAAATTACCGCTTCCTGTTCCGGTTACTGTTTTTCTTTTACCCGCCTGATTATCTCGGTGAGCGTCGGGCCGAGTTTTTCGTTGATGACGGCATCCGCGTAACGGTCGTGGGAGGTGGGCGAGAGGGTGATGATAACCAGTTTCGCTCCGTGCTCTTTCGCCGTCAGGGGCATCTGGGCGGCCGGGTAGACGACGAGCGACGAGCCGCAGGACATGAGTAAGTCACATTCACGGGCCCGTTTCTGAGCTTCGGCGACTTCCCGTTCCGGCAATGACTGGCCGAACTGGATAACGTCCGGTTTCATGATGCCGCCGCACTTTTCGCAGAGGGGTACTTTTTCACCGGCTTCGAGGCGGGGGAAGATATCTTCCATCGGGTACCTGGCGCCGCAGGAAAGGCAGAGCGCCCGGGTCCAGGTGCCGTGCAGTTCAATAACCATGTCGTCGGGAATACCCGATTTCTGGTGAAGGCTGTCGCCGTCCTGGGTGATGATGCAGTCGAGTTTTCCCATGCGGTAGAGTTCGTCGATTGCCCGGTGTCCGGCATTCGGCTGCGCTTTCGCAATCAGCGGCCACATGTGGCGCTGCCGTTCCCAGTACTTGACGCGGCTGGATTCGACGCCGAGGAACATCTGCCAGGTCAGTTCGCTCGGATCATACTGCGACCAGATGCCGCCGGGGCTGCGGAAATCGGGGATGCCTGATTCGGTGCTGATGCCGGCGCCGGTGAAGACGACTATTTTCTTCGATTCGGCGATGATGTCGGCAACCTGCTGTAGTTTATCCATTAACGTGGCTCCTTTAGAAAAGAATCACCTCTACTTTAGCATAATTGCCGGCAGAACAGGGCTGTTTGACATGCCATAGTCGCTGCGGTATGCTTTTTTAACACGAAAAGTCAGACATTAATCAGTCCATGAAGGAGGAACGGTTTATGCAGGGTATTGAAGCTATCGCAAAAATTCTCAAAATGGAGGGGGTCGAGTTTATCAGCGGATTTCCCCAGAATTTTCTTTTCGATGCCGCGGCGAAGGAAGGTATCCGGTGCATCATTTCACGGAACGAGCGGGTAGGTGTCGGTATGGCCGACGGTTATACCAGGGCTTCGTTTACGCGGAAAATCGGCGTCTGCGCCATGCAGAACGGCCCCGGTATCGAAAATTCATTTTCCGGCGTCGCTCAGGCGTACAGCGAATCGGTACCGATTCTGGTATTGCCGAGCGGGTTCAATATCCGGCGGATGGTACCGCCGAACTTTATCGCTTCGAGAAGCTACCGTGATATCACCAAGTGGGCCGATACCATCTACTTCGCTGACCAGGTTCCGGATATGATGCGGCGGGCATTCACCGCTCTCCGGGCAGGCAGGCCCGGCCCGGTACTGCTGGAACTCCCGATGGATATCAACAACCAGGAAATCAACGAAGCGCAGTTTACCTACACTCCGGTCAGAAAAATAAAGTCAGGCGGCGACCCGGCGGCTGTCAAAGAAGTGGCGAAAGCCCTCATCGAGGCGGAACACCCGGTTATCCGGGCCGGTCAGGGTGTGCTCTACGCTCAGGCGTGGGATGAACTGAAAGAACTGGCTGAACTGCTTCAGATACCGGTATTCACCACCATGAGCGGCAAGAGCGCTTTCCCGGAAGACCATCCCCTGGCGCTCGGCGCCGGCGGACGGACCCGCCCCAAGATGGTGATTACCTTCCTCAATAAAGCCGACCTCGTCTTCGCCATCGGCTCAAGCTGTACCAAGGAAGCTTTTACCACTCCTATTCCGGATGGCAAGCGGGTGATACAATCGACCATCGACGAACGCGATATCAACAAGGACTACCCTCTGGAGAACGCGATTATCGGCGATGCCAAACTGGTGCTCAGACAGTTGATTGACGAAGTTAAAGCTCAGGGCGGCAGAAAGACAACCGGCGATATTGCCGCCGAGATAGCCAGGGTGAAAGACGACTGGCTGGAGGAATGGCTGCCGAAACTGACTTCGGACGAGACCCCCATTAATCCCTACCGGGTTATTTTCGACATGATGCAGACGCTGGACAGAGCGGAAACGATTATTACCCACGATTCCGGCAACCCCAGGGACGAGTTGGTGCCGTTCTGGGAGACGCCGGTAGCGGGCGGCTATATCGGCTGGGGAAAATCGACCACCCTCGGCGGAGCGCTCGGCTTCGCCCTGGGCGCCAAGCTGGCCCGTCCCGAGAAATTCTGCGTTGCTTTCATGGGGAACGCCGCCTTCGGCATGGTCGGCATGGACTTCGAGACGGCCGTCCGGGAGAACATTCCGATACTGGTCGTGGTGGTGAACAACTCGCGGCTCGGCGGCTACAACCGGATGCATGCCGTTGCTTCCGAGAAATTCCACCTCAACGTCCAGTCGGGTGAATATGCCAAGGTTGCCGAAGCGCTCGGCGGGTATGGAGAAAAGGTTCAGTACCCGGACGAAATCATCCCGGCGCTCAGGAGAGCGAAGGCCTCGGTCGTAAGCGGCAAGGCAGCCCTGCTTGAAATGATTACCGACGAAGAACCGGCGTTTTCGCTGTATCAGTAATATTCCGATACCACATCGGAGAGGTCTTGCTGTTAAGCAAGACCTCTCTTTTATCGCTAAGGAACCTCTTAAAGTTCCCTCTCCCCATTGCGGGAGAGGGTTAGGGTGAGGGGACGACGTGAAAATTGTATTATTCAACCTCACCTAACTGCTCTCTTGCCGGGAGAGGCAATGTTTAATCGATGTTCTGTAATTTTAATCGGAGGTTTTCTAAGTAATCGCGTTTTCAAGAAATTCTCTGGCGGTTATCAGTCTTTGAGTCAGTTGGTCTCTTGACAAATTACGAGGCTTGTCGAGCGTACATTCAAGTGTTATGACCTTGACATCATATTCTTGAAGGTTTCGCAGAAAACCTTTCAAGTCAAGAACTCCTTCACCCGGAAATACATGTGGTTCGTTGATTCTGTAATCGCTTATGTGTACTGATTTTGTCCTGTTCCCGAGTATCTGTAAGGCTTTTATAATATTGATATCTAATTGGGCATAATGTGTCGTATCGATATCCACAAATACGTTATTGTCGATGCAAAACTCATAAAGATTTTCAGGGGTTATTAGAGGAACGTAATAATCCTTAAATTCAGGAATATTTTCAATGCATATCGTGTATTTATCAGCTAATCTCTTAATTTCATTACGATAGTCCCTCTGGTATCGGCTCCACCATTTAGCACCGTCATCAGTCTTTTTATGTGGCGGGTGAAAAACAAGACACTCCAGATCAGTGTCCAGAATTGAAAGATATTCGTCCAACACAGTATCGATTGCTGACTGCCTATCTTGTTCAATCACTCCTCCGCCGTCATGGATATTCGAGATTTTCAGTCCTTTATCAGAAACAAGGTTTATTACCGTTTGCGGAGAATGTCTTTCAGATGCTGAGCCATCTCCCACTCTCCGCCTTTCCAGTATATATCAAGCTCGATATACTTGAAACCGGCTTTCGAAACGATGTCCAGTGTTTCATCGAACGGAAGGTAATAGAACGTTGCGCTTGCTACCGCGATTTTCATAAATTTGCTACCCAAGCAGATAAACGATTATATCGCCGACATTTGTCCCGGTACTGCCGGTGACGATAAGAGAGTGACCGATTTCTTTCAAGAGGTTATAGCTGTCATACCGTTCGATATACGATTGTATATCGGGGCTGTTCGATGTTTCGAGAGAATGGTTATCGACGATTGCACCGGCGATATCCGGCAGGTAGTCCGAGCCGTCGGTACCGACGCTGGCAAGCGTCCAGTCTCCCGGGTACTCTTTCATTTCGAGCAGCGAGACGGCTGCGTAATGCTGGTTCCGGCCGCCTTTACCTGGATTTTTCGGAAGAACCGGCGTGGTTTCACCGCCGAGAATTATTGCGTTGTATCCTGCATACATTCCCTCGATAATCTCTTTTGCCCGCTGCCGGGCGGCCAGGCCGGGTTCGCCCTTCTGTTCCGAGGTGACGATGAGAGGGCGCAGTCCGGATTTGCGGGCTTTCACTGCCATGGCTTCGAGGGCGAGCCGGTTATCGCCGACGATGTAGTTTCGGCAGGTATCCAGGTTCTTCGGTGTGTCCGGTATTTCTCCCCGGCAGCCGCGTTCGAGGTAACCGTTAACGCTTGCCGGGCAGGCGCCTGCCAGGTTGTATTTTTCGAGTACCGAGCGGGCGTCGGTAAAGGACGAGGAATCGGGAGACGTCGGCCCGGAGGCGATGACATCGAGGTTGTTGCCGATGACATCCGAGAGTATCAGGGAAACGACCGTTGCCGGAGAGAAGTGTTCGCACAGGCGGCCACCCTTTATCATCGAAAGGTGCTTCCTGACCGTGTTAATCTCGTGGATAGCCGCCCCGCAGGCTAGCAGTTGTCCGGTGACGCGCTGCTTGTCTTCCAGGCTGACGCCCTCAACCGGGCAGGGCAGGAGGGCTGACCCGCCACCGGAAATCAGGCAGATAACAAGGTCGGTTTTTCCGATATCGTACCGTTGTTTCAGTTCCAGCATCCGTTTGACGGCGAGGATGCCGTTTTCGTCCGGTACCGGGTGGCCGGCTTCGATAATTTCAATTGTACGGAGAGAGAAAGCCCCGCTGCCGTGCTTGCAGGTAACGATACCGGCAGTGATTCTGTCTGACGGAATAATTGTTTCGAGGGTTTCTGCCATCAGGCCGGAGGCTTTCCCGCCGCCGATGACGAATATCCGGCCGCCGGAAAGGGGATAGAGGTCTCCCCTGAATAAGAGGCTGTCTTTTTCCCCGTTAAATGATACGGCTGATTTCATGATGTTCGAGGGAAGTACCCGGCTGATACCGGCTTCGATAATGTCGAGGGCCAGCTTCCGCTGCTGTGTCGTTTCAAGTTCAGGTCGGTTCTTGATAATCATCGTACTGGCTTCAAGTATACATTTCACCAGCGAAAATGTTAAATTACGGTATTGTTTTCTGTCTCAGGTTGAAACCATAAACGTGAAATAGTATACTCCATTCACATCATTCTTTGACCGGATGCCGGTTGATAATCTGAGCCTGTAAGGAGGGCAGAAATGAGCGCAGAGAGAAGGTCAGTCAATCCTGAAAAGCTGACCGATTTTTCGAAAAGGATTCTCCAGAAGACAGGGGTTCCCGAAGGGGATGCCCTGATAACGGCCAGGATACTGGTGGCGACCGACCTGCGGGGAATCGATTCCCACGGTACGCCTCACCTGGCGATGTACGCGAGGAGCATCCTCGAAGGCCGGGTCAATCCTGACCCGAAAACGGAGATAACCAGCCGGGCGGCGGCCACGGCCGTGATGGACGGCGACCGGGGACTGGGATTCGTCGTCGGCCACCGGGCGATGACCGACGCGCTTGTCCGTGCCAGGCAAACCGGTGCCGGGTTCGTCTCGGTAAGGAACAGTTCGCATTTCGGGGCCGGGGGCAACTATGCCATGATGGCCCTGCCGGAGGATATGATTGGTATCTCCATGACCGTCGGCGGCAAGGGGATGCTCGTGCCCGGAAGCGTCGGGCAGGGGGCGACCATCAATGTTCTCAGCGTGGCCGTACCCTCCGAAAAAGAAGCGCCGTTTGTGCTCGACATGGCAACGACGGTGGTGGCTCACGGCAAGATAGAGATTGCTGCCCGTGAGGGGAAAAGCCTGCCGGTCGGCTGGTCGGTCGATAAACAGGGCAATCCGATAACCGACCCGAAGAAACATTTCGGGGAGGGCGCGCTGTTGCCGATGGGCGGTTCGCCGGAGACGGGCAGTTACAAGGGATTCGGGCTGGCGGTGGCGGTCGAAATATTCTGCCGTGTTCTCTCGGGGGCGCTGCCGACCGACAACTATGGCGGAA
>CAYXEG010000069.1:0-14980 GCA_964463875.1 uncultured Dehalococcoidales bacterium
CGCCGCGCCAGAATGATACCCTTCAAATACCAGTTCCCGAAATATGCCAGATTCAGTCACGTTTTCCGATAACGTTGATGTCCCATATTGAAGGTATCCCGAGATGATAACCCGGTTTTCGTTCTCCGGGTCTTCGGTGATACTCAGTTTGCCTGTCGGACCTTCGAAGGAAATCAGCCGCAATCCGTCGAGAATTCCTTCGCTCTCTACCGGTTCGAAGCGCAGGTTATCCGCCAGCGCCTCCAGGTCCGGTAATTCGGGAGTATCCCAGAACCAGGTATCGTATTCGAGAACCTTTGCCCGGCACCAGAAGGCATCGCAATTGACCTTCGCCAGCGGCGGAAGTATCGCCGGCAACCCGACAAACAGGCTGAAGGTTATCAGCAGTACCGCTAAACCAAGCAGCAGCGTCCGGTATTTCTTCATCTTCGATACTATTACTATTCATTAACGATTATTCGTTGTGCCGGAATAATATCCTGCCGGCGCCGAAATGTCAAGAGGTTACTCGTTTTTTCAATGATTGTTGATATTTTCCCCGGTATACTGAAATAATCCGGACAATATATTGCTTTTAAACACAATTATGTATTATCCTTAAGGTATCATTTCAGTCACAGTAGAACCTTTAAAGATTATGTCCGGAAACCCTTTCGTTTTCTGCTTTTGCGGAAAGGATATAACACTGGTACAGCAGTACTTTAATCACATCTATACACCGGTCTATGACTTTACGACCGCCCGTCTGGCTGTTTACGATACGCTGCATGGGATGTGTATCGATTCCCTGGAATTTCACGAAAGCGACCGGGTGCTGTGCGTCGGTGTCGGCACCGGCAACGAACTGCTCCGGATTTTGCAGAAGAATCCGGGGGCGAGCCTGACAGGAATCGATTTTTCACCGAGAGCCTTAAAGAAAGCGCGAAAGAAGACGAATGACATTTGTTTTTCAGTAATGAACGCTGAAAAACTCGGTTTCCGCGATGAATCATTCGATGTTGTTCTTTGCATCCATGTCACCGATTTCGTGAACGATGTACCGGCCTTAACAAGCGAGATTCTCCGTGTCCTGAAAAAAGGCGGCCGTTTCGTCATTACCTGGCCTTCCGACGGCCAGAGCGCCTCTTTCGGGCTTTCCCTGCTGAAACCGGGTTTTTCGCATGGGTCTTTATCGGGGAAAAATTCCTTCGTTCTTTTTTTCGGTTCCCTCACCCGGGTCTTCGCCTCAGTTGTCTACCTTCCCCTCATGCTGCGTTTCTTCCGGAAAGCTTTTTCGGAGAAAGAAATCCGGGAACTGCTTGGAAAAATGGGCAATACGACGCTCAATATCAGCGTTTTTGATACTTATCACGACTATATCGTTTCGGGCAGGAAATCATGACCGGAAGTAAAACCAATCGCTCGGAAGACAGGTATTTCAACGCTCTCAGCGAAGCCGAAATCTGGCAGCGGTATTGCGGGTTCCTCGACCTGACCGTCAGCGAGTTTTTAAAAATCCAGGAAGCGCTGCTTCTCGACCAGCTTGATAAAGTCGGTAACAGCACTCTGGGAAAGAAGATTATCGGAGAAACCGTTCCGAAAACGGTCGGGGAATTCCGGGAAACCGTTCCTCTTTCCTTGTATGACGATTACGAACCTTTCCTCAGTCTTCGGCAGGAAGACGCCCTGGCTTTCAAGCCGTTCCTCTGGTGCCACTCCTCCGGGCGGGGCGGCTCCTTCAAATGGATTCCTCATTCGCTGGAGTTCATTGAACATGTAACCCGGGTTTCTCTAGGAAGCCTTATCCTGGCAACCGCAAAACGGAAAGGCGAGGTCAACATCCGGCCCGGTTTTAAGATTCTCCTGTCCCTTCCAGCCGCCCCCTATACCAGCGGAGCCCAATTCCAGGCTGTCGGGCAACATATCACCTTTACTCCGATTCCCGGTGTGGAAGACTCCGAAGGCATGGAATTCCAGGCACGCATTCAGCAAGGGTTCGCTATGGCCTTCAAGGAAGGAGTCGATGTCATCGGAGCTATCGCCAGCGTGCTCGTCAGCATGGGCGAACTCTTCAGCGCTCATACTCAAAAAATGAAGTTTACTCCGGCAATGCTGAAACCGAAGATACTGAAACGGCTCGTCCGGGCATGGTTTAAAAGCAAACGCGAAGGCAGGCCGATTCTCCCGAAAGACCTCTGGCCGGCTAAAGCGGTCATGGCGGGAGGTATCGATGCGTCTATCTACAAGGCGGAAATAGAACGCTACTGGGGCTGCGAACCCTACCAGCCGTACGGCATGACCGAGGCGTTCCTCATCGCCATGCCTACCTGGACGAAAGAAGGCATGGTCTTCCCTCCCGATATCGTCTTCCTAGAATTCATTCCTTATGACGATATTCTCGCCCATCCGGACGAACCCGAATACCAGTTTTCTACAGTGCTGCTCGATGAACTTCGACCGGGCAAACTTTACGAGGTCGTTATCTCTCACTTCTACGGTATGCCGCTCCTCCGCTACCGCACTCAGGACCTGGTAAAAGTTATCACCCTCGATGAGAAAAAAACCGGGGTGAAACTGCCCCAAGTGGAATTTTACCGCCGGATTGCCGATGTCATCAACCTGGCCGCTCTCGCCCAGCTTGACGAGCGCACGATTTGGCAGGCAATCAACAACACCGGCGTAAAGTTCGTCGAATGGTCGGCCGTCAAAGAATACGATAAAAACAAGAGCTGTCTCCGCATCTACATCGAGCCGAAGGAAGTAACGAACGCTGACAAACTGGCAAATGCTGTCGACGAACAGTTGAAAATCATCGATACCGATTATAAAGATATCGGCTCTTATTTGAATATACAGCCGGTAAGAGTTACACTGTTGAGTAACGGAACATTCGGTCGGTATATGCAGGAAAAACGAGAGCAGGGAGTCGATTTGGCAGGCCTGAAACCGGCTCATATCAACGCTTCTGAAGAAGCGGTCCGAAGGCTGCTGTATCTCAGTGAGGTCTCGAAGTAATCAATGCTGAATCCGTTAACCAGTCCGGCCTACATGCTGTCACCGCTGGCGGCGCTCCTTGTCAGCCTGGTGCTGATTATTATCGTTGTATCGAAGGGGTACCGGGATACCGGCAGTTGGGTCTTTACCGGAGTACTGGTGTGCGTCGGCCTCTGGGGTTTCATGCTTTTCGGCATGCGCTCCAGCCCTGATGTCGAAACCGCGGTTATCTGGAACAGAGTTGCGGTCATCCCTGCAACGACAATCTTCGTCCTGTATTACCATTTCGCCGTTCTCTATACCGGAGCCAGGCAGCAGAAGGGGTTCGTCGTCGCCGCTTATCTCCTGTTACTTATTGTCAGTATCCTTTCCCCGACAAATCTTATCCTCAAAGAAATGAGAATCGCTGATTACGGGTACACACCTGTTCATGGGCCGCTCTCTCCGATTCTTTCCATTATTCTCTTTCCGCTTCTCGCCGGAGCCGGCTGGCATTTCATTAAAGCCTACCGGGCTTCGAACTCCTACGAAGAGAGGAACCGCCTTCTTTACCTGATGATAGCTATTCTCCCTCCGGTTGTCGGAGCGGCACTCGATGCGTTTACCTCTCTGCCGCCGATGCTGGTCTGGGGACAGGTTATTTTCGTTATTCTGTGCAGTTATGCCATATTCCGTTTTCACCTGCTCGATATCCGTATTATCGTCAGGAAAAGTATTGCCTACCTCATCATCAGCACCCTGGTCGCTCTACCCTACGTCGCGATTCTGTTTTCGCTTAGCCGGGTCGTTGTTTTCACTGCCGAAACCATCTGGTATCACGCGCTCATCATTCTCCTCCTGTCAATGGCTCTTCAGCCACTGCAGCAACGTGCTCAACAGTTTGTTGATCGGGTCTTTTACCGGGAACGGTACAATTACCTTCTGTCGCTGGAGCGCCTGAGCCGGGAAACGCAGAGCGTCCTGGATATCGATAAACTCTGCACCAATCTCCTGCAGTCGCTCACCGGAGCCTTGAAAATCTCCAAAGGCTGCATCTTCCTCAGGACTGCCGATAACAGCGAATACGTTGTCAGGAAATGCCTCGGTTTTGCGAACCCGGAGCCCGATACCACGTTTCGGAAATCCGGTATGTTCGTCCAGTGGCTGGAAACCCGGAAAAACAGTATCACACCGAGGGACTTCGATATCGTACCTCAGCTCCAGAGCCTGCCCTCCGGAGAAAAAGCAAATATTCTAAAGCTCGATGCCGGCATCATCGCCCCGATTCTCTATCAGGGAAGCGACCAGTCAGAATTGACCGGTATCCTGGCCCTCGGCGAAAAAATGGGGCAAAGCCAGTTTTCGGTGGAAGACCGGCAGCTCATCTCAACTGTCGCCAACCAGATAGCCCTTTCGCTCGAGAATGCCCGTCTTTACCTCCTCGAACGAAGCATGAGGGAAACGCTTGAGAAAACCGACGCCCAGAAAACAGAATTTCTCCATACCGTCGCCCACGAACTGAAAACGCCTCTCACCGCTATCATGTCCTCCTCCGAAATATTGGAAGACGGCATTCCCGAGAATGAAGAAATAAGGAAACGGCTTTTCAACAACATTAATCGAAGCGCCCGGATAATGAACCACCGGGTTACCGAACTGGTTGAGATGGCAAAAAGCCAGATAGGCGATATTAAAGTTCAGATGACACCGCTCGAGATGAAATCGGTTCTGATAGACTCGGTCTCCCAGCTGATGGTACTGTTCGATAACCGCCACCAGAAACTGAGCTTCGATATTCCCGAAAACCTGCCGCCTGTCGAAGCTGATAAAGACAAGATTCAACAGGTTGTATTTAATCTCCTGGCAAACGCAAACAAATACTCGCCGGAGAATAGCCGGATATCGCTGGCGGCGAAACGTGTCGATAATTATGTTCATTTCGAGGTCTGCGACTCGGCGCCGGCCATATCGGCTGAAAACAAGGAGAAAATCTTTACTCCGTATTACCGCATCGAAGGCTCAACTCTCAATGCCTCCACTGCCGGGCTCGGCCTCGGCTTATCGATTTCGAAAAAACTGGTCGAACTGCACAGAGGTAAAATCTGGGTCGAAACGAACCCGCAGGGTGGAAATGTTTTTGTTTTCTCCTTACCGGTTGCGAATCACCGCAACCATCATCCGGATAGCACTTCTGTATAAAACCCTTTTATTCTCCTTATTGTAGACTGGAACCCGCCTTTCATTTTGATATATACTCCAGTAATACCGGTTTTTGGAGGCTGCATATGGATGTCTGGGAAGCAATCATTAATCGTAGAACCGTCCGCTCTTTTACCGGAGAAGTACCCGAGCCGCTACTGAGGTGCCTTATATGGGCGGGCACTCGGGCTCCCTCCGCCAGCAACTCTCAGCCATGGGAATTCATCATTATTACCGATAGAAAGGTAATCGATGAAATTGCCGAGCAGAAAGGCAATCTCGAAGGGCTGCGCGGCGGCAAGCGGCGTATTGCCATCGAGAAAAACCTCTACAACAACTCGAGCATCGTTGCCATCTGCAACAAAAAAGGCTTTTACGGCCCGGTGGGAGCCTGGATGGCTGCTCAGAATATCGCTCTCGCCGCCATGGGCGAAGGCATCGGCTGCGTCATGTCGGTATTCGGTGGCGACTACAAGGCCGTCGTCGAAAAACTTATCGGCCTGCCTGATACCCACGAACTGGCCACGGTCATGTGCCTGGGGTATCCGGAAGCCTGGCCGGAAAAACGGACGGTCGGTGAGGACCGCCCTGATTACAGCTGGCTCCACCTTAACAAATACGGTAATCCTGCCTGAGTATCCGATACACGGATAGAGCATGTCAGGCGACAAATACAAAAAAGCAAAGAGGTATTGAATGGACAACAACACCGAACGTTATTACGCTGCACAGGACAAGTTGAAGGCTGAAATCGAGCAGAATCACGGGAAATCAGTCGAACAACTGTATGCGGAACGTGAAAAAAGAACCAACGATGCTATCGACCTAAAGGTACCGGATAGAATCCCTCTGTCGCTGAACGCCGACCCCTGCCAGTTCACCGATATCAAGCAATCGGCCGCTTACTACGACCCGGTCGCATACAAAAACGCCGTCCGATTCACCACCATTGCTCTCGAACCGGACATATGTAATGCCGGCTTGCCAAACTCGGGAGCCGCCTGGGAAGCCCTCGGCGTGACCAACCGGCTCTGGCCCGGCGGTAATCTTCCCGATGATTACGAGTACCAGTATATCGAGAAGGAATTCCTTAAAGCGGATGAGTACGACATGTTTTTCGCCGACCCGACCGACTTCATGATTCGCCGGTTTTTCCCCCGCATGTACACCGCTCTCGAACCCCTGGCAAATCTGCCCCCGCTCGGGTTGACTATGAACGGTTTCGAAGGTCTGACCTCGATGCTTGTTTCCCCTGAATTCATGCAGGCCGCCAAAGCCATCGAAAAAGCCGGCCTCGAAACGAAAAACTTCCGGGAAACCATCGGTAACAGCTACGAAGACCTCGCTTACCTCGGGTTCCCTCCGTTCTTCGGGCTGCTCGGAGCCAGCGGCATCGGCGGTGCCCCGTTCGACACCGTTTCCAGCTTCCTTCGCGGTATGCAGGGCTCGATGCTCGATATGTTCCGCCGCCCGGAAAAACTCCTTAAACTGTGCGATATGATTCTCGATACCCGTATCGCCCAGGCAAAGGCACCCGGACTGGATAAGCACGGTAACCGGATTCGTGTCGGCATGCCGCTCTGGCGGGGCGATAAGTCCTTCATGTCGAAAGAACAGTTCGAGAAATTCTACTGGCCGGGTTTGAAACGGGCTTTACAGGCAGTCATCGACCTCGGTTGTGTCCCCATCCCGTTCTTTGAGGCGGAATTCGCCGAACGTCTCGAACGCCTCCTCGAACTGCCGAAGGGTAAAGTGGTGGCGTCCATCGAATATGTCGATTTAAAGAATGCCCGTGAGATTCTGAAAAATCATCACTGCCTCTTCGTCAGAGGCCCCTTCTCCCTGGAGAAAGCCACCTGCCGTCAGGTCATCGATTGCTACAAGGACATGTTCGACCGGTACGGAAAAGGCGGAGGGATTATCTTCAATATCAGGATTCCCGATTCTGCTTCACTCGAGGAAGTCCGGGGCATGCTGACTGAAATCAGGGAGTATATCCGGTACTAACCATTAAAAGGTTCTGTTTGCATATGGTTGATAATGTTATCATCGCGAATATTGTGAATGAATCTGACTCGGTTTACTCCCTTTTGTAAAGTGGTACATCCCGTATGAACGAAGAGAATCGAGAGGAGATTAAGAGGGATTTAAAATTTTTCGACTGGTTTTCAGGTTTACATACCAGCAAATTAAAACCGAACAAAACCTAGAAAAACGAAATTTGACTATGGTATAGCCATTCGCCTCCCGGCGGATGGCTATACTAATTTGTTCTTCCACTTACCGGTTCTGAAGTAGATGACGTAGATAATCGCCCTCAGGATATTGCCTGATACCATCGCCCAGCGAACGCCGTAGACTTCCAGCGACGTATACCGGGGAAGTATATAAGCAAGCGGCACCATGATGCCAACCATCGTCAGCAGCGTTACCCACATCGGTACCGTAGTATCTCCGACCCCGTTCAGGCATTGCATCAGCACCTGGACGAGGCCGAATACCAGGTAAGTAACAAGGGTGATTCGAAGGAATGTCGAGGTGATTTCAACCAGTTCCGGTTCGGTGTTGAACAGACGAACAATATCCGGCGCCAGGAAAAAGATAATGACCGCGGCCACGGCCATGAAGGCAGTGAACAGCCCCACCGAGAGCCAGGCGGTTTTCTCAGCCCGTTCCGGCTTGCCCGCTCCCAGGTTCTGACCGGCCAGTACACCCGCCGATTGCCCCATCGCCATCGCCGGCATCTGAATAAACCGGTCGAGTCGCTCCATCAGCGACTGGGCGGCAACCGCATAGGTACCGAACGGCACGACAAACAGTGTCATAATGAGATTAGCGGACGTCCTGCCCATGCCGTTAATGCTGGCCGGGATGCCGATGCGCACCAGCCGCCATATCATGTCACCATCGAACCGGAAATGCTTGAAGGTCAGCCTTAACCGGGTATGCCCGGCATAGAGCATCCATAACCCCAGACCTCCGGCAATTCCCTGCGAGATAACGCCGGTCAAGGCCGCTCCCTCGACACCCAAATCAGGGAAGACCCACCAGCCGAAAACGAGGAAAGGGCATAAGGCGATATGAAAGAGGCGGGAACCGACGCCAATCCACATCGGTGTGACCGAATCACCCGACGCCTGCATTATCGATTGAGCCATCATCTGAAACGACATGGTGACCATGCCGATAAGCTGGATTCTCATGTAGGCCGCGCCCTGGGATACGACATCCTGTTCAACCCCGAACAGCATCATAATTGGTTCGGCGAGGGTGATACCGATGATAGCAACAATAATTGAAAAACCAACCGAGATAACGAAGGTCTGCTGTCCGACATGATTGGCGCCTTCACTATCACCGGCGCCGATAAACCGGGCAATCATCGCCCGGGTACCCATCTGAAGCCCCATCCTGGCCGTGTTCATTATCATTACGACCATGCCGGAGATACCGACACCGGCTACCGAGGAAGCCCCCAGCTTGCCGACCCATATCATGTCAATAGTCGGCCCGAGCGTCGTCACCAGTTGCGTGATGATAATCGGCCATGAAAGACTGAGCAGATTAGCGATTAAGCTGCCTTCCGTCCAGTCACGCTCGATTCTGTTATTCCGACTACTTCTTCTACCCGATGAATGCCCCTCGTCCAACATTCTTTGCAGCTTCTTTCTTTTTCCGATTTACACCATTTTGGGGCTGAAACACAACTGGTCTATCTTACCGGCGTAAACCGGTATCCGGAACCCGGGGAGGGAAAGTATCGTCCAACCATCTCCGCTTATCTCTTCCCGGTAACAGAAAAACGTGCCACCCCGGGCGGATTTAAAAATTCCCACGTTCCTCTGATACCGGCGAATTTCGCCGCCACTTCAAGATGGAGCATGGCGATGCCGCAGCAGAGCCGCTTCGACATCACCGATTCCCGGCGAAGGCTCTTATCGTTGACGGCAACCGTGATGCTCGATTCTTCGATAAGGAATTTCCACGGCTGGCGGTTAACCGCCGAGGGTGCCATCCTCGCTGCCTCCAGCGCCAATGGCATCCATCCCGGCCATTGCTCCTTTTTCAAGCCGGTAACCAGTTCGGAAAGTGGCTTCCGGCGGTGCATGATACCGAAACCGGCCATCACCCGTTCCTCGAAATTCAGGCTTTTACGCGCGTATCCGAATGGGATAATCGCGTGGACCTGCTCGTTTTTTTCCAGGGTAACTAACGATTCGACGATTTCCCGGCGGAACATCCCGCCTATCCAGCAGGTGTTCAAACCGGTCGCTTCGGCATCGAGCACGACCGCTTCGCCAACGTAACCGATCTGCTCTTCAACCGCTTTCACCCGCATATTCCCGATACAGGCGATAAAGGCTTTGGCACCCTTCACCGTGCCGTATGACCCGATGATGCCCTTGTACAGGTTATCCGGCGATTCCTGTATCAGAACCGACCGAACCCCGGGGAAAGGCCGGAATTCATCGCAGACCGTCTGTACTCTCTTCAGGTGATTCGGTTTCGGGAGTTTATCCTCGAAGTGCCTTCGCGACCTTCGTGATTCAATAACTTTGTACCATCGGGAGGCGGGTATTTCCATAAACTGATATCACTCGCATTCTCTCCGGGTAAAACGCCCGGTTTTGTTGTTAATCAATTTCGAACGTAATTGTTGCGTTCCGCGGCAGCGCCATACCGGCTTCGGCTTCGACAGCCTTGATAATCGCTGTCGGTACCGGGCAGGCGGCATGCGTCAGGTGTTCGGCAGCCTTGTTCGTGATAACCGACTGCCCGTATTTCTTCAGGACGTCGCGTAAGTTTACCTCAGCCAGTTGTTCGCTCAGCTTCGTTACCATCTGACATTTGCTTTCGATTTCAATCCTCATATTCATGCGGTCGATTTTTGAGACAACCACCCGGCACTCCATGCCGCAGACACCCGGATTAATGTGTACTTTTGTCATTATTCCTCCGCCCCATCCTTATCTTATTGAACGGCACAGGCAAGAATCGCCCGCTTGACCAGTGTCTTCGCTATCTGAATTTTATACGTATTGTCCAGTAACGGGCAAACCTGGCTGACCGCCAGCGTACCGGCAGTTTCGGCGGTTTCATCGCCGATTACTTTTCCTTCGATGAATCTTTCCGCCTCGAACGCCCTCACCGGCGTGTTGTAGACAGCGTTGAGGCATATTCTTGCCGCTTTCACCGTCTTACCCTCCAACTCAAGCGAAACGGCACAGTTCACTACCGGAAAGTCTATCGATTTCCGGAGAGCAAACTTAATAAAACTGCTCCTCGTTTCCGGTTTCGGAGCAGGTATCTCTATCCCGGTGACGATTTCATCTTCGAGAACCGTCGAGCCGTTGCCCCGAACAGCGAAGAAATTTTCAGCCGCAATATCCCGTCTCGTCGTCCGGATGGTCGCCCAGAGGGCAATCAGTACCGGCGCCAGGTCGGAGGAATTCACCGCCAGGCAGCCGCAGTTGAAGCACCGCGAGGCTTCGTCCGTCACTCTTTCTTCCTCGAGCGTCGTTACATCCTCGCTTTCGAGACTTTTCACCCGTTCCGCCACGGATAACTCCTGTTCAAGGTTTCTTTCGGTTGCAGTCAGGAATGCTTTATTAAAGTGTGAAGGATTCGTTTTCGGGCAGCCCTTGTTTTCGGCAACGGTTTCCTTTCCCAGGAATCGGGCAATCGCTTCAGCTGCTTTTTTCCCCGCCGCAATTGATTTTATAACGCTCGAAGGCCCGCTGACGCAGTCGCCTCCGGCGAATATATTTCCTTTTACCCGACCAATATCATCGATTTTCAGTCGTCCGCCGGTATCGAGCGTATCCGCCGGCAGGAACGGGTAATCGGGTATCTCTCCCGTCGCCTTGATGACCGCGTCGTACTCGACGGTATATTCGGAACCCTCGACCGGTACCGGAACAGGCCGTCCGCCCGCGTCCGGTTCTCCGAGTTTCATCCTCACGCTTTCGAGGGCAATGCGGTTGCCGTTTCTCCGGGCTGCGGCCGGCAGGGTGAGGAATTGTATGGTAATTCCTTCCTCTTCAGCTTTCTCCAGTTCTTCTTCGATAGCCGGCATCTCGTTGCGGGTTCTCCGGTACACAATAACCGGTTCGGCTCCCATCCTCAGCAGGGTTCGCGACACATCCATCGCCACATTGCCCCCGCCGATAACCGCCACCTTCTTCCCTCTCGGCTCCGGTATCATTGACAAGTTTCGCAGGAATTCCGTTCCCGAAATCAGCAAAGCCTCCCCGTCGATATCGAGCATCCTTTCTTTCCAGGCGCCGGATGCAATAAAGACAGCGTCGTTATCCTTCGCCAGTTGTTCCAGTGCCGGGATGTCTATTTTGTTGTCTGTTATCACCCTGATACCGGCTGCTTCGAGCGCGGCGACCTGCTTCCGGACGATGTCTTTCGGCAGCCGGTAAGCGGGAATCCCGTACCTGAGCATGCCGCCGGCTTCACCCATCGCCTCGTAAACCGTAACCTGATAACCCGCTTTGCTCAGGTACCAGGCACAGGCAAGGCCGGTCGGTCCGGAACCGATGACGGCTATCGTACCACCGTTTTCGTCTTCAGGAGGCTGATACATTTTTCCAGAATATTCCAGAACATAGTCTCCGATAAACCGCTCGACGCTTCTGACGGAGACAGCTTCATCATAGTCGCCCCGGTTGCAATCTCCCTCGCAGGTATGAGGGCAGACTCTTCCGGTAATAGCGGGAAACGGGTTTGCTTCCATCAGGATACGGGCGGCAGCTTCGATATCTCCCTCCCGTATCTTTTCCATGTATGAGGCGATATCGACATGCGCCGGGCACCCGGCCGTGCAGGGTGTCTCCTGTACCCGGGTGCTGCCGAAAATTGAATGGTACTGTCCTTCTCCGCCGTACGCATAACAGCGTTTTCCACCCTTCCGTAAACAGTCGAACCGGTTGTCCTGAACCCAGTAGTACCAGCACCGATTGCTCTGGCAGATATTCCCGGCAATCGTTCCCTGTTCCCGGATATGGGGAGAAGCGGTCCTCCGGGCGGCTTCAGCCAACGCCGGATAGCGTTGTTTGAGAAGCCTGTTTTTAGCGATATCTTCGAGTTTCGTCAATGCTCCGATTTTTAACGAGCCGTCTTCCTCCCTGATATAGTCGAGACCGGATATTGTTTTCAGGTTCACCAGCGCTGCCGGGTAGTCAGGCAGGATATTGTCCTTCATCTGCCCCAGTAAATCGGTACCGCCGGCGAGAACTTTCACCCGGCCATTGGTTTTCTTCAGCGCTGCAACGGCTTCTTCAGTCGATTTTGCGTTGATATGCTTGAATCGTTTCATCGGTTACGCCTTTCCCAGCGCTTTCAGCACTTTATCGGGAGTCATCGGCAGGTCTTCGACCCAGACGCCGGTTGCGTTATGCACCGCCGGTATGATGAGGGTGGGAACGATGGTCGCGACGTCCTCGCCGATACCCACCAGTCCGTACGGGCCGTAGCCCATGCCGGTTTCGACGAGCAGGGTATCGATTGGGCCGATATCGAGCATCGTCGGTATTTTGTAATTCAACAGGTTGCCGTTCAGCATCACCCCCGTCGAACGGTCGTAGATAACTTCTTCCGTCCTTCCCCGTCCGACCGCCATGCAGGTACCGCCGTACTGCTGCCCTTCGCAGCCGTCCCAGCTTATTACCTTTCCCACGTCGTTCACATTGACGACTTTAACGATGTCCACCTCGCCGGTTTCGGTATCAACCTCAACCTCCATGAAATGCGCCTGGCGGCAGAAGCGAAGCCGGATACCGGCGTAGGTACCGGTCTGCATCTGCCAGCTGTATTCGAAGAACGGTTCCCGATAGGGAAATCCCTGGGGAGCGTCCGGATTTTTCACCGGTTCGCCTTTCGCCGCCGTCAGCGGCCCGTTGGCGCCGGACGGCCCGATGAACTCCGCCATCGTTATCCGGTTCTCCGGGTGGGCTTTCTCGAAAATAATGCTGTTTTTGATGTCGAGTTCTTCGGGTGTTTTTCCGGGAAATGCCGGCGGGAATACCCCGAGCTGAGTCTCCCCGGTCGGGGTGACCGCCGCTTCGAGGACTTTTCTCTTCAGTAACCGGGCGGCATTCCGAATAGCGTAGCCGTTGACCGACATGTTCGTCGAGGTATCCGGCGTCATCGGGTAAAACCCGGTGTCATGGTGCGGCCGGTAGTAGACGTCTTCCATCTTCATGCCCAATTCGTCGGCGCATATCTGGCAGTAGGCCGTTTCAGCGTTCACCCCGCCATCCGCCCGGCACCCGTAGATACAGGCGGTTCCGTCATTTCGTTCGAGGCGTATTGCAATCTCGCTCGAACCGCCGGAATCGTCCCATTCATGGCTCCAGCAGAACCCCATCCCGTGCATTTTCCCGTTTTCGAGCTTCCTCGTTCCCGGTAAATGCCACTTTTTATCCCAGTCAATCGCTTTCTTTCCTTTATCGAGGCATTCTCTCAGGCTGTCCCTCGGCTCGAAGCCCAGTTCCCGTTTCTTCTCGTTCAGCCATGTAATGTCGTGCCCTTCGGCGCCGTCATTTTTCAGCGCCACCAAGGTCGGGTCCATGCCGAGGACCCCGGCGACGTGGTTGAAAACAAGCGTCATGCTGTGGCAGTTCGCGTTCTGCTCGCAGCGGACCGGTACCGTCGGCCCCTTGTTCACCCTGACCGCCTCCAGTTTCCCGTAAACGTTCGGTATTCGTGTGTTATCGATGATATGTTTCACGATGCCAAACACCGGCAGCGTCTGGTTCGGCATCACCGCCCGTGCCTTGACGGCGGTTATCGTACCGTCGAGCTTTATCCCGACTTTATAATAGTACGTCCCGATGTCCATCTCACCGCCGTAAAAATCTTCCCGGCGGCCGAACGTCCACTTGACCGGCCGCCCGGTCCTTTTCGAAACGACCGCCGCGCAGTAACTGCCGCCCAGGTTCCAGGCCATCTGGCTCCATCCCCCGAAGCTGGCTCCCTGGTACAGGCAGTGCACCTGAATCCGATTCATCGGAATTCCCCCGAACCAGGAAGCAACCGCCCGCTTGGCGATGTGCGGACGCTGCGTTTTTACCCAGATTTCCGGGTACTCGCCATTCCAGGTAAAAACCCCGCAGGGAACTTCCGGTCCTATCCAGGTATTCAGTCCCTGCTTGAACTTGAATTCGATTATTGTATCAGCTTCGGCGAAGCCTTTTTCGACGTCGCCGAGCGACTCGACTGAATGTCTTTCTCCATACCGGTTGCTGAGCGGGTCGACTTCCGGGTTGACGGCAACCGCCCCCGGCTCGTTCGCTTCTTCCTCATCGAGAATGAACGGCCGCTCCTCCCATTCGACTTTTACCAGCTTCAGCGCTTCGACAGCTGTCTGCTCGGTATCGGCCGCTATCGCAACGCCGACTTCCTCTCCCTGGAAATGAGCGATGTGCGGGATAGGCGGCTCTTCGGAAGGTTCGTGTCCTCCGACATCGACCGTTTCCGGCAGTTCCGAGTCGTCATACCGCAACACGCACCGCACTCCCGGATATGCTTCAGCCCGGCTCGTATCCATGCTCTTAATCTCAGCGTGAGGATACGGGCTGGTGAGAAATCGTAAATGGAGCATTCCCGGTAATTGAACATCGACCGTGTAAACGGCTTTCCCTGAGGCTTTCTCGAATCCGTCAATCCTCCTGACGTTTCGATTTCCGATACTGCTGTATCCTTCCGGAAGGTACTTGTCTTTTCTCTTGTTATCGAACTGTTCCCGAATTCGTTCCATTTCTCCGGATGCCATTTTACCGTCCCTCCTTCCGGAGTATCTCTGCTGCTTCTTTGACAGCTT
>CAYXEG010000070.1:0-2235 GCA_964463875.1 uncultured Dehalococcoidales bacterium
CGATTCTCTGGTAAACCTGCAAAGTGGCATCTGACAGTTCCTGCAGTTCAACATGACAGGGACGTAACCCACCATCTGATATCGTTCCTTCGCTGTCATCCCGGGCTATCTTCTTTGTCGTGAGCCACCTTTCCCGCCCATCCCGAACCTGTCGAAGGATGGACAAAAACAAACAAAAAAATCCTCACTAACTGTCATCCTGAACGAAGCAAAGTCGAAGTCCTTAGACTCCGTATGGTAATCGGAGACCCCGATTACCATAATCCGGTTTTTAACAAATCTGTATCGGGGAATCTTATCCGAAACTGTTACGCATCATGGGACCGTTTTTATCGCCGGATGCCGCTTTTTTGAAAACTCGTCTCATTAATTCAGTTACAATAATGAACGAGTCTGAAATCCCGATTTTCCTAATCGCTTTTGCGAGGAGTCCTGACTTTCCCAAATACCTGATTATGCCGGAATTTTAGCTTCATGCTGACTGTTTTCAGGACACTAACAGGCGTAAGATGTACGTGATGACCCACCGACCTTCTCTCTCCCCGTTGAGGAGAAGAATGTCGATTACGTATCGTCCTTCTCTCTCCCCTTGCGGGAGAGACGTAAGTGAGGGGTAAAAATAACTCATACCCGTCCTCCTTCTCTCTCCCCTTGCCGAACAATGTTCACGGGGAGTCCTGCCCTGTCTGTTCAGGGAACCCCGACCAACCAGATATACCACAAGATGACGGCTCAATAATCCGGACAGTACGGTCGGGACACTAATATGGGAAAGACAGGAGAGCCGATGGCAAATGGTGGGTTACGTCCTTACCGTACTGATTCAAGGGTAATATTAAGAGTATTCCGGTATGTCTGACGTTATCGAGGACTCCACCGCACCCTGCTTGGGGGTGAGTAACGAATATTCAATCTCCCAGCCCCCTCACCCCCGTATCGAGTACGGGGCAGGCACTGACCCTCTCCCGCGAAGGGGAGAGGGAATAACAGAGGGGTTCCTCACGAGCCTTTCCCGGGGTGGGGAGTAAGAGATTATTCATTAGTTTCTTATAGTATATCCGCATGGTATTCCTGGAGGGATTTGACAGCCGTTTTGCCCTGCCGGTATTCCCGGATGCCCCTGACCGAGGCCATTGCCGCGGCGAGGGTGGTGATATAGGGTATCTTGTACTTGATGGCGGCTTTCCGGATGTAGGAGTCATCGCTCTGGCTGAGCTTGCCGCTGGGAGTATTTACCACCAACTGGATATCGCCGTTCATAATTGCATCGACGATGTTCGGCCGTCCTTCCTGGAGTTTCAGAATCAGTTCCGATTCGATACCTTTTTCCAGAAGGAATTCACGCGTGCCGGCGGTAGCTCTAATCCTGAAGCCGAGGGCAGAGAATTCCCGGGCGACCCGGTAGACGTCTTTCCGGTCGTCGGGTGAGACCGTTATCAGTACCGTACCTTCGAGAGGGAGCAACTGCTGGGCAGCGACTTCCGCCTTGAAAAACGCCTGCCCGAAGGAGCCGGCGATGCCGAGCACCTCGCCGGTCGAGCGCATTTCCGGGCCGAGGAGGGGGTCGACCTCCGGGAACATGTTGAAGGGGAAGACCGCTTCTTTGACGCCGTAATGAGGAATTCTTCTTTCTTTCAGGCCGATATCGGCAAGTTTCTTGCCGAGCATGAGACGGGTAGCAATCCGGGCCATCGAGACATTGCAGACCTTGGAGACGAGCGGCACTGTCCGCGAGGCGCGGGGATTGGCTTCGAGAACGTAGACGATGTCCTTACAAATGGCGTACTGCATGTTCATCAGGCCGACGACCTTCATTTCCCGGGCGATTTTCCGGGTGTAGGTGTTGATGGTCTCGATATGTTCCGGCGAAAGGCTGACCGGGGGAATGACGCAGGCCGAATCGCCGGAGTGAATCCCGGCCAGTTCGATGTGCTCCATGACGGCAGGGACGAAAGCTTCTCTGCCGTCCGAGACTGCATCGGCTTCGGTCTCAAGGGCGTTTTCGAGGAACCGGTCGATAAGTATCGGCCGGTCGGGGGTGACATCGACGGCGGCGGCGACGTAGTTCGTCAGCATGTCCATGTCGTAAACCACCTCCATTCCCCGTCCGCCGAGAACGTATGACGGCCGCACCATCACGGGAAAGCCGATGCGGGCGGCGATTTCCTTCGCCTGGTCGAGGTTGCTGGCCATGCCGGACTCGGACATGGGAATGCCGAGCCGGTCCATCATGAT
>CAYXEG010000070.1:2245-13944 GCA_964463875.1 uncultured Dehalococcoidales bacterium
ATACGGAAGCGGTCGCGGTCTTCGGCAAGGTCAATCGTTTCCACTGAAGTACCGAGGATATTCACGCCTTCCTCGGCGAGTTCGCCGGCGATATTGAGGGGCGTCTGGCCGCCGAACTGGACGATGACGCCTTCCGGTTTCTCTTTCTCGTAGATACTCAGCACGTCCTCGACAGTGAGCGGTTCGAAGTAGAGTTTATCCGAGGTGTCGTAGTCGGTCGAAACCGTTTCCGGGTTGCAGTTGACCATGATGGTCTCGAAACCTTCGTCGCGGAGGGTGAAGGCGGCGTGGACGCAGCAGTAATCGAACTCGATGCCCTGCCCGATTCGGTTGGGCCCGCCGCCGAGGACCATGACCTTGCGGCGGTTGCTGACCGAGGTGGTATCAGGGGCGTTATAGGTCGAATAGTAATAGGCAGCGTTTTCGACACCGCTGACGGGAACGGCGTCCCAGCTTTCAGCGAGGCCGAGTGAGAGCCTTCGGTGGCGAATTTCCTTCTCCGGCAACCCGAGCAGTTTTGCCAGATATTTATCGGCAAAACCATCTTTCTTAGCCCGGACAAAAAGGTCATCGGGCAGCTTTTTGCCTTTATAACTCAGAATTACTTCTTCTTCTTCGACCAGTTCTTTCATCTGCAGAATGAACCAGGTCTTGATACTCGTTCTGGCGTGGAGATCATCGATGCCGGCGCCCTTGCGGAGGGCTTCGTACATAATGAACTGTCGTTCGCTGGTGGCAACGGAGACTTTTTCCATCAGTTCGGCAAGCGACAGTTCATTGAAGTGGTTAACGAATCCCAGCCCGTAGCGGTTTTTTTCAAGGGAGCGAATCGCTTTCTGGAAGGCTTCCTTGTAATTCTTGCCGATGCTCATAACTTCGCCGACCGCCCGCATCTGGGTACCGAGCTTATCTTCGGCTCCCTTGAATTTTTCGAACGCCCAGCGGGCGAACTTGACGACGACGTAGTCACCGGACGGCTTGTATTTCTCGAGGGTTCCCTCTTTCCAGTACGGCAGTTCGTCGAGGGTCAATCCGGCGGCGAGTTTCGCCGAGATAAGGGCGATGGGGAAACCGGTCGCCTTCGAGGCGAGGGCGGAAGAGCGGGATGTTCTCGGGTTAATCTCGATGACGACAACTCTATCGGTGACCGGGTCATGGGCGAACTGGACGTTCGTTCCGCCGATGACGCCGATATTTTCGACAATCCGGTAGGAATACTCCTGGAGGCGTTGCTGTAATTCTTCGGAGATGGTCAGCATGGGAGCGGTGCAGAAAGAATCGCCGGTGTGTATCCCCATGGCGTCGACGTTCTCGATAAAGCAGACGGTAATCATCTGGTTTTTCGAATCGCGAACGACTTCCAGTTCGAGTTCTTCCCAGCCGAGCACCGATTCCTCAATGAGAATCTGGCCGATGAGGCTGACGGCGATGCCACGGGAGGCGATGGTTCTCAGTTCTTCGACGTTGTAGACCAGCCCGCCGCCGGTGCCGCCCATGGTATAGGCGGGACGGACGACGACCGGGTAGCCGAGTTCGGCGGCGATTTTTTCGGCGTCATCCACGGTATAGACGGCGGTGCTTTTCGGCACCTCGATGCCGAGCTTGCCCATGGTATTCTTGAATTCGATGCGGTCCTCGCCGCGGATGATGGCATCGAGTTCGACGCCGATGATTTTCACGTTGTACATATCGAGAACACCGGCTTTCCCAAGTTCGGCGCTCAGGTTCAGCCCGGTCTGGCCGCCGAGGTTCGGCAGGAGGGCATCGGGCCGTTCTTTTTCGATGATTTTCGTCAGTGATTCCAGGTTCAAGGGTTCGATATAGGTGACGTCCGCCATCCCCGGGTCGGTCATGATGGTCGCCGGGTTCGAATTGACGAGGACGATTTTATAGCCGAGTTCACGGAGGGCTTTACAGGCCTGGGTGCCGGAGTAGTCGAATTCGCACGCCTGGCCGATAATGATAGGGCCGGAACCGATGATGAGGACTTTCCTGATGTCGTCGCGTTTTGGCATAGGTATCCCTTTCTGTCGCGCATGGGGAACGGTGGAGGTTTTGGTTATAATAATACCTTTTCAGGGGTGGCTTTGCCAAGAGAGGGGGAGGGTTTTGGCGGGATGTAATACTCGGCGATAATAAGAAGTCGCCCAAATTTGCCAGAAGACTGTTTTAAAATCCCTCTTCGGAAGTGTGAAGTGAGGTAGACGGTTCAGCTTCTCCCTTTTGAAAGGGAGATTGAGAGGGATTATACTATATCTACGAATAGAAACATGTAAAAGTAAACAGAAGTTACCCTCCGGCGATGGGGGGGAGGAAGACGACGGTATCGCCGTCGGTGAGGGGGGATTCCATGTACCCCGTCAGGTAGAATTCCCGGCCGTTAATAAGGATGCGGAGGCCGGCGATAGATTCAATTTGTTCTTTGAATTCCTGTCCGTATTCATTCGACAGGCGTTCGACGAGGTCGGAGAGGCGGGAGCCGTCGGGCAGGACGGCTCCCGTTTTACGTACTCCGATAATCTCCCTCAGGTTTCCGAAAAAGAGAATCTCAAGGTTAATCATATTTACTTATTTCAAGTTCTGGTTGATTTTGGCTGAAAGTGATATCAATACAGCAGTCAGAGAATCCTAAATCCCTCTTCATCTCCCTCCGATAAATCGCGAGTCTCCGACTTTACAAAAGGGAGAAAAGCAGGATCAGTTACTTCACTTCGTTCGTACTGATGTTTTTACCAATCAAGTGCAATCAGTCACTTATTTCAGGGTATAGCCGAGTCCCAGTTCTTCAAGTTTCGCTTTCGTCGGGACGCCGGTTTTGACATCCCAGCCACGGGCGGTATAGTAGTCGTCGAGCATTTCG
This sequence comes from uncultured Dehalococcoidales bacterium, assembly GCA_964463875.1. Lineage (GTDB taxonomy): Bacteria > Chloroflexota > Dehalococcoidia > Dehalococcoidales > UBA2162 > MGML01. Next base: position 5,106 of record CAYXEG010000070.1, read on the forward strand.
TCTTCCTCGAAGACGGTACCGGCTGACGGTCCGGCGGGGAGGGGTTCTTCCTTAATCCGTTTCGGGAAGGAATCGTCTTTCCTGCCGAAGCCTTCCCGGACGTTGAACATCCGCTCGAGGTTGGTGATTTTCTCGCCGATTTTCCACAGGTAGGCAGGGTCTTCGAAATCCCTGATGCCGGTCGCGCCGAGGAGCATCCTGCCGTAGACATCTTCCGCCAGCATGCCCATCGAGGGCATGAAGCTGCAAAGGATGCCTGTTTCGAGGAAAGCGGTCGAATCCTGGTTCCACTTCGTCAGGCTGCCCTTCTCTTTCGGTGAGAGGCGGTCGACGGCACGGGGAATCGGTACCCCGAAGACTTCCTGCGGGGCGTAGCCTGTATTATGGTCGGCGCCGATATTGGCGGTCAGCAGGTTGAGGCCGTGCGATTTGACGCCACGCGGGTCGTAGGCGGGCAGTTCGAGGCCTTTTACCTGGATGCCGTAATCTTCGGCACCTTTGCCAATATGCCGTCCGGCTTCCCGTGACCCTTCCGCCAGGAGAGCGCCGAACCCTTCCTTGTAAGCAATCATGCGGATGAGTTCGGGAACGGCGTCGCTGTTGCCGTAGACGAGTTCGAGTCCGCCGGTATCCTCTTTGGTGATGATACCTTTTTCGTACAGTTCGTAAGCGAAACCGATAGTGCTGCCGGTAGAAATGGTATCCAGCCCGAGGTCATCGCAGAGCTTGTCGGCGGCGATAGTCAGGCCGAGGTCGGCGTTTCGCATCGGTCCGGTGAACGCCCAGATGGTTTCATATTCAGGGCCTTCGGTCCAGGCGCCGGCGTATCTGCCGTGGTACATCCGGGCGATACTGCCGCAGTGCACCATGCAGGAGTAGCACTGGGTCTTGCGCACGAGCAGTTTCAGGTATTCGCTGCTTTCGATGTTTTCCCAGTTCGGGACGCTTCCCTCCCGGAAGTTTTTCGTGGGGAATATGCCCATGGCGTTGGTGGCTTCGGCAATCCAGGTGCCCGAATGCGAGAAGGTGGAGAACTGCGGGTTTGCCTGGTAGCCGGCAATCTGTTCCCTGACGGCGGCCGCATAGGCGTCCTTATCGGCCACCTCCACCTTTTTACTGCCGCGAATGACGATTGCCTTAAGGTTCTTCGAGCCCATGACGGCGCCGCCGCCACCGCGCCCGGCGGCCCGGCGGTCGCTGAAAATACCGGCGTACCTGACGCCCTGTTCGCCGGCCGGGCCGATACAGGCAATCCTCACGTTCGGATTGCGCAGTTCGTCACGAATGAGGGCATGGGTATCGTCGCAATCCAGCCCCCAGAGATAGCCGGCGTCGCGGATTTCGTACTTGTCGTCGTTGACATAGAGATAGACCGGCGTTTCCGATTTTCCCCGGATGATAATCATATCGAGTCCGGCGAACTTGAGCTGAGCGCCGAAATTGCCGCCGCTGCTGCTCTTGAAGTAGCCGCCGGTCTGGGGCGACTTGAAAAATACCTTATACCGGGCGAGCGACTGGGCGTTGGTTCCGGCCAGCGGGCCGGCGGTGAAAATCAGTTCGTTGTCTTCACCGAGAGGGTCGATACCCGGCTTCAGGTCATCGTAGAGATACTTGACGCCGAAACCCCGCCCGCCGATATAATCATGGATTATCTCGTCGTTCAGCGGTTCCTCCGTCATTTTCCGATTTGTCAGGTCGACCCTTAAAACTTTGTTCTGGTAACCTCCTGTCATTTTATTGCCTCCTCTCTTATATCAATTACCTTTTTCAGGTAATTGTTGCCTTTCTTTCCGCCTCAGCGAAGATGCCTGCTTCCCTTTCGAGGAATTTTGTCCGGCCGTCCGTATAGGATGGTAATACCCATTCCATTTCGTTCAGGTTGCGGGTAATCATCGGCAACTGCTGGTAGGGAATGGAAAAGAGTATCCGGCCTTCCTCGAAGATGCCCTTGGCTTTGGCGCCGAAGGTGGTGCCGGTTATCATGAAGTTGGTTTTCCCGGTCTGGAAGGGGTAGATGTACATCCACGAGCAGCCGAGGGCGGGGGTGAATTTCGATTCTATGGGGTCGCCGGTCGAATAACTCATTGCCCGGAAGAGTATTTCTGCCTGGGATGTATCGGCCGCCAGCATCAGCAGGTCGGGTTCGAAGGTCAGCTTTTCCAGCGTCGAAAAGACGACGAAGTTGACCAGCCCCCGGTTGAAGGTGTGAACGTGCCGGTAAAGGGCGTTATTGGCGCGGGCTTCCTGGTAGATGCCGAATTCTGGCCCGATAAGGCCGCCTTCGACCGGCACGGACATTTCTTCCATGCCGAGGGCAACTTTACCGACACAGTTTTCGTTTTCCCTGGCGAAATAGAAGGGTTCGTTCCTTTTCCAGGCTTCGACAACCATTTCGCAGAAGGGCACGCTTGTCTCGATTTGCCGGATTCCTTCCGGCCTGGGAATCTGGAACTTGACTCCGACGGGTGGTTTTTCAAAATTGAATCGGTTATAGACGGACAGGTCCTGGCTGAGGGCTTTCATATTTACCTCCCTGTATTTGTTTGCCGTCAGGCTGACAGCTTCAGTTCGCCTTTTTCGTATTCATCCAGGAGGACGCCGGCCATATATTTCGCCGTATGGCGGATGACGCAGCCATCGGTGATGCCGAGAAACTCGGCGGTCATTTCCGGGCTGGTCAGGTCCCAGGCTTTTCCGAAATATTTCCGCATGACATCCTTGCAGAGAATCGAGCCGTACTGCTCGTAGAAATGCGCCAGGAGGGAATCGCGGACGAAGGCTCCGGCCCGGTCGCCGAGAGCCGGATCTTTCAGGTCGTTTTTCATCCCGAAAGCGAAACCCGAGGCCATGGTGCTGCCTGAAACGGCGCCGCAGGTCCCTTCTCCGGTAAAGCAGCAGCCGGCGGTCAGCAGGCAGATGCTGTTGTAAAGCTTGTCCTGAAAATCCCGGGGGATTATCTCGAGGCCGCCCCAGCGGAGGGCATCGATAATGGCGTAGAAAGTGGTTTGTGCACAGCCCCCGTAGAGGGCTTCGTACTCGATGCCGAGTTGCTCAGCTTTGTCCATGATTTCTTCTTTCGATTTCGTCAGCGGCATTTCTTCCTCCTGAGATTACATTCGGGTATTTGCCCGGCGCATGCACAAAATGTAGTATTTTAATCATGTGATGTCAAGAGAGCGGCTTGACAATATATACCGGTCACTTCAAAATAAGCATCTAAAACAACCGCAAGAGAAAACACGAAGCAAAGGAGCTGCCTGATATGGAGAAAAACAGTAACATAGTACCGGTCGCGAACGGGGCGGAGGCTTTCCTGGAGGTGCTGAACGCCAACCGGGTCGAGTGCATCTTCATGAACGCCGGGACTTCGTCCGGGTCGTTCCAGGAGGCGCTGGCGAAGTACCAGGCGCTGGGCAGGAAAACGCCGAGGGTCATCACCAGCCTGCATGAGTTCGTCGCGCTTTCCGCCGCCCAGGGGTATTTTATGGTATCGGGCAGGCCGCAGGTGGTGCTGGTACATCTGGCGCTGGGAACGCTTCAGCTCGGCGGCGCATTGCTTAACGCCCAGCGGGGGCGGCACGGGGTGGTGATTTGCGCGACGAGGGTTCCCTACGGCCGCGAGGGCAACAAAGCCGGCATGCCGGCCTTTCCCCTGCACTGGGTCCATGAGGAAGCCGACCAGGCAGCGCCGGTGCGGGATTACGTGAAGTGGGAATACGAACTGCGCTCGGTGGAAACCATCCGGGAAGTGACGCAGCGGGCGTTCCGGATTGCTTCGAGCCAGCCGGCCGGGCCGACCTACCTTGTATTGCCGCAGGATATCCTTGGCGAAAAGGTATCGGAAATCGAAATCAAACCGGTCGAAAGATACGGGGCGGCTGCCGTTGCCGGACTCGATTCGGAAACAGTGGAAAAAATTACCTCCATGCTTATCAAGGCGGAAAATCCTCTTATCATCACAGGGTATTCAGGACGAAATCCGGACGCTGTCGAGCCGCTGGTAAAGCTGGCGGAGAAAATCGGAGCACCGGTTGTTTCTTCTCAACAATATGTCAACTTCCCTTCCGACCACTGCCTGTTCGGCGGGTTCGGGGCGGAGAGGCTGTGCATGAATGCCGATGTCATTCTCACGGTCGATTGCGATGTTCCCTACGTTGCCGGAAGAGCTGGAATAAACCCGGAAGCGAAGCTGATACACCTCGATATCGACCCGCTCAAGCTCGATTTCCCGATGTGGGGATTCGCCGCCGATATTCTTGCTGGCTGTGATTCGGTGAAAGCTCTGCCGCACATCACGGCGGTGATTGAGGAAAAAGCTTCCGGTGAGGACAGGGAACGGTTCAGTCGGCGGTTGAGGAAATATCAGGAAGAAAAACAGCGGCAATCGAAACCCGATTGGTCTGAGAAATCGAAGATGAGACCGATATCGCCGGACTGGCTGTGCCGGTGCATCGATGAGGTTATCGGGCAGGAGGCAATAATCGTCGAAGAAGCGGTGACGAACCGGGGCGCGGTTTTAAGCAATATCCGGCGGACCGTGCCGGGAACGCTGTTCAACAACCAGGGTGCGAGCCTCGGATGGGGGCTGGGGGCGGCGCTGGGGGCAAAACTGGCGAAACCGGAGCAATTGGTGGTCAGCCTGGTGGGCGACGGGACGTTTATTTTCGGCAGTCCGGTAGCGACCTTCCAGGCGGCGAAGGCGTATGGCGCGCCGTTCCTCTGCGTGGTATTCAACAACGGGAGATACAATGCTCCGAGGGCGGGCATCCAGGCGGCTGACGGGGGACAAAGCTATTCGGAAAAGACGGGCAACTGGGTTGGGTCGGCTATCGAACCGTCGCCCGATTATGCGGCGGTCTGCCGAGCCTGCGGGGGGTACGGGAAGACCGTCGAAGACCCGGCGGAAGTGAAATCGGCCCTCCTCGAAGCGTTAGAAGAAGTCAAAAACGGCACAGCGGCGGTGGTGGATGTGAGGGTTTAAGGGTGAAGGATTTCGAAAATCTTTACTTGAGTGATGCATGAAAAAAACACTACATTTTCACTAATAATTAGTGTTCGATATTGTTCCATTTTATGTCATAAATATTGACATTATATCTCTTTAGGACTGAACTTAACTGGACAAATCAGTTATATGCGTAAATTGACAATGAGCCCATATGTTTCTCAGTTACTTGCTCTATGCTTTAGCTCTATTTCGAGTAAAATATACCATCGCAAAAATGCCGTAAAAAATGCATACTAAATCAATATAGCTTAAAGAAGCCCCCATATACCTGAAATAGTCGACAAGTCTTTCCATGAACGATTGATTTTGAATCGACGTGAATACCAGGTTATTTACAGCCAAATAAAGCCCTAAGGGTACCATAAAAGTACCCAGTATAATACTCAGAACGCTACCCCAAGTCTTCTTAACGCCTAGAAGAATACCGCTCAAAAATGCGACAACAGCAATGAGAATCAAATATCCATTAACCCCGTACCATGAATGATAATCAGTGAAATCATTCTTCGGCATCACTACATGGCTTGTATTGGCACATCGTAAAAGATATAAAAGAACAGCAAATATTGAAATGAAAATGTGCCATAGACTAAATAACCCCGTAACAAGTTTTCGATTATTCATTTTCTTTTCGTGAAACTCCAAATGATTTATCATTCCTTACCAGAGTTTAATCTTATATACGAAGGAGACTTGATAGTATCACGATAAATATATTACGACTTAAACTAAAAAGATTTCGGTTATTCGTGAGATACCATGCGAACAGGCCGGGATTCATTAAATCGTTATTGAACAATACGGTGTTTTATGGTAGATTTACCCCACCGGTAAGTTACTTCCCGGATGATGTTTATGGTAAACGAAGAAGTACTCGATGTTGTCGATGATACCGACCGGGTAATCAGCCAGGCAGGGAGGCCGGTTATCCATCAATCAGGCCTGTTACACCGGGGTGTCCATGTTTTTCTTTTCACCCCGGATTCCAGGCTTCTCGTTCAAAAACGCAGTCTTACCAGACAGCAATTTCCCGGAGCGCTGGATTGTTCCGTGTCCGAACACGTTCGACCCGGTGAAAGCTACCTGGACGGGGCATTGCGGGGATTGCATGAAGAACTGGGATTGAGACCGGTTGCGCTCGAATACAGGACGAAGTTCAGGATGAACTATGGTTTCGGAGACAACCATATTAGTGCTGTCTATCAGGGAATCACCGGCAATCAGACTCCCCGGATAAACGCCGAGGAAACACAATCAATCGATTATTACACGCTTCCGGAGCTGGAAACACTGCTGTTACAGCAAACCGTTCAATTCAGCACATGGTTTCGGCAACTCCTGCTGTGGTATCTGCATCGACCTTCTGAAGTACAGGTTCTCGAAGAAAACGATATGGTTCAATAAGGAGGAGCAGCCTGTGATAATTACCGTAGCGGGACTCCTGGTGAAAAACAATAAAATACTTCTCGGGAAGGAAATACACATCAAGATAAACTGACCTGGGAGGTGTCTCTAAGGCAACTTTTGCTGTTTATTGAGATGAGATTCCTCGACTATTGCTGATAATTACTAAATTAAGGAACGTCGGGGTCTTCGACTTGGCTTCGCTCAAGAATGACAGAGCGGGCGGGAATTACTGGATACCGGCTTTCGCCGGTATGGTGAATCTTGTTACCGAAGTATTTAAGTATCAGCATCCCGTTGAAAAACGGGATCCGGAATCGTGGATATTGGTAACAGATATCTTTGTAAGATGAAGTTTAATTAAAAAAAGCGGGTTCGCACGAACCCGCTCCTTTTCGTTTTGCTTCTGATTTCCTTATATTTGATACTGGTTAAAGATTTTTTTGCAATAACCCCCTCACCCTGACACTCTCCCGCGAAGGGGAGAGGGAATAACAGAGAGGTTTCCTAGTATTTGCCGTATTTTTTTACAGCTTCGACCATTGCCCGGACGTTTTCCGGCTTGGCTTCGTTGGTGATGCCGGTGTTGGGGGCGAGGATAAAGCCTCCGCCCTTGCCGACGGTTTCGATGAGTTCCCTGCAGAACTTATCGATATCATTCGGGGTGCCGGTCTGGAGAAGCGAGTGCGGCACACCGCCCATGATGCAGGTGTGCCCTTTGAGGACGTCTTTGGCTTTCTTCATATCGGTGAAGGCGAAGCGGGCGATGGTCTTTCCCTTCGGCAATTCCAGCATGTATTCGAGGCGCTGTTCCCAGCTTCCCTCGTAGAACGGGATGAAGCAGAGTCCGGCGTCGGTTACTGCGTAGATAACCTTTTTCAGGAACGACCAGTAGTATTTCTCGAAATGTTTCAGGTTAAGAAAGCCATCGGAGCCGCGATGGAGCGCCGAGAATACCCTCTTCGGGTTACCCCGTTTAGCGCCGACGGTGCGAAGTCCGGTAGCTATCGACCGTTCGAGCATCATTTCGCAGGCCTGGAGGAGTTCCTCCGGATGTCGGTAGAGGTCGGTCATCGTTCCCGTCATACCTCTCAGGTAGTCGGAGATGATATCGAAGGGGGCCGGCGCCATGCCGTGGGTCATAGCCGGATAGCCAATCTCGGCCAGATCCTCATCCAGCCCGAAGGACGATTCGAAATATTTCTGCTGTTCCACGCCGGCTTTATGCAGGGCTTCGAAGGCTTTCAGTATATCCGGGTCGGCGAAAGCCGGCGAGACATTCGAAGGCCCCCAAAGAGAGTTTAAAGGGGGCAGCTTCGCCAGGGGTTCGAGTTCCTTCCAGACGCGGGGCAGGAAATACCGAAGGGTGAAATCGCCCGGGTCGCTGAGGAACATTTTATATTCGTCCTGTTTCAGGTTTTCGCCTTCGATGAGCTGGTGCGAAGAGTTTTCTCCGACGCCGTCACCGGGATACTTGAAGAGCTTCGGCCCGAGTACCGAGACGGCAGCTCCAGAACCGCCTGCCTGAGCCTGCTGGACATCCGGGTCGAGGTCGAAAACCATTTTCAAGGACGCAGCTTTCCAGGCGACAGGGCTCCGGTAGGCGTCGGCGGTGGTCATTCCTCCGCCTACCCACCGTGACGGCAGATAGCTCGTCGGAAGAGCCACCGGCACCCGGTCCGGCACTCTCAGCTCTATAGTGTCGCGCAGCCTTTTTTCTTTTTCCTCGTACAGCTCCGAGGCAGATTTTCCGGTACGCTTTTCCGACTCTTCCCTGAGTCTTTTTGCCTGTTCAGCGTACTCCTGTTGTGAAATTTCCTTGACAGCCATTTGTACCTCCCATATTTTGTGTCATTATACCAGACCCGGCAGCCTGAATCTTCGCTATTTGAACAGAGAAGAAATCAGGAAACCGAGTAAAACAAAAATGTAAAACACTTTAAAGAGCGACCCGAAAACGAAGCCCAGAAAGGCGCCGACAGCCGATTTCAGTGCCTGCCCGGCGGGTTTCATTGCCAGAAGTTCTCCGAGGAAAGCCCCGAGGAACGGACCGATGATGATACCCCAGAAACCGAGCACCCAGAGGCCGGCGATAAGGCCGATAGAAGTACCGATGATGCCCCATTTACTGGCCTTGTTTTTCCCCGCCCCTATCATCGGCGCCAGCACATCCATCAGCAGGGTTATCAGCATGAGGATGAAGAGGAGAACGGTGGCCAGTATCGATATCTTATCGAATCCGGTGCCGATAGCAAAGATGAACAGTCCCAGCCAGGCCAAGGGAGTTCCGGGCAGTATCGGCATAAAGATGCCCGCAAGCCCGGCAAAAATCAGGATAAAAGCCAGTATCGCCAGCAGTACGGTATCCAACCAGCCTCCCGGGAATCCGGATGTTTGCAGGTGTTTTTACTGTATCATTTTTCCCCG
>CAYXEG010000070.1:13954-14862 GCA_964463875.1 uncultured Dehalococcoidales bacterium
GCTAGAGGTGTTTTCCCGTGCTTCTACTCAATCTTCGTCGTTCACTCTGAGCCGGTCGAAGAGTGAACGGACACAATGCTACTCAGGGTGAACGAGGCAAATACCGCTTATGGTGAGCCTGTCGAACCAGAGCGGTAACACACTTAAGGTATACAGTGTTGACTATGACAACCATGATTGAGTCAAAAGTTTCCCGTTCATCTCAGCCGGTGACGTGCCTGCTTTCATGTATGGTAAGATTAGGTATTCTACACAAGAGGTATGCTGATGGATACAAAGCTGACTTTTCTGGGAGCTGCCCGGAATGTGACCGGTTCGAGATTTCTCCTCGAAGCCAACGGAACCCGCATCCTGATTGATTGCGGCCTTTACCAGGAAAGAAAATTCCAGAATCGTAACTGGGACCCGTTTCCCTTCAAACCGTCATCTATTCAGGCTGTCTTGTTAACCCACGCCCACCTCGATCACTGCGGAATGATTCCCAAGCTGGTAAAGGAAGGATTCAACGGCAAAGTATACTGTACCGAGGCGACTGCCGACCTTGCCGAGATAATCCTGCTCGATTCAGCCCACCTCCAGCAGGAAGATGCCGCCTACAAGAAAAAACGGCACGACCGGGAAGGCCGGAAAGGCCCCTACCCTGAAGTACCTCTTTACACGGTTGCCGACGCTGAAGCCTCATTCCCGTATTTCGAGGGAATCGATTACCGGGAGACCGTTTCACTTGGAGACGGTGTTTCTGCGGTTTTCAACAATGCCGGACACGTTCTCGGCTCTTCGACGATAAAAGTAACAATCGAGAGTAATGGAAATAAAAGAACGGTGATGTTTTCCGGCGATCTCGGCAGAGACGACCGGCCGATTCTGAAAGATGCCCATGAGTATAAGGAGGTCGATTACGCGGTCGT
>CAYXEG010000071.1:0-14689 GCA_964463875.1 uncultured Dehalococcoidales bacterium
CAGGCAATCGATAAGTCCCGGGCACTCAAGGAAATCATTCGAAAAGAGGTACTTACCAGTTTTGACGCTGCCCGATATGATTTCGCAATTGAGTCCGGCATCGGTACGTTCCTTGAAAACATCACCCGGATAGCTGCGAAAGGAACAACCTCCGATTATGTGTCAATCGTGATTCACGAGGATACCGGCGTCCTCCCCGTGAAATCTGAACAGGGAAATTACTCCGGTTCTTGGGACGGTCTCCTGATAAGACTAGAAGGCATCCCGGATCCGGTCATCGTCTGCGAAAACGATTGTCCTGATGAAGAACTGACCCGCCTGATGAAAACAACAGGTATCTCAGGCATAATCCGTGTACCCATGGTTGTGAAATCGAAAACAATCGGATTTATTACCGAAATCAAACTGGCCGGGCAAAACAGGTTCACGGATTCGGACCTGAGTTTCACCTCCATTCTCGCCTGGTGGGCAAGCATGGCAATCGATAATACTAAAGTATATCTTGACTATTTCAAGGAACATCTCCATGCTGACAGGCTGTTGGACAATATCTCATTTGCTCAGGAAAACGAACGAAAACGGGTTGCCGTCGAGATCCATGACGGTGTCGCTCAGTGGCTGGTCGGCGCTTCGTATGACATCAAACTATGCAACCGCATGATATCGGAATCTGATTTTACCGGCTTGAAAAACACCATTGAGAATATCCGCAGTGTCTTACAGAAAAGCGTTACGGAATTACGCAGGGCTATTTCGAACCTTCCGTTACCGCCTCTCGAGGAACTGGGGCTTTCAGGTGTCATCGTAAGATTAGCCGAAAAACTTGCCGAAGAAGGAATTAAGTGCCGCGTAAATATTCCTGAAAAATTTCCATCGCTGACCGGAGCTCAACAGAAAACCTTCTACTGGCTAATACAGGAATCAATTAACAATATCAGGAAACACGCTCAGGCAACATGTGTCGATATAGAGATTCAACTTGTCGGTGAAATGATTAAGTTATGTGTTACAGATAACGGCATCGGATTCGATGTCAGCAAGTCAATGGGAAGCAGAATCTCACTCGAACACATCGGCTTGCTTGGCATGAAAGAGAGAGCCGATTTCCTTAACGGAAACCTGGAGATAAAAAGCGTGCCGGGAAAGGGTACATCGATAGAATTTTACTTCTCTCTTCTTCCGCCGGAAATAGTTACTATAGCGAGGACATAATTAATGGAAGAAAAAACCAAAATTAAAGTAATGCTGGTTGATGACCATCAGGTAGTTCGGGAAGGCCTTCGAAGGATTGTCCAGATGGATGAAGGCATCGATGTCATCGGCGAAGCAAATAGCGGAGAAGATGCAATTACCAAGGCAGTCGCCCTTGTACCGGATGTCATTGTGATGGATTTGAAAATGCCCGGCATGGACGGTATCTCGGCAACGCGGGAAATTAAAAAACGCCTTCCGAACGTCAACGTCCTGGTGCTGACTCTGTATGCGGAAGACTATATCAAGCAGGCAATCGAAGCCGGAGCTTCCGGATATCTTCTCAAGGACAGTGATACCGAACAGATTACTACGGCTATTCACCAGGTATATCAAGGGTTAAGCCCAATCGCTTTGTCGATTACCCGCGACCTGGTCATAGAATTCGCCAAAATCAGTAAAAGTAACCGGTCTTTCCTCCTGACAAAAAGACAAATTGATATTTTACGCCTTATTTCGGAAGGAATCAGCAGTAAAGAAATTGGAGAACAGTTATTTATCAGCGCTTCAACTGTCAAAAGGGAAATCAGACATATCTTCGATAAGCTTGGCGTCAGCGACCGGTCTCATGCCGTTTCCCAGGCAATAAAACGGCAACTCATCTAGATTCTTTCTCCTCTTTGGCTGGCATGTTCAGAGGTGTGCATGGATGGTAAGCAGGATGCACACCTTTTTTTTACAGAAAACAGCTCATCCGGCTCAATTTCGGTTCATTTTTTAGGCTATACATAGCCTGCTGATTCGAAGGAAATGCCCTTAAACGACTACCTATATTATCTTTTAAGGGTCGTTTTTCTTGACTCTTTAGACCTTACGTATACAGGAGGTCTGTGGGAAAATGAGATTGTACTGACATATTGAGTGATGATAACTATGCAAAATACAGCGTTAAAAGAAATCTACACCATAATCTCAGATACCCATGATAATTCCGATGACGCGCAGAATATTCGTTTGCTGCTGGTTGACGATCATCAGGTTGTCCGCGAAGGATTACGCAGAATGCTGGCCATCGAAAACGGTATACAGGTCATTGGTGAGGCCGCGAATGGCGAAGAAGCGATAAAAAAAGCTGCCTTGCTGACTCCCGATGTCATTGTCATGGACCTCAAGATGCCCGGAATCGACGGTATTTCCGCAACGTATGAAATCAAGAAAAACCAACCGAATATCCAGGTACTGATACTCACTCTGTATGCCGAAGATTATGTAAAAAAAGCCATTGAAGCGGGTGCCTCAGGTTATCTGTTAAAGGATAGCGGAACCGACCAGATAACAACAGCGATTAGGCAGGTTTATGAAGGCTACTGCCCGATTGCCCCGTCTTTGACCAGGGAACTGGTCGTTGAATTTGCCCAGATAAGCCGGAACGGCAGAGCTTCCCTGCTCACCAAACGGCAAGTCTCAATTCTGCAACTGATTGCTGATGGATTAAGCAGTAAAGAAATAAGCAATGAACTGTATATCAGCACATCGACGGTTAAGAGAGAAATCAGGCAGATTCTCAACAGGTTGGAAGTATCAGATAGAGCACAAGCAGTATCCGAAGCAATGAAAAAGAACATAATTTGATTCTATTCCCGTTTTTTATTGACACGGATAGGAATGAAGTTCAGTAATGTGTGTGGTAGAGTTATGTCTAGTGCAATTGGGACAAGAATCTATGAATCAAACAATATGTCAAGTGTAAAAGACTGGAATTCAGTATTACTGCTGCTTTTATTGACAATACCAACGAGCGTAATGGCTATTATGCTGTTTTTCTGGTCGGAAATATCGTGGGTGGCCGCGGTTCCTTTTACGGCAATAGGCATACTGGGTGCATTTACCCAGATGCTTCTTTCCGTGTTTATCATCGCCCGGTATCGTAATAAAAACGGAATTGTTTTCGTCAGTGCCGGACTGCTGTCGATGGCCCTGATAAACGGGGTGCAATCAATCGTGTCACCCGAATCATCGGATTTTATCTGGCTCCACTCCCTGGCAGGAATCAGCGGCAGCCTGTTCTTTTCTCTGTATGTTCTCGTCCGGCTAGACCGTTTTCAGAAAAACCTGTTATACGTCATTAACACGCGATACAAGTCGTTTCTGTTTTTAACGGTTGTCCTTTCCGCTGCGATAACCGGATGCGCTCTCGGGTTTTCACACTGGCTGCCCCCTCTTATCCAGGGCAGCCAGTTTACCAGTCTTGCCTGGATAATGAATGGTATCCCGCTCGCTCTCTACATGTTTTCGGGTGTAAGCCTTTTTGCCCTCTACCGAAAATCCTGCGCGCAGGAACTCTTTCTGTTTACAGCGATTTTAATCTTTCTTTTTCAGGCGAGTGAAGTAACCTACCTTGCCCCTTTGTGGAGCGTGATATGGTGGTTCTGGCTGACCCTGCAATTGGCTGTGTATGTAACGGTTCTCGGTTTCGTTCTCAGGGAATACATGCTCATCAGCAGTTCTCTGTCCGAAGAAATCGAAGAACGAACCCTGATTGAGTTCGCTTTAAGGAAGGCAGAGGAAAACTGGAGAAATTCTTTCAATTCGCTGCAGGAAATAATGATGATTATTGACGATGACTGCCGGATTGAAAACATCAATATCAGCGGTTTAGTGCTGCTCGATAAGCAAAAAGATGAAGTTGTCGGTAAAAAAATCTCCGAGGTCTTTCCGGAAGTAACAAAAGAGGTCTGCCCTGTCATACGTTCACGTCAATCAGGAAAAGCCGAACACCTGGAATACTATAGTACTGCCTTGCAGAAACATTTCTCCGCGAAGAGTTCTCCTATATACGATGAGGATAGCAATGTCTCGAAATATGTCTACCTCATGGAGGACATAACCGACCGGGTGGGAGCGAAAGCGAAAGAAAAACTACTCCAGAAAGAACTCAATCTTACCAGCAGGCTTGCCTCTATCGGTGAGGTAGCTGCCGGAATCACGCATGAAATCAATAATCCGTTGACGAGCGTGATGGCCTTTGCTCAAATCCTTTCGGTCAAGAAGCTGCCTGAGGATATTAAAGAAGCGGTAGAAGTCATCAATGACGGGGCTTCCAGGATAGCCAATATTGTTGAAAAGCTGCTGACGTTCGCCCGCCGGCATAAACCTGAAAAGGAGTACGTATCAATCAATTCGGTTATCTCGAACATTATTGGCATGCGCTCGTATGAGATGAAAAACAACAATATTGAATTGATAACGAATCTATCTTCCTCCCTGCCCGAGACAATGGCCAACATCGGCGAAATGCAGCAGGTATTGATGAATATCATCATCAACGCCGAACAAGCAATAAAGGGCGCAGAAATAAGAGCCGGGAAAATATATATCCAGTCAGCCTTAGAGAGAGACATGATTGTTATCGTCATCTCCGATAACGGGCCTGGGATATCCGAAGAAGCGGCCGATAAACTTTTCAACCCCTTCTTCACCACAAAAGAGAAAAGCGGAGGAACCGGATTGGGGTTGAGTATTTCCTACGGAATTATCAAGGAGCACGGGGGAAATATCTATACAAAAGACCAGGGTGAAGGCGCTACGTTCGTCATCGAACTGCCTGTCATTGCCGACGAAACGAAGTCTCAGCCGTCAGTTCAGGAAACGAAGAAGAAAATCAAGGTCCCACACCTGAAAATACTGGTCGTTGATGATGAAATGTACATCTGCCGGGCGCTCGATACACTCCTGACTCAGGAAGGCCATGAAGTCGTTACAATCCGCGTCAGCGAACAGGCACTTGAGAAGGTTAAGAACAGTGAATTTGACCTCGTACTTTTCGATATCAAGATGCCGGGCATAGACGGTATCGAGTTCTACCGCAAGATGAAACGAATCAATCCGGCTCTCGGACGAAAAGCAATCTGTATAACGGGGGACATTATTTCACCGAGAAACAAAGAGTTCATCGAGAAAACCGGCATTCCGTTTATCCCAAAACCATTCGGTACGGACGAATTGATACAGACGATTAACGAGGTAACAGGAGATAATAAAGGACATGCAAAAATCACGCATTCTTATCGTTGATGATGATATCGGCATCGTAAAATCGGTCAGGGCAAATCTCCAGGAACATGATTGCGAAGTTTTAGCCGCCATGGATGGTATCGAAGCTTTAAAAGTCATGGAAAGAGAATTACCTGAACTGATTCTTCTCGATATCACCATGCCCAAAATGGATGGCCTTCAGGTGTGCTCGGAAGTGCGGAAATGGTCCAAAGTGCCGATAATCATGCTCAGCGCACGGCATGATGCTGATGAAAAAGCCTACTGCCTCAACATTGGAGCCGACGACTATATTACGAAACCCTTCAACATCAGCGAACTGATAGCCAGGGTAAGAGCCGTGCTTCGGAGAACCAAAGAAGTACTGACAAACCCCGGGGTATCTCAGTTCTCTGCGGGAGACTTGAATATCAACTTCGCCGAGCGCCGGGTGACGGTTTCGGACAGTGAGGTTAAACTCACCCCCACTGAATACAATCTGCTCCAGGAGCTTTCGCTCAATAAAGGAAAAGTATTCTCGCACGCAACGCTCCTCGGAAAAATATGGGGGCCGGAGTACGCTGACGAACGTGAATACCTTCGGGTATTCATCGGACGGCTCCGGAAAAAAATCGAACCGGATCCGGCTAACCCTCAGTATATCGTAACCGTTTCCGGCGTCGGGTATCAATTCAAATCGAGTAACAACTGATTCGAAAAACCATCGGATTCCTTGTAAGAGAGCGGGAATAGACCCCCGCTCTCTTTTTTTATCCCATACATCAAGAACCTTACTCTCCCTCACCGGTACAGCTTCGAAATTCTTTTTTTTCCTCCGCTTCCCTTACTTTAGCATGACCCGATTCTGACCCTTTTTTGACCCTTTCCATGGCCTGATTGTGTCAACAAAATGACCCTTTAGGGTTATAATAAAGACACCTGAGAAGTCACCATCATTATCCGGTCGGTTTCGTGACGATGGTTCGAACGTATACAACAGGCACGAAATAGCCGGAGCAAGAGGCCGGACAGGTGAAAAAGATACTACTGGGTATGGTGCTGGGGATAGCTGTTGTCGGTACGGTATTTTTCTGGCCGAAATCGAACATCTCAGCTTCAGAAATGCCAGCGGAAGAACCTGCGCTCAACGATACGGAAATACCTGATATCGACGGTTTAATCAATGCCCTGAAACAGGCTGAGAATACTATTCACGATGAAGACTTGAAGCGGTACTACCTTCTGCTCATCGATGAATACCAACTCGAAAACACTACAGGGCAGGACACTGATGGTGCGGTACCTGACGTGGACCATATCGTCAGAGTGGCAATGAGCCTGCCGCTGAAAGAAGCAGAGAAGACAATACGTGATGATGAAATTGCTGACTTTTACCGGAAATTTCTTGATGATGCCGGTTGGGAATTCGAATGGTAATCCGGAAAGGAAAAGCCCATGAAACAACTGCTTGGGATAATGAGCGGGTTGAACATTTCCGACGGATTGTTTACCGATTACGCTGTCAATCAGGAACTTGTCAATGAAGCGAATTCTCTGATGGAGACGCTTGTCTTCGGCGGAAACTTTATCCTGCTGAAAATTGCCGGCGCTCTCGTCTGTTCGCTTGCCCTGTGGCTGGTCTATAAGCGTTTCCCCAGAACAGCTCTCGCAGCGACATCGCTCATCGTCCTGGGCTATTCCATGGTGCTTACCTGGAATATCGTTATCTTCGCGGTCTTTTAGGTCGAAGGGTTAACTCAACCACAAGCCTGAATAATTAACGTTCGGCGAACTGCTTTTCCCGCGCCTGCCCGGACAATTTCCACGATTCCGGTGCATTGCCTCTCTTATTCATGACATCGATAAAATACGTATCATTGTAGTAAGCTGTCACCACGGGAACCGGATACGGGTTGTACAAATAGTAGTCAAATGCCATAGCATTCACATTCACCAGGCGCCCTAGATTTTCTTCCCACTGGTTTCCCTGGCTGGGATCGAGCGGCATCCATGTTCCATCCACCAGCAGTTCTGCCCAGACATGTCCCCGGATTACCGTTTCGGATACCGATACCTGCCCCAGAACAACCCTGACATCTTCCGGAGGTATTCCGAAAGCCCTGAGCAGAGAAACAAGCGTGTTCGCCTGTTCTTCGCAATCGCCAACGACATATCCCTGCACGGGGTTCGTGGAATAGAACGGCGTACGAGATAAAAATTCACCGGGAGTCAGCCATTTATCTTCCGTACCATTCAGTAAAGAGTCGGTAACATATACCCATTCACCGGCAACCTTATAGATATCTTCGACACCGGATAATCCGGCAACGAGTTCCCTGATAACCGTATCATCAGCCGTGACAAAAGACTGATATAGTTCGTAGTGCTTTCCCCGTGAAAACAGGCTTGAGGCAGAAGAGAGGAGCTGTTTTGACTGGGCGGGTTTCGGTATCGACCAGGTCAGGCCGACAGACACAACGACTAGGCACAGTAAAGATATAATAATGTAACAACAAAACTTACATTTCGGAGTCATCGCCGCCTCCGTTTCTTCAATCTTTCCTCAGTATCAAGATACAAATAATTTCGTAAATCACGGGTAAATAAGTGACCAAATACATGAATGTTCCATAAACACATCATCATTCAAAGAGCAGTCACTTATTCCCGTATTTCAGTCTGCTGTTATTTACCTATTGTTTATACCGTAACGTGCCGTTTTTATTCTTCATTTACCGGAACAGCCTTATTCTGAAATAGAGAAAAGCGAGGAGACGCAAATGACAGATAAAACTACAAACAGCCCTGTTTTACATACAGTCGTTATAAACTGTCTCCTTACCTCTTTTCACAACGAGAGAAGAGCCAGGTTCCAGCCGGCTCTTCTCTCGCCAGCCAACTCAAGAGGAAACGGCAATTCCGTATCAGGTTACCGGCTTACCAATCCGATACCTGAGTTTATTAACGAGAAAATGTTTCGGGGAGGGAAAAAGAAATGTGAAGGAATCAACTTTCCGGTGATGAACAATAAAGAGAAAGAGAGAGGAGTACATCATGTTTAAGAACATAAGAAATGCCATCAAACGGCTGAACAGGGAACAGGAAGGCATCACAGGCCTTGAAACAGCCATCATACTGATAGCTTTCGTAACCGTCGCTTCAGTCATGGCTTACAGTGTACTCACGGCTGGCATATTTTCTGCGGAAAGAGGCAAAGAGACAGTTTATAAAGGCCTTAAATCAGCTCAGAGCACACTGGAGATTAAGGGTTCGGTACTGGGTTTGACCGATAACAAAACCGAATTGAACCAGGTTCAATTCAATATCGCACTTACGATACCGAATGAGGTCGTCGATATCAACAACATTGTTTTCAACTATTACGACAGCGATATAACCGAGCAGGGAATCTCGGCCAATGTCACCATCAGTCCCGGCAGTGTCGAACGGGGTGTCGCCGGTATGATTGAAGGCGATGAAATTCACCTGGTAATCATCGAACTGCCTTCCAGCGCCACCGTTGAGAATTACGACGCTTTTACTATCCAGTGCGTACCGCCGACCGGGGCGACGATAACCTTGAAGCGGACGCTTCCCGGAACCCTGGGGTATGTCATGGATTTGAATTAACCTGCCCTGAAAAATCGGAAACACTACACTTGTAAGAAGGAGAGCACGTGATGCGTGTTCTCCTTCTCTTTTGTATGTATGGAGCAGATTAACAACAACGTCGGGAATACGGTTCTGTGTTGCATCGAACCCGGCGATGATTGGCTGATGGGGCGGAGTCGGACGGATTGAAAGCGGGTAACATATATCGTATTGAGGTTTCGCAGGTATCATGAGCAGCTCAGCACCGGGTAAGCCTGATACCCCTTTTATGAAAATACAGGAAGAATGGGTTTCATGTCATAAATACGGGGTATCGATTCATAAAAATAAAGTAAATGTAATTTTCGCCAGATGAAGTTGAAGGCAGTAACCTGAATCTGGAATCCCTCTGTTTTCGCTCAATTGAGCTGAGACGGTCATCCGGATGAACCCCGGAGGCTATCTCAAAGATACTTATCAGGCATGGAAATGGAGCATATTATAGCTCTCTGTTTATACCCCGTTAGACCTTACCGGATACAGGAGGGTATGTAAAAATGAATGTAAAGCGTTCAACTAATAAACAAAATTAACAAATGAATATAAATCCCAGTCTTACAACGCTGACAACAGTGATATTCGCATAATCTTATAGCCAGGATATCACGCTACTGAGTGGGATTAGGAGGTGTGATAATGTGACAGGGTTCCCTGATTAGAGGTTAACAGTATTAAAAAAAAGGAGGGAAAAATGTACCAGAAATTTATCAAGACTTTAAAGAGTCTTCATCTCAGCCAGAAAGGCATGACCGGGCTGGAAACTGCAATTATCCTGATTGCTTTTGTAACGGTCGCCTCAGTATTGGCTTATAGTGTTCTCTCGGCTGGTATTTTCTCGGCAGAAAAGGGTAAGGAAACAGTTTATAGCGGCTTAAAATCGGCAGCGTCTTCGATGGAAGTACATGGAACGGTCATTGGCAGTTCCTCAGATAATACTACACTCGATTATGTGGAATTTCTCGTAGGACTGACTGTCCCCACCGATCCGGTAGACATGGAAGCTATTGTCTTCAATTTCTATGATTCAACAGCCATGAATAACCTGGAAATGGCGGCCTGGGCCAGTTGGAATTCGACATCATCAAAATGGACCTACCAGGTAGCTCCCGGTTGTACCGAGAGAGGCACCGCGATAATGCTCGAAGGCGATGAGTTACATGTTGTCAAGGTATCATTACCGGCAGGTGTTAGCGCCGGAGCGTATGATTCATTCACCGTCGAACTCCTGCCCCCTACAGGTGCAGCTCTTACCGTTAAACGAACACTTCCCGGTCAGTTACGGCCAAAAATGGATCTTAAATAGAATTGTGTAATAAAAGAGAAAAGGAGGACAAAATGTACCAGAAATTTATCAAGGCTGTAAAACGCCTGCACATCGGCCAGAGAGGTATGACCGGACTGGAGACAGCGATTATTCTGATTGCTTTCGTTACGGTAGCTTCAGTACTGGCCTACAGCGTCCTCTCGGCGGGTATCTTCTCGGCAGAAAAAGGTAAGGAAACGGTTTACGCTGGTCTGAAATCAGCGCAATCATCCCTTGAAGTAAAGGGTGCTGTGATTGGCTATAGTTCTGATAACACCAAACTGACTACAATGACTATCAATCTTGGAATGGCTATTACAGATGAAAAGGTTGATAGCACCGCGATAACGCTTACCTATATGGACGCGAACTACACCGAGCAGTTAGATACTGATGACTTTACACTCGCAAAATTGGCGGGAAGTACCGAAAGAGGCGCCACCGATATGATTGAAGCGGACGAAATCTGGCAAATGGTTGTCACCATCCCGGCCAGTGCTGAAATAAACGCAAACGATTGGTGTGCGATTCAGATTGTACCCCCCAGCGGGGCTACTTTACAGGTTCAGCGAACAATGCCTGGCTACCTGGACGATTATTTTAATCTCTACTAAATACCGTCCGGAACGGATTGTGCTACATCCTGGTGGCCCTGCCCTGTCAGGGCCACCAGGACAAGAATTACGGAGACGGGTCGATGGAACTCAATGATAAAGTAACCCAACTTGAAGACGAGATTAAGATACTGAAGAACGAAGTTCAGGCTGTGTTACTCGACCTTAGAGAGAGTTTCCTCAATAATATCAACCCGTTTAATCCGACCCCTATCCTGACTCAGGCAGCGGCTCCGGTTACTGTTATCGCTCCGGATTCCCCGGTGGAAAGACCGCCGGATATTGAAAACAAGCAGCCGCTACCGGAAATCTTCACGGATGAGAACAAACCGGAAAATATGGTTATCAATGATTTAAAAGAACAGATACCCTCATTCACAGCAAACGACGAGTTACCAACCAATGATTTTTCAATTGAAGATTTGTTTGAAGACAATACCCCAAGTTTTGTCGCCAACCCCGGTGCCGGCAGGGAAAAGTCACCGGACATCAAGGAGGAAAAAATGGTGTGGCATCCTGAAACGAAAGTCGAGACTCACTACATCCAGAAGGAAGCCGCCATTACCATCGATACCAATAACCTTAACCTTGAAACAATCGATAAGTTGTCCCGGTGGGTCGAATCATCGGTTGACCGCCTGGGACCTCAAAGAACGAAAACAATCCTGGATATTACCGAGACAATGGGTTATGTAAACAGCGATCTCATCAATATCCTCGTTAAATTTATACATCCATCTGAAGAGAACAAAAACATCAACGCCTCAACACGTGATTATCTCGCCGTCCTGGTGGAGTTGAATAAACTGCTGATGGGCGATAATAAGATGGAAATTGCCATGTTATTCTTCCTGATTCTGTTCCAGGAGTACGACAATAGATAAAGCAATCGTTACCGTACTATTGATTATCGGCGGAGTCATCTCCTCACTGGCGGTATTCAATGGATTCTATCCGGCTATTACTACCAGTACCAACGCGATATCAAACACGAGCGTTAAAGTCAGCGACCGTATCGAGAGCCGGATAGAAATTATTCAGGTCGGTAATAACGGTAATGATATTTTGATATGGGTAAAGAATATCGGAACGTCGGAAGTCGTTGCCGTCGACTATACCGACGTCTTTTTCGGCCCGACGGATGATTTCTACCGGGTCAGTTATAACAGCGGGGTAGCTCCCTGGTGGGAATACGAACTGGAAGGCGGTAAATCCAGATGGACAACCTCTGTTACCGCAAAACTAACCCTTCATCCGGCTGAAGCGCTTTCGGCCGGCACGTACCTTATAAAAGTAGTTCTTCCGAATGGCATATACGACGAGCTTTTCTATACGGTGGACTGAAGATGGAAACAGCATTAATTTCAATAGTCTCCGTAGCTCTGATAATCATCGCTTCGGTCACCATGATGCTCACCTCTTTTACCTCCTTCAGTTCGATAACGGATTCATTAAAAACTGTTGAAAAAGAATCGGACGTGAGAAGGCGTACCGAAATTTCCGTGAATGCTCCCCAGAATTATGAAGGCGGAATCATCGAACTGTATGTCAGCAATGACGGGCACATCAACCTGGGAGATTTCTCTGACTGGGATATTCTCATTCGATACCAGAACGGTGGCATTGCATATCTGGATTATACGGAAAATACGGAACCTGCCGGCGGACAGTGGAGTCTGGAGAGTATCTACCTTTCCGAGAATATTACCGTATCCGAAGTATTCGATTCGGCTATCCTCAATCCTGGCGAATCAGCAAAGTTACTGATAAATCCGGGAACTGAAATTTCCCAGGGTTCATACGGCCTGGTTACGGTATCGACGTTCAATGGCGTTGTTTCTCAATGTCACCTGTACCGACCTTAATTTTACGGAGGGTATTAAATGGCCGGCAATCTCTATGACGAAGATGTTGAAGCAGTTAGAAAGGAAACGATTTCCACAGGGCACCCCGAAATCGATAAGAAACTCGGCGGTGGGGTTCCGGTCGGGTCTCTTGTACTCATCGAAGGCCAATCGGACGCCGGGAAATCAGTTTTCAGCCAGCAGATAATCTGGGGGTCGCTTCATAACGACTTTAAAGTTTGCGTTTTCACGACGGAGAATACGGTGAAAAGCCTTGTTCCCCAGATGCGCAGCCTGGGGCTCGAAATAATCGACCACCTTCTCCTCGGATGGTGCCGGATTTACCCAATGAGAACCTCAATGGTAAAAGGCACCGCGGAATCGACATTCGACACCATCATCTCGACCATGCAGAAGGATAAAGAGTACGACCTTTTCATTGTCGATTCGTTGACACCGATTGTCTCGAAAACAAAAGGAGACGAAACCCTTAATTATCTGGAAAACTGTAAAAGCCTATGTGACAAAGGAAAAACCGTCGTGAACGTTACTCACACCTATGCTTTTGAACAGGATTACTTAATCAGAATCCGTTCGGTCTGCGATGCCCATTTTCATCTGATGATAGAAAAGGTCGGCGATAAACTGGTGAAAACCCTCGAAGTTTCAAAAATCAGGGGAGCCGTGCAAAGCACCGGCAACATTCTGAGCTTCGATGTCGAACCGGAGATTGGTATGAAAATCATGCCGATGTCCAGAGCGAAAGCATAATCATGCAGATACCGACCTACGGGAGACGTACGGAATGGCTTCATTCACCTTTCCGTTTACCATAGAAGAAAATATTCCCAAAGAAGAGGACCTGTATTCGGGCGAGCTCTACCGCAAACTGCCTGAGGCGTTCAGAAATGTGGTGGATATTAACCCTCACCTGCTCGAATACCTGAACATGCTGCCGGTTTCTCAAACCGGCATTCCTGAATTTTGTCCGGAATTAAACAAAGGAATGTCAGATTTGAAAGAACCGAACATCATTTACCCGGTCGGCGGCGGCGTTTTCACTCACATCATGGTTGATTTTAAGGACAGCCGCAACAACTACATCCAGATTGAACCGAACCTGGTTGACACTGAAATCGAACCTCTCATGCAAAGGGTCGAAGATGCCTGCATCAAGCACGTGGATGTTCTTCCATCATTCGACGTCGAAGGCGACCGCGAGATGCAACTCCTGGGGTATATCGAAAAAGTGACGTCTCTGGAAGCAATGAAAGAAGACGGCACGTTTATCCATTTGAGAAAACGCCTTCATCAGAATAAGAAAACTATTGAAAAAGTTCACCTGACCAAACGCCAACTCGAGAAGGTAAAGTACCTGTTCATCCGGGATAAAGTCGGCCTCGGCGTCCTGCAGGCGCTGATTAATGACCCCTACATCGAAGATATCAGTTGTTCCGGTATCGGAGTAGTTTATATAGAGCACAAGATATTTAAGGCGTTAAAGTCTACCATCACGTTTACCGAACTGGATGAACTGGACCGGTTCGTTCTCAGGCTGGCCGAACAGATTCAGAAACCGGTTACCTACAAGAATCCTATTGCTGACGCGACACTGCCGGATGGCTCCAGAATCAACATCGTTTACGGTAGAGACGTATCGAAGCGAGGCTCAAATTTCAGTATCAGGAAATTCAGCGGAGTACCGCTTTCCATATTCGATCTTGTGGAGTTCAAAACGATTAACTACCAGATGTTAGCATATCTGTCTCTGATGGTTTCCAACGGCATGAATATCTTCGTCGCCGGCGAATCAGCTTCGGGGAAAACGGCCATGCTGAATGCCCTGACCACCTTCATCGGCCCGATGGATAAAATTATCACCATCGAAGATACCCCTGAATTACAGGTTCCCCATGATAACTGGGTGAGAGAGGTCGTCCAGACGACGAAAGCCGGAGATACCAGCGGCGCAGTCGGCATGTTCGATTTGTTAAGGGCTGCCCTCCGGCAGCGCCCGAATATGATAATGGTAGGAGAAATCAGAGGCCCGGAAG
>CAYXEG010000072.1:0-2382 GCA_964463875.1 uncultured Dehalococcoidales bacterium
AATCTGGTATCAGGTAGATACCGCCGGCTCATATACTTCCGGTTTTGTTTGCCAGACTTATTCATCAGGGTTAACATGGACAAATCTTGAACACTATGATGCTGTCTTCGAGGTAGTAGGCTGGTAATATACCGGTAAATTCTACACAACGCACCTGAAACGAAGGAAACTCTGATAAATTGCTTTTATTACATTACCTGAAAACCGACTGAAAAACAGGAAAAAATATGAATAAACTGGTAAAAAGGATAAACAACCCCTTTCGGTATCAGAACACTTGAGGCTTTTTCGGAGGTTCCTCAACTATAAACATAAAAGCGAGACCGGATTTTTCCGGTCTCGCTTTCTTTCCCGTAAAGGTGAAAACGGAATGATAGCCGATTAGAGAGTCCATCACGCGTCATTCCTGAAAAAACGCGTTCAGCTTTCGGTATCAGTATTATAAAAGACATTGCGACGTACTTCTTCAGCCGGCAACTCGGAGGCAAGGAAGAACCAGGTAATTAACACCGGGGGAAAAGTTGCGTGATTCGACAGGAGCAGATTCGACTGATAAAGCAGCCTTCAGTCAGACAACTAAATCTGAAAAATATGCCAGGCCGGTAAAATACTTCACCCTTTCGTCGACCATCAAGGATTGAACTGCCGATTGAACGGTTGAGAGTTCAGTGCTGGCAACCTCTTCTTCGCCGGAGCCGATGAACCTGTCGATGTCAGGAATGACAACTGCTGCCATGACACCGAGAATCACCACGACCATGAGTAACTCAATCAGCCTGACCCTTTTTTTACCTTTTTACGTAATGGATTAACAAATATAACGTAATTGTAACAAACGTGCATATTGGATATAATGAAACAAATACTCGATAACCGTTACAAGACGTTTATTTCCGCGATAAAGACGTACAATTCAAAGGAAGACCGGTATGAGCAGCAGTATCGATAAACAACAGATTAGACTAATCCTGACGGCAATCGCCCGGGTCTCCAGAGGAGATTATGAAACAAGAATAGAACCCTCGGGAACTCATGGGGAATTTGACTCGATTATTGCCGGTTTAAATATGATGATTAACGAGATTCGTTCCCGGCAGGAAGATTTGGAAGAACAGGATGAAGAAATCAAAGCTCTCAATGAGTCGCTTCTCAGTCAGATAGAAGAAAGAAAACAGATTGAAAACCTCTATGAGACATTGATAAAGAATTCAACAACCGGTATTTACATCACCCGTCACGGTACATTTGTTTTTATTAATGAGGTTTTCTGTAAAAATTGCGGATACACTTCAAAAGAACTATTAACCATGAAATCTATCGACCTGATTCATCCGGATGACAGGGAAAAGGTTCATCAGGCGGCAGTCGACATGCTGAAGGGAAACAGAACCGAAGGGTATGAACTGCGGATTATTCATAAAAACGGGACTATTGTCTGGGCGATAGAAAATATTACCGGCATCCAGTATAAAGGCGAACGGGCCATAATGGGTAATTTCGTCAATATTACCGAAAGGAAGCAGTTCGAAGAATCTTTAAGTTTTTCGGATACTATCCTGCAAACGATTAATGATGCCGTCTTTGCCATGGATAACGACTTCACCATTACCTACTGGAATTCAATATGCGAAGAAATGTTCGGGATAAAAGCATCTGATGCTAAAGGCCGGTTCATTGGCGACCATGTACAAATAGTTCAGGAGTACGATACTCATAACCAGGAGAGATTGAAAGCGCTTGAAAAAGGGTATAACCGGGAGGAACAACTGTATGTAACCCCAAAGGGAGAAATGTGGGTGGATGTCAAAACCAGGGCAATTGAGAGGGATGGTAAACGCCATGGGTGGGTGACAATTACCAGTGATATATCCGAGCGGAAAAGAATGGAAGAACTCATCGGCGAGAACGAAGAGAAATATTCAACGGTTTTTCATGCCAACCCGATGCCAATGACCGTGTTATCTCCCGTAACGTGGAAAATTATCGATACCAATGCATCGTTTGAAAAATTATCCGGATATAACCGTGATGACATTTTCGGGAAGACGGTAAATGACCTGAAGCTTTTTACCTCCCCTGAACAGGGAATAGTCATATCGAACTTAATGAAACAGCATGGCCGGGTAGATAATCTGGAAACAAGGATGAGAATAAGCTCCGGGGAAGAAAGGACGGTATTATTATCCGCCAGAATGATAGCTCTCGGGGGAGAACCGTATATAGTCTCTGCATCCAATGACATCACGGAACAGAAAAAAATTGAGCAGGAGTTACAGGAAACAAACGCAACTCTCGATTCTCAGAACCTTAAATTGAAAGCCCAGGCCCAGTTATTGATGGAACAGAGAGAAGAACTGGTTAATAAGAACAAGGAAATCGAAC
>CAYXEG010000072.1:2401-14393 GCA_964463875.1 uncultured Dehalococcoidales bacterium
GAGTTCCTGGCCAGCATGTCTCACGAACTCCGGACTCCTCTCAATGCGGTGATTGGATTTTCCGAACTGATGCTCGAAGGGGTCACCGGAGAGGTGAATGAAGAGCAGAAGGAATGCCTGAATGATATTTTAAGCGGCGGGAGACATCTTCTCGATTTGATTAATGATGTCCTTGATTTATCGAAAGTCGAGGTCGGGAAAATGGAATTCAAGCCTGTCGAACTGAGAGTTGAAGAAGTAATCTCTGATGCGGTTCAAACGGTAAGAGCTTTAACCGAACAGAAAAACCACACCGTCCATATTCGAGTTGAAGAAGGGATACGGAATATCTATGCTGATAAAAGCCGGTTGAGGCAAGTACTCCTCAATCTGCTGAGTAACGCTACGAAATTTACTCCGTCCGGAGGACAGCTGGAGATTACCGCTGAGACAAAAGACGACATGTGTCTGTTCGGTGTCAGAGATAACGGAATCGGCATTAAGCCGGAAGACCGGGAGAGAATATTCGAGGTATTTACCCAGGCAGAAACGATAGAGGAAGAGACGCGGAAAGGCACCGGACTCGGTCTGACGCTTACCCGGCAGTTTCTGCTGGCAATGGGGGGGAGTATCCGGGTGGAAAGTGAATATGGTAAAGGCAGTGTTTTTTACTTTACCATACCTTTTATGACTGACAATGAAAACGTTCCTGAGGGGAAAAGTAGCGGGGAGCCGAAAAACGAAATTACCTCTTCGGGAAATTCGAAAATCAGGACCGCCCTGATTATCGATGACGACTCGAAAGCCCGCCGGTTAACCGGGAAATGGTTGAAAGAAGAGGGCTTCGAGATTATTGAAGCATCGGATGGCGGGGAAGGACTGAAGAAAGCCGACGAGATACTTCCGGACCTGATAATACTGGATATACTGATGCCGGAAAAAGATGGCTGGGTAGTCATCAGGGAACTCAAGTCCAAACCGCGCACCAGCGGGATTCCGGTGATAATAGCTTCAGTCGGTGAAGAACAGGAATTAGCCTTCAGCCTTGGAGCGATAGATTATTTCAATAAACCCATCAATAAAACGCGGTTTACAAAAAGAATAAACGAACTCGGGCTCAATAAGGATGATGATGTCCTGGTCGTTGATGATAACCCGACTGATATGAAACTCGTCGTATCGATACTTGAAAAAGAAGGTATCGGCGTTATCAAAGCTACCGGCGGCAAAAACGCTATCGATATGATGTTACGAAGTAAACCGGCATTGATAGTCCTGGACCTGATGATGCCGGATATTACCGGGTTCGAAGTACTGGAAAAAATCCGTGATATCAGGGAAATGGCGGATATTCCGATAATCGTCATGACGGCAAAAGACCTTTCTGAAGATGAATTATCATTTCTCCGGCAGCAGGCGGAGAGAATCATTCATAAAACATCCTTCAGCCGGGAGGAATTCCTGCAAACAGTAAAACAACTGATAAACACGAAAACGAAAAAAACGAGGGAATAATGACTATAAAAGTATTGATAGTAGAAGATGAACCGAGAAACTTGAAGCTTGCTGCTATGGCACTCAGGCCGCATGGATATGATATAGTAAGTGCTACTGATGGGGAACAGGCTGTGGAAGTCGCGATACGAGAAAATCCTGATATTGTCCTGATGGATATGCAACTGCCGAAAATAAGCGGTCTGGAAGCAACCCGGCGGCTCAGAAAGTACCCGGCTTTTAAGGATACCCCCATTGTTGCTCTGACGGCTTATGCCATGAAAGGCGATGAGGAAAAATACATCGAGGGCGGTTGTACGGCCTATATGGCCAAACCCATCAGTGTTAAAGAATTACCCGTGCTGGTCGCCGAATTGACCGGGAACAAGTAGCAGTCCTTTGAGGATAACGGTCGATAACGGTGTTTGAAGAAACAATACTCGGAGGTACTCATGGCAAAAATCGTAGCAGTAGATGATGACCCTGCCGGACAAAGATTAATGAAACTAATCCTATCAGCCGCGGGCCATGAGGTATCTGCTGCGTCGAACGGTATCCAGGGCGTGCAAATGGTTACACAGCAGGTTCCCGAGCTGGTAATACTGGATGTGATGCTTCCGGGTATCGATGGATTTGAAGTATGCCGTCGTTTGCGGGCCGGCGTTTCAACGAAAAATATACCCATAATCATGCTTTCGGGTAAAACCCAGGCTTCGGATCGTGAAACCGCTCTCAGGATGGGGGCAAACGAATACCTGGTAAAACCGGTTGACAGGCAAATCTTAATCAAGACGGTTTCATCTCTTCTGGAGGCAAAAACCGAACCTGTGATATCGAAAGGAAGGCTTTTAGCGTTTATCGGCGCGCGGGGCGGCATGGGGACCAGCACTGTTTCAACCAATGTTGCCGTTGCTCTGCAGAAGTCCGGGAAACCGACTCTTCTTATCGATATGAACCCCTCATACAGCTCACTCGGTGAAATGATTGGGCTTGATGCGGAAAATTCTATCGCTGTAATTTTTCAAGGTACCCGCGGCACCATCTCCAAAGATAAACTAAACAGCTTGTTCGTCCGGCATGAATCCGGATTAAAATTACTCTGGGGTGAAACGTATCCTGCAGAATCGGATGTTTACAATCCCGGAGAAGTGAAAGCGCTGGTCGGCGAACTGAGAGAATCAGCAGACTTTATTGTAGCAGATATTCCGGCTTCGCCAACCGACAATTCGATTGCGGTTCTTACCTCGGCTGATTCGGTGATGCTGGTGACAGGAGCGAATAAGGAAGCACTGGATAAGCTGGAGAATTCTGCGTCCCGCCTGGTGAGATTCGGCATTAAACCGGAAAAAATCCGCCTGATAGCAATCGATAAAACAGGCAACGGTATTGACGAATCAGTAAAATCAGGAGAATCGTACGGCGGGTATAAGATAATCGGGGTGCTGCATCACTGCGGTGAAGAGTGTTCGAAAGCTGAAGCTGAGGGAATACCGGTGGTTCTTTCAGCTCCGGATTCAGCCATTGCCGGAGATATCGATAAGCTGATGTCGACGATTATTCAGCAATAACCCGCTACCATCAGGTTGACATAAAAAGGATAACGCTATGGATACTGACAGGACAGAATCCGAAACTGATCAGGAATTTTCAGAGGAAACCGGTAACACGAGCCTGGAGTCTCTTCTCGTTGATTCAGGGTTAATCACGCGGAGACAGCTCGAGTATTCTCTGGATATTCAGAAAACCCGGAACCGGAAGCTCGGCGAGATACTCATCGAACAGAAGTTCGTGACTCCGGAGGACCTCACCGCGATGCTGAGTGTTCAGTACAATGTCCCCTTTATTGACTTAAAAAGACATACGCTGCAGCCGTATGCCCTGGCCAAAATTTCCGAATGGATTGCTCGAAAGTATAATGCTGTTCCATTGGATATAGTCAATGAATCTTTGGTAATGGTCATGGAACATCCTGAAGATTCTCAGGCTATCAATGACCTGACAGCCCAGGCCGGAATTCCGATACAACCGGCAATCGGTGTTCCGGGGGACATCCGGGAGGCTATCGACCTTAATTACCAGTCGAAAGACGAGATTGAAGACGCCGTCAACAGGATAACGATGCCATCCGGTCGTTCACAGAAAACGAAAACTGAGTTTTCTGTCGAGGCAACTGCCGGAACTCCGGTGGTAAAGATTGTCGATATCCTGATAAACCGGGCTGTCAGGAGCCGGGCTTCCGATATTCATTTCGAGCCGCAAAAAGACAGTCTCCGGATTCGTTACCGTATAGACGGTATCCTGCATGAATATGTGTCGCTTCCTCTGGAGATTCATCCGGCGGTTCTTTCCAGGATAAAGATACTTGCCGGTATGAATATCGCCGAGCAGCGCCTCCCGCAGGACGGCCAGATATCAGTTACCGTCGAAGGGAATGAGATTGATATACGAACCTCCACCATCGATAGCGCCTACGGTGAGATGGCGGTACTGAGAATTCTCGATAAATCACGTTCTCTCCTCCAGTTGAACCAGCTTGGCTTTCTCGAAGATGACCTGAAACTCTATAAAGAAATGCTGGCGACTCCTTACGGACTGATTTTGTCTGCCGGCCCGACCGGTTCCGGGAAAACAACGACACTCTATGCGTCTATCAATGAGCTGGACAGGAAACAGAAAAACATAATCACTATCGAGGACCCAATCGAGTACTATTTCGATAACATTAACCAGATTCAGGTAAACACAAAAGCCGGGATAACGTTTGCCGGCGGCCTCAGGGCAATGATGAGACTTGACCCCGATATCATACTGGTCGGTGAAATGAGAGATGAAGACACGGCAAATACCGGTATTCAGGCGGCTCTGACCGGGCACCTCGTTCTTTCTTCGATTCACGTCAACGACGCTGCCAGCGCAATCCCCAGGCTGGCTCATCTTGGCATAGAGCCGTTTTATTCATCTTCCGCCCTGGTAGGGGTGGTTGCCCAGAGGATGGTACGGCGGATTTGTCCTCACTGTAAAGTGAGCGGCGAAGTACCCGTGAATGAGAGCGAAGCGTATCAGAAAATAACCGGAGAGAAACTGGAAGAATACCACTACGGCAGCGGCTGTAATTTTTGTGCGAATACCGGCTACCTCGGGCGGACAGGGGTGTTCGAGATTCTGAGAATGAGCGAGTTTATCCGGCAGATGGTGGTTGATGGCGCTTCTACCACGGATATTCGTAACCAGGCGGTTCAGGAAGGAATGAGACCGATGATAGTAGACGGGATGTTAAAAGTTAAGGAAGGCATCACAACCCCGTCTGAAATTCTGCGCAACATCGTTTCGGCAAGATAACCTCCATGAATGAAACGAACGCTGGCATGAGCAGGTAAATGAATTTTCAATACACAGCCTATACACAGGATAAAACCATCATCAAGGGCACCATGGATGTCGCCGGACAGGACATCGCCATCGAAATGCTTGAGCGTGCCGGATACCGGGTTTTGAGTTTAAAACGAAGTCGGAAGGTTGCCATCGAGGAAATCCTCCCCAGCCTTTTTGCGGTAAAGAAAACTGATTTGGTGTTATTTTCCAGACAGCTTTCCATGTTAATGGAAAAGGGTGTCCGGTTTCTCACTGCTCTGCACCTGGTAAAAGCGCAAATCAAAAACAGGCTTTTCAAAAGAAGGGTTAATGAGATAATCGTCAGCGTGGAAAGCGGCAATACGTTTTCCGATAGTGTTGCCAGATATCCTGACATATTTCCTGTCACCTACCGGAATATGATGAAAGTCGGAGAAAAGTCAGGGAAGCTGGAAAACGTCCTGCGGGAAGTGGCTGATACTATCGAGGCAGAAGAAACTTCCCGGAAGAAAATAAAAAGCGCCCTGATATATCCCGGGCTGATATTAACCATGGGGATTGTCACTATTGTCATCATGATAACGACGGTTTTACCCTCCATGAAGGACCTGTTCCTTCGGTTTGATGCCGAATTACCTTTACCGACCAGAATCACTCTGGCTCTCGCCGATTTTCTCACGGCGTACGGGCTGTACGTCCTGGGGTTGATTTTCGCGATTATCCTGTTTTTAATCTGGTATTCGAGAACAGCCCGGGGAAAATACTCCCTTGAAAAATTCATCCTGCGTATTCCGGTAGTAGGACGGATGATTTTTCTGAGAAACCTTCAGCAGTTCAGCCGGATAGCTTCGATATTACTTGGTTCCGGATTATCGATTCTTGAAGTAATCGATGTAGCCCGGCAGGGTGTTCAAAGTGAAGGAATTCGCCGTGAGCTGGAAAAAATCCCCGGATATTTGTTGCAGGGTCTTGAATTATCCCATTCGATGAGGGAGAGTAAACTGTTTCCGGCGATGCTTGTTCAAATGGTTATCACCGGTGAGGAAACGAATACCCTTGAATCGAGTTTCCAGGCTCTCTCGGAAACGTATGAGTTCGAGTTCAGTCAGTCGTTATCTACCTTCACCTCGTTACTTCAACCGGTACTCGTTGCCATTGTCGGCCTGCTTATCGGATTTATCGTAATCTCGGCAATGATGCCGATGTTCTCATTGTATGATGTCGTATTCTAAGTTATGTGCCGGTACAGGTGGTTTTATGCTGGACTATATCAGAAAATTCCTCCGGCTGAAGAAATTCAAACACCTCGATTCAGGGCAACAGGGGTTCGGCCTGGTTGAATCGCTGATATCGGTTGCCATCCTGGGTACGGCCGGATTCATGCTGATTTCCAGTCTGTCTACCGGGATGATAGCCGTGGGAATATACCATGAGAGAGTGACGGCGGAAAACATTGCCAGAACGCAAATGGAATATACCGTCAGTCCTAATCAGATTTACCTTGAGGATATAACTTCATATCCTGCGGATCCGGCAATTGAATTACCTCATGAATACTCTGTAACTATCGACGTTATCGAAGATTTTCCGTATATGCAGGTAATTGCTGTAAGGGTCGAACGCCGGGGAAATCAGCTTTATCGACTTGAAGGAATCAAGCTCAACCAATGAATAGTTGCCGACGGCAGAGTGGAATGACACTGATTGAAACGATAATTGCTCTTGGCATCACCGCCGTTATCGTCGGCAGTCTGGGTGGCGTTATCTACTCAGTCGTTGAGATTACAGGCAGAGGCAACGCGGAAATCAAGGCCATGGAAAACCTCAGTAAAGCGTCATACCGGATAAGAACGGATGCCAGGGAAGCTGTGGACTATGTGATAAGTGAAACAACCGACAATATCACATTTATAAAAGATAAATCAGGTACCGTGACATATTATCTTGCCGATAACAGACTGTTGAGGGAAGAGGACAGGAACGTTACCGAAATTGCTGTCTGTATTTCGTCGATTGAATACTCTGTTGAGAATTATACTCTGAAATATGCGCTGGCAGCGACGCCTCCCGGAAAATGGAATGTGAACCGGGAAATGATGGAAAAAGTATATCTGCGAAATGCAGTAACAGACTAGCATGAAGAAGAAATCGGGACAAATCATCAGAGAAGAGACGGGGCAGGTATTTGCTCTGGTACTGATTATCCTTGCCTTAAGTTCAACGCTTGTCGCCGGTTTTCTCTTTTCGGTTAGTACCAATCTACTGTCTATTGAGGTCTATAACGAATCTGTAGATGATGTCTCTCATGCTGAAGATGTAGCGATTGATTATGTTTCGGAGTTACTTGAGCAGATTGACATTGACCAAATCGGAGATAATGTCACGTTCGAATTAAACGGAGTTCCTGTTACGTTGACGGTGGTGACCAGTAACGGCACGGCCCCTGAGCCAGCTATAATTACAGGTGATGGTTTTGTTGATACCGGGGTTTTCAGTGAGTGGGCTTATTCCGTACAGCATACGGAATTTTTCGAAGACCCTCCCGGAAGCGGGGAATACGTTGTTTTGGTAGTGAAGCAGTCTTATCTCCAGTTTACCGTAACTCTGAGTGATTACTCGGATATGGTTTTATCGATATTCGCGAAATCAGTGGATCCCGGCAGTTCGTCTCATGTCGGTTACCTGATTTGCGAATACAGTCCGGATGGCGAACAGTGGATTGAGGCGGAACAATGGGATTTTGACTCAGTTTCTACGGATTATCAGTACTATGAAACCGACTTGTCAGCTTATGTAATAACTACCCCGTTTCAAGTTCGGTTGACCCCGCATATTACGAAAGGAAATCCTGATTTCGATATCGCTGAAATCAGGATTCTTTCCGGTTCGACGATGTATGAAATCATTGCCACGGTAGGCGAAACGACTGTGCAAATACCCTGAATGTAGTAAACTAAACAGGTATGCTGATGGAAAATGATAACTCGTTACTGTTTACATTATGAATCTGTTCAACAATAGCTTTGTCACCCTCGATGTAGAATCGGATAGCCTCAGGCTTCTCCATATTAAAGGGCATTCTGTCGTCAATTATGGAGAAAGCGCTTTGACTTCGGAACTGGTTGAGCAGGGAGTAATTCGGGACCCGAAGGCAACCGCTGTCGTGCTGACCAGACTCATGAAACAACTGAAAATACCCGGCCATAATGTACTGGTTTCAATGAGTTCTTTTCGTACCATTACCCGGTTTATCACCCTTCCGGTATTGCAGGGCAATAAACTGGTAGAAGCGGTGAAGTGGACAGCCAGAAAAGAGATGCCGGTTCCTCTCGATACGTTGTTAATCTGGTGGCAAATCATCGGAACCTTTGACAATGAACTGAGAATTATTCTTCTCGCAGTGCCAAGAGAGGCACTGGTTGAACTCTATAAATCCCTCTATTATGCTCATATAAACCCCAGAGCAATTGATTTGAAAGAAATAGTTTTAAGCAGAATTGTCAGTGATGATAATGCGGTAATCGTTGCTATGGAGAACGAAACCGTATCGATAGTAGTCAAATCCGGGGGAATACCGATGGTAACGCGCACTATCATAAGTAATCCGGAAACGAATGAAATCGAAGACAGGGTTTCGCGACTGAACGATGAACTGGCACGAACAATCCGGGGTTTTAATGCGGAAAATCCTCAAAACCTCATCGATACGCAAAGCTGCATGTACTTTGTTGGTGGTTTGTTTTCAAATAGCGTATCGGAATTGTTCAAAGAAATGTTCGGGCGAAACATACGAATACCGGATTTCGGGCTTTCCTGTCCTGAAGGATTTCCGGTAAATAAGTACGCCGTAAATATCGGACTATACTTCAGAGAAGTAAAACAGCGACGCTCGCTTCTGAACCCGGATATGAGTAGAGCCTCCCGGTTTAAAGTATAGATACCGCAACCGACTCAGAACACCCGGTAACCAGCTCACTTTATCAGGCCTCCGGGTCTTCCGCTTCGTTCTCCGCTTCAATTCTATCCATAAACCAGCGCAGAAATGTCATCCTCGGTACTCATGATGAATCTTCAGGATGTTTTCCCATCCATGCGATATGGTTACCCGTGTATGGTAAAAATCAGCCGGTTATGCCACGGAAGGAGGAATACGCTTCGAGTTGACATACTGGTGAATACTTGATATATTAGCTTTAGCTTGTACTGGTAGCTTAACAACTTAATAGTCTTCGATTTGCAGTACCTAAGCCGGACGGTATGGTATGCAAACGGTGTCCCGATTGTGTCGGGACCAAGGGTGCAAATGGAAACGCTTGCGCCTCCCGTATTCGGAAAGGAGAAAGCCTTATATTAGCGCAAAAGTAAAGCGTCTCTTTCCGAGGCGCTTTTTTTTGTGGTGGTTGTGTGTACCTTGGGTTACCGAAAAGTATTTTTTCCGTTAAGAAAGACCTCCTCTCTTAGCTAAATAATCATTTCGGTAACCCCAGCTACCCATAACTGATTATACCAGATAATCGCAGATAACAGGAGATGCTGCCCCATATTGATAAAAGAGGTACACGCTCCTGTTACGCTGTTACCCTGTACAGTGAGATGTTACTCTGTCTCCGGTTCACATCCTCAACTGAAAAGGAGAAAGAAAATCCTTCAGAAGCACCTCCTCTAAAAGGCGCTTTTTCATATGGAGATATCTTTTTAAAACAATACTATGAATCATCGGACGGGCATAAGAAACCTTGAAGCAAAGAATTCCTACATTAGCGTTCTTGTCAATGGAATCCAAACCCTGATTGTGAAAAACGGCAACAATCTCTCTTTCTTGCTACCGGTCGACAATGAATCCATTCACGGTTTGTTGACCCGGGAGGAAATTAATAATTTAAGTAACAATTCCGGTGTCGCCGGGAGGATTGAAATATGCAAGTTTCTCCCCGGTAAAGTTAACAACCCCGGGAACAAATGGTATTTCGTCAATAACAACCCTGTCATCAAACACCATATCGAACTGGCTGTTTCTCAATTCTTTCAACTCATTGATTCTTTTCAAAACTGGCCCTCGTTCACTGATTACCTGAACTATGAAAATCAGGCTGACGCTAGCCCTTCGACTCCGGAAAAACAAATCCCCTTCGAATACTGGTGGCTTACCGGGAAACAGGAACTGAACACCCCGGTTCATGATGTTCTTCTGTACCAGGACCTTGGAGTTTTCATCAGGCCGGAAGATAACAGAATACCCCTGTTCACTTCCAGCTTATATGCCGATATGGCAGGCTATCATTACTCATTGAAATATAAAGTGAAGCTGACGCCTTCTATTATTTATTGCCCGACCTGTTTTCTTACCGGCATAAGCGCTCTTTTGGGAAACCGGAGCCTGAGCGGAGGATTACTGAACGAGCAATGGGACATTCGGTTTTTTACCTGCCATGAACTGATGAATACCGTACCCTGCTCTTTTTTCATCGATGATACCAACGGTTCTTCTTTTGAACTCATCGGGTGTACCGATACGGAAATTGAACCTGTGTGGTTACGCAATGGTAATGCTCCGGTTGACAGTTTATCGTTCAAGAACGTTCGCCGAACCCCCTGGGAGATGAATCAAAGAAATTAAACAATGACAATTTTATGCTAAAATAGTAAAGTGTATGATAACTACAACAAAAAAGAGGAGGGTTGCACGATGGAGGTTATCAAGACAGACTGCGGTTTGTGCATCAACTGCTGCGGAGTAGATGCCCACGTAGAAGACGGAAAACTGGTGAAAGTAGAAGGCTCGAAAGGCCACTGGTTAAATGACGGCGTCCTTTGTCCCAAAGGACGGGCTCTGGTCGATTGGGTTTACTCGCCGGCACGTCTGAAATACCCGATGAAGAAAGTCAACGGGCGTTTCGAGAGAATATCCTGGGAACAGGCTCTGGACGAAATCGGGGCTAAACTAAAGGAACTTAAAGACAAACATGGTCCGACGACACTCGCTACCTGGACCGGCGGGGTTGGTGTCGAACATTTCGAAATGGCTGCCTTTAACCAGAGGTTTGCGAAAACGTATGGCTCTCCGAATTTCTTCAATCCGGAAGGCATTTGTTTCAGGACCCGCATCCTGGCACGCCAGATAACCTTCGGCCGCTATCCGGTTGAAGAACCGAAGAATTCCAACTGCATCATTCTCTGGGGACACAATCCGGAAGAGAGTTACTGGCCGAACGGCAAGATTATCCGCCAGAGATTACAGGAAAACAACCTGAAACTGATTGTCATCGACGTGAAACGAATTCCTCTTGCCAAAGAAGGTATCTACGTTCAGCCCCGGCCCGGTACCGATGGGGCAATTGCCCTGGCAATGATGAACGTTATCATCGAAGAAGGTTTGTGGGATAAGGAATTCGTCGAGAAATATACCTCCGGTTTTGAACAATTATGCGAGCACGTTAAGAAATATACTCCGGAAAAAGTGGAGAAAATCAGCGGCGTACCGGCAGCGGAACTGAGACGGATTTCCCGGATTTTCGCCAATACCAAGCCTGCCTGCATCATGGAAGGCGTCGGCCACATGAACCAGTATGCGAACGGCCTTCAGAATGAAAGGGCTTTCGCGATACTGATGTCAATCACCGGCAACGTCGATGTCCCCGGCGGCTGGGTTACCTGCCCGCAAATCAGGCTGGCCGACCTCCGGGTACCGGTCAATGAACCGAACCTCGGCTACGATGAGTATCCCGTCTTCCATCATTTCGGAAAACGGACTCCTCCCTACGGCTCGGCTTCGATGCTGAGCGAAACGATTATTTCCGGTAAACCGTACCCGATTAAGGCGCTTATCAGTTCCGGCAGCAATCCGGCCGTCACCTTCCCCGACACCCAGCTCTTCCTGGAAGCCCGGAAAAAACTGGAATTATTCGTCAGTATCGACCCGTTCATGACGGAAACGAGCCAGATTGCCGACTATGCTCTCCCCGCCTCGACCTTCCTTGAGGAAACAGGAATCGGCGGCTTCCCGTATGCCATTTCCTTCTGCGAACCCTATATCATGCTCCGGAAAAAGGTCATCGAACCTCTCTACGAAAGCATGCCTATCTGGGAAATCTGGAATACCCTCGGGCGTAAGATGGGATACGCCGAGAATTTCCCCTGGAACAGCGATGAAGAAGTAGCGAAACATTTC
>CAYXEG010000073.1:0-14165 GCA_964463875.1 uncultured Dehalococcoidales bacterium
TGACCGATGCTGACGGCCAGGTAAAAAGAGCCTCGCTGGAAGGAGCTAAACCAACAACCGACTCGTATATCGAGTTTTTTTCACTCTTCATGGTCTGCTTTATTTTTTGGTCGACCGGCTTTTACACGTTTTTTAAGAGGCCGGATAATCAGGCGGCTTTTATTTTTTGTACTTGTTCACTTGCCTTTGGATTATTGGTGTCAACCACAATCGGCAGGGAAAGCTTGATACCGGGAGCTTACTGGATAGTAACCGCTTTCATGATTGTGGGACCATGGTTGCTGCTCCACTTCTTCCTGGTCCTTCCCGAGGACCGGAAGTGGAGTAAAAAGAAACGAAACATTTGTTTGATATATGTCATTCCGTTATGTACCCTGGTACTGCTCTTCACGATGGGCACGTCCTACGGTCACATGGTACCGTGGTTTTATACATTAAGGATGTTTGACTATATTCTGGTTGGATTGGGAATAATTATCACAGCGGGGTTAAATTATACCTCTGCGACTTCGATTCGCGTTCGCCAGCAGATGAAAGTAATCCTGTTCAGTATTCTCGTGGCGCTGGTGCCGTTTTTAGTTTTGTTTATTGTCCCGATGCTGCTATGGAAGCAGACAATTCTTCCTCCCGGGATTAATGTACTATTCCTTGTTTTTCTGCCGATTGGTATTGGATATTCGATAGTCACACAGAAGCTGATGGATATCGATGTCATCATCCGGCGGAGTGTTATTTACGGGCTGGTAGCGATACTGATGATAGCCCTCCTTTCATCATCCATTTATTACCTGCTGATTTCGGTGAACCCGCTCGGAGAGCCGGCTAAATACCTTATCGCCCTTCTTTCAAGTATTGTCGCCGTTGTCTTAATCGGCCCATTGAAGAACTGGGTGGAGCAACTGGTCGACCGGGTGTTTTATAAAGACAGGTACGATTACCGGCAGATAATCCAGGGGCTGAACACGTCGCTCAATACGATGAAGGAATCATATGAAATGTCACGGCTGGTTGTCGGCACCGTCGTCCATACGCTGAACCTGGCGGGAGGGTGCCTGCTCATCCGGAACAAGACCGACGAACTGGAAATCAGCGCTTCCCAGGGGATATTCAACGATACTGACAAACGTGATGAGGTTATCGATATCTGCCTGAACAGGAGCCGGAAAGACGAATTTCCGAATCCGTTTTCTACTTCTTCAGAAATGGAGTTTCTCATTCCGCTGATAGCCGCGGAAAAGGAAGTGGGGATACTGTGCGTTTCCAGCAAGGTTTCGCGGCAGGAATTTTCATCGGACGATTTACTGCTGCTCGACGGCATCGCCTCGGCAGCCGCCCTGTCACTGCACCGGGCAATGCTCATCAGGGAGGTCAGCGTCCGGGACACCTTTGTTTCGATTGCCTCCCACGAGCTTCGGACGCCGCTGACGGTCATTCTCGGGTACGCCGATTTACTGTTGCGGCGCGAACCTCCGGAAGAAACGAGAAAACAGTGGATGAAGTTGATTCTTGACAGCGGAACCCGGCTTTCCTCGATTGTCGATGAATTGTTAAATGTGACGAGGATTCAATCGGGGAGGGTAAGTTTCAAAAATGATAAGGTGGACGTTGCTGAGCTGCTGGAGGAACGCCTGACCTTTATCCGGGAGACGACCGAACATCACCGGTTTGTTTTGAATACCCAGCCGGTTCTTCCGTTCATCAGGGCAGATAAAGAAAAACTGGGGCAGATAGTCGATAACCTGTTAACCAACGCGGTGAAGTACAGTCCCCGGGGCGGAAACATCACCGTTTCCGCTCATGACGATTTGGCCTCACGGAGACTGGTTATCAGCATCACCGACGAGGGAATCGGTATCAGCCCGGAGGATACAAACCTGCTCTTTACGACCTTTCATCGCATCAACCGGCCGGAAACCCGGACCATTCCCGGTACCGGGCTCGGCCTTTATATTGCCAAAGAGTGGACGGAGGCAATGGGAGGGAAAATCTGGCTGGAAAGCGAACTGAATAAAGGTTCGACGTTTTTCCTCGGCTTTCCGTCGAACGGCATCAGGAGAAAATGACAACAGGTAAGGAAAGATGATATGAAAAACGCACTTATCATCGAAGACGAACCGGCAATTGCCCGGCTGTGCAAGATATTGCTGGTTGAGGAAGGGTTCGAGGTCGATATCGTCAATAACGGCAGGGATGCCCAGACAGCCGTGGAAGGAAAAGAATACCATCTTCTCTTACTCGATATCAGACTGCCCCTGGTAAGCGGGGAGGACTTTTATAAGTGGCTGGAGAAGGAAAGACCTGAAACGGCGAAAAAGGTTGCCTTTATGACCGGCAGCATCATGGGGGGCGATACGATGAGGCTGCTGAAAAAAAGCGGCCGGCCATACCTGCACAAGCCTTTCCGGGTGAACCAGTTAAAGAAAATGATTGAACGGGTCTAGGAGCGGGCGAACGGCCTACTTGATAGAGATTTCGACCTCATCGACGCAGGCTGTTTTATTCCTGACTTAGGACAAATCAACAAAACGAAGGAATTTAGCCTCAAATAATCAATTAACGGGGCACTAATCCACTATTATGTCTGGTAGCAGTCATACCGGCCTGACTGATCAGTGAGATTGATGATAAGGGAGACTCAGGGTTGACCGCTG
Organism: uncultured Dehalococcoidales bacterium; assembly: GCA_964463875.1. Classification (GTDB taxonomy): domain Bacteria; phylum Chloroflexota; class Dehalococcoidia; order Dehalococcoidales; family UBA2162; genus MGML01. Next base: position 2,652 of record CAYXEG010000073.1, read on the forward strand.
TTGCGAGCCATTCGTCAACAGAAGGCGAAGCAATCTATACCGATTCGGCAGGTTTCGCTATTGAATTGGGCTGATGATAGAGATTGCCACGTTATCCCGATATCTTATCGCGTGCTATCACCACAGGACGTCGGGATTCCTCGCAAAAACGGGTAAATGAGCAGTGATTCAATGTGCAATCACGGGACGCTGAATGTCGCAAATCAGGTGATTGAACGGGTCGGGTAGCTTCGGACGAGGTAGCTATTCGATAGAGATGATGACATCGTCGACGTACGATACTTTTCCCTGGCCGTTTATCGAACTGAGGAACTGGAGCCGGAAATCGGTCCGGAAGTACTGCGGTGCCGTATCGTAGGCAACTGTCCAGGTAAAATACGTCCATTGTCCTGCGCTCATATTCAGATTGAGCACTTCGATGTACTGGGTGCCGTTCCAGACAGTAGCAATCGCTTCCTGTCCGCCCTGGAGGTCGATGCTGAGGTACCAGAACGAGACGGTCAGTGTTTCGCCCGGGCGAGTGTCGAGGTTATCGGTGGTTAAAGCGCCCTTGTAGTCTTTTCCGGTATAGGCACTCCAGGTACCGTTATACGACTGTAGTGAACTTGGCTGCCAATCAGTCGTACCGTTTTCATCCCAGTTGTAGAAACCGGCTTCGAATCCGTCATAGAGCAGGACGGTCGGAGGTGCGTACGGACGGGCGTTCGCTTCGTTGGAGTAGCCGCTTTTCTGGCCGGCATAGTTGACGGCTTTCACCACATAGTAGTACCGGATACCGTTGGTGATGTTCGCCGTGTTGATAAAATCGCTGGTCTCGGACGTGCCAACCAGGGTATACCCGGAACCGCTCACCTCGCTGCGGTATATTTCATAATAGTCTAGGTCGATCTCGTTGTTGTCATTCCAGTTCAGGCTTACCTGGCTGATGCCGGGGGTGGCCGTCAGGCCGGTGGGGGCATCCGGCGGGTCGCCGATGGGCATGGCGTATACCTCAGAAGAATACGCGCTTTCGCCGCCGGCGGTATCGAAGGTGGTGACGACGTAGTAGTACGTCCAGCCGTTCATCAGGCCGGTATCGGTGAAGTTCGCCGTGGTGACGTTAGCGGTATTAGTGTAGCCTCCGCCCTGGGTCAGACTCCGGTATATCTTGTATTGAGCGACGCTGTCAGTTGTGTTCGGTGTCCAGGAAAGAACAATCTCTGTGTCACCAGCGGTTGCGGAAAGGCCGACCGGCGGGGCGGATTGAGCAGTGGCGTAGACTTGCGTCGAATTGGCGCTGATATTACCGGCGTTATCGACAGCGTTGATAATGTAGTAGCAGGTAATGCCGCCGGAGAGGCCGGTATTGGTGAAGGTGATACCGGTTGTGTTGGCAACCAGGGCAAATCCGCTGCCGGAGGTCGTACTCCGGTAGATATCGTATCGATTCAGGTCGTCTTCAGTGTTGGCGTTCCAGTTTAGCGTTACCTGACGGATGCCGGCGGTGGCGGTAAGTCCGGCAGGAGCAGCCGGCGGGGCGTCGAAGACGGTAGTCCAAACCTCGGTCGAATTAGCGCTCGGGTTACCCGCCAAATCGTAAGCCTTGACGTAATAGTAATAGGTAACGCCGCCGGTCCTGCTGGTGTCGAGGTATTCGCTGACGATGAGATTCGATGAATTTATCTTTACATAGGTACTGTTATCGTTGTCGCTGCGGTAGACATCGAAGTGGCTGAAATCATCATCGAAGGTATTGTCATCCCAATTGAGATATACCTGGCGCTCGGTAGTGTTATCGGCGGTGAGGTTCGTCGGTGTTGCCGGGGGATTATCGTAAACGAGGGCGGAAGCCTCGTCGGAAGCAAGGCTTTCGACAAAGGCATCGTTGAAGGCTTTGACAGTGTAGTAATAGGTTACGCCGCCGGTGCGGCCGGTATCGATATAGCCGAGCACCGACTGATTGCAGGAATACACCAGAGAAAACGGGCCGCCAGAAGTTGAGCTCCGGTAGAGGTTGTACCCGGCCAGGTCCGGTTCGCTGTTGGCGTTCCAGGAAAGGGTTACCTTCCGGTCGCCCGGGGTTGCGCTGAGGCCGGTTGGTTTCGCCGGGCGGGCGCCGCCGAGCGGGGCGGCGAAGGTTTCATTGGAAGCGGCGCTCTCATTGGAGGCGTTATCGCTAGCGGTAATGTAATAGTACCAGGTAAACCCTTCATCGGCGGCGAAATCGCGGTAATACGTATCGGTTACGTTCGCCACCAGGAATGAGTAACTGGTATTGTCGGTCTGGCTCCGGTAGATGGTGTAGCTGTTGAAGTCATCTTCGGTATTATTGGCGTTCCACGTCAGGTAGACCTGGAGCGGCTGTCCCGTAGCGGTGAGGCCGGTCGGTGCCGCCGGCGGGTTATCGTAGACGAGCGCCGAGGCTTCGCCCGAAGCCGGGCTTTCCTGCATGATGTTGTCGACGGCTTTCACGTAGTAGTAACAGGTAACGCCGCCGATTCTGCCCGTATCGGTATAGTTGCTGGTCGTCAGCAGGCCGGCGTTTATCTTCACGTGGCCGCTGCCGGAAGTGGTGCTCCGGTAGAGGTTGTACCCGGCAAGGTCGGTTTCGGTGTTATCATTCCAGTCGAGGTACACCATCCGCTCGAAGGGGGTAGTTGCCGTCAAGCCTGTCGGGGCACCCGGGGCATCATCGGCGGGGGTAGCGTTCGCCTGGTTCGACGGCGTACTGATGTTACCGGTATTATCGACCGCTCTGACGATGTAGTAGTACATGATACCGCCGGTGAGGCCGGTATCGGTGAAGTTGCTCGTGCCGGCGGGGACCAGGCTCGGGTTAACCTTGAAGTAGCCGGTACCGTTGGCGGTGCTGCGGTAGATGTTGTAACCGGCTAAATCCCACTCGGTATTATCGTTCCAGTCAAGGAATACCTGTCGGTTTTGACCGGCCGCGGTCAGTCCTGTCGGGGCTGCCGGAGCGATATCGTACGGGGTGGCGAAGGCTTCGTTCGAGCCGGTACTTTCGTACGTATCGTCATCGACCGCTTTCACCACGTAATAGTACGTAGTACCGGCGGTCAGCCATGCGCCGCTGTTGTTATCAGTAAAATTACTCGTTCCTTCGGGAATCAGCGAGGCGTTAATTTTCGCATACAGTCCGCCTGAAGTTGTGCTGCGGTAGACATTATACCCGCTCAGGTCGTAGTCGGTATTGTCATTCCAGTCGAGAAAGACGGTGAATTCACCGGCGGTTGCGGTCAGGCCGGTTGGGGCGGCCGGAGGCAGCCCGACCGGTGTGGCGGCGGCATGGAGGGACTCGACGGATTGATTCGTCGCGAAGTCGACGGTGGTAACATAGTAATAGTACATGACGCCGTTGGTGCGGCCGGTATCCGTATAGTATTCATTAGTGACGATACTGCTTCCGTTAATCTTGACGAAGCCGGTCGTATTCGAGGTTTCGCTCCGGTAGATATTGTAGCCCCAGACATCGTTTTCATCGACATAGTTCCAGGCCAGGTAGACGGTTGTGTCGCCGGGTGTGGCGGTCAATCCGGTTGGCGCGGCCGGCGGAACAGTGTCCGTATACTCGTCGCCGATTACCAGGACGTCATCGACATAAACGGCGGATTGATTTGTATTGAGGCTGTTACTGTTGAAGACGAGCCGGAAGTTTTGGAAAAAGAACTGCGGGGCAGAGTTACGGTCGATATTGAGAATTATTCTCTGCCATGTATTTCTTGCCGTCAGCAGTGTTGTCACATCATGCTGCGGGATGTTCGACGAACCATTGAAATATTCGACCCAGCATTCGCCGGTAGCAAGTTTGCTGTTGCCGTATATCCAGAACGAAACGGTCAGGCTGTCAACTTTCGAGGTGTCGATGGAGTTGCTGGCGAGGTAGCCCCTCTGGCTGTCGTTACTGCCGGCAGAAGCTGGTGCGCTGTGAGTAATAGACGTTTCACGGTACCAGCCGTTCGTGCCACCGGGGTCGAAATACTCATCCCAAGGCGTTCCGTCGAAGCCGTCGTTGAGGAAATACTGGGGTGAGGCGAACGGCCGACCTCTCACTTCATTAGAGTAAGTACTCAGGTTACCGCCGAAGTCGACAGCGGTAACAACATAGTAGTAATCGGTGCCGTTGGTCAGGCCGGTATCCTCGTAGCTGTTGGTCGTTATCAAACTGTTTAACTGGGTGTACGGCCCGCCGGACGTCAGGCTGCGGTAGACATAGTAACCCTGCATATCGTCTTCGGTGTTCTGGTTCCAGGTCAGGTAGACGGTCCGGGAGGCAATCGTTCTCTGGAGGTTGACTGGCGCCGAAGGCGGGGCGTCGGTCGGCGTGGCGGACGCCTCGTTAGACTGGCTGCTTTCATTATTTCCGAGGTCATAGGCGGTGACGTAGTAGTAGTAGGTGACGTTGCCGCTGACGTTGTAATCGGTATACAAGCTGTTCGTTACCGCCGTATAGTTAATCTGCGTAAAATTGCTGCTCGATGTCAGGCTCCGGTAGACGTTATACCCGGCGAGGTCGCCCTCAGGCGAGTTACTCCAGTCAAGCGATACCTGGCGTTCGCCGCCAGTCGCCGTCAGGTTGAGGGGCGAAGCCGGTGGAGCGTCACCGGGGGTGGCGCTCGCCTGGAGGGAGTAGACGCTTGTTGCCGAGAGGTTATCGGTAGCGGTAACGACGTAGTAGTACGTGGTCCCGTTCGTCCGGCCGATATCGGTATACGTGGGGGAGGAGAGCAACCCGGAGGTTATCTTCGTGTACGGGCCGCCGTCAACCAGGCTGCGGTAGACACTGTAGCCGGAAAAGTCGGGTTCGGTGTTGGCGCTCCAGGTGAGAATGACGGCTTCATATTCTCCGCTGGCGAACAGGTTTATCGGAGCTGCCGGGGGAGCGTTAAAGGGAGCGGCGCTGTCCTCGTTCGAGTAAACGCTCTCTAAATCATCCTCATCGACGGCGGTCGCCACGTAATAGTAGGTGGTGCCGATGGTAACGGCTTCATCGATATACGAAGGGTCGATGAGCAGGGTTTCATTGAGTTTAGCGTAGCTGGTAAGAGCTGTTTTACGGTACAGGTTATACCCGGCGATTCCGCTCTCCATGCTGGCGTTCCAGGTAACGGTAACTTTCCTGTCCCCGGCGGTTGCATCCAGGTTGGTCGGGGCTGACGGGCCAATCTCGTGCGGTTCGGCAGAGGCTCCTTCACTCGGGCTGCTTTCGAGATTGCCGGTATCGACTGCCGTTACGTAGTACCAGTAGGTCGTACCGTTGGTGAGATTGGTATCGGTGTACTGACTGGTGAGTATCGGGGTTGAATTTACCTTTTCATGCGGTCCGCCGCTGTCGGTACTCCGGTAGAGGTTGTACCCCCAGAGGTCATGTTCCGTGTTGTCATTCCAGTCGAGGTCGATAACCGTATCTCCGGCGGATGCCTGCAATCCGGTCGGTGCGGCCGGCGGGAAGTTTTCAATCAACAGGTTAATAGTATCTATATACACGACAGCGTTGCCGGTCAGGCCGCTTGTGTTAAATCTCAGCCGGGAACCGGCGAAGAGGCTGGAAACGTCGGAAAGCGTCCCCCGGAAAAGCACCCATTGCCCGATAGCGTAGCCGGGATATTCGGTGATATCGTACCATTCGTTATAGTCGGTGCCATTGAAGGTTTCGATGAGGAACTCGCCCGGGCTGAGCGGTTCGGTGACGTAAAACCAGAATGAAACGGTAACATTATCGGCTTCGGAGGCATCGATATCATTGGAGGTAAGGAAGCCTTTACTGGAGATATTGCTGCTGAGGGAATAGCTGCCTCCGTGAACGATATCTGAAGTAACGACCCAGTCCGTTTCTCCGTTTTCCGTCCAGTTATCGGCCCAGTCCTCGGATTCGAAGCCTTCGGCGATATCGGTCACTCCCCAGCGGATGGCAGCGACGTTTTCCGAGCTTTCCTGGATATCGTTAAAAAAGCTGAGGGTAGTGCCGACATAGAGCGCGGTTGAAATCCCGATAACGATACCGAGTGTTGCCATTATCCAGATTTTCAGATTCATGCCGCCACTCCGTTCCGAGGGTATCCCACGTTCATTTTACCAGAAAAACAGGTCGGTAGTGTCGGTTTCAGGAAACGGTCATCAGGAAACGCCCGGTCCGGACGGAAGAGAACAAAGGATGAAGTTACTTTCCTGAGCGCCGGGGTTGTGACAGTGTTACCGTAGAATTCATGTGCAAAAGCCTGCATAACTTATTGAGTGAGGATGAACGTCATGGTGATTTCAATTCCGTCGCCCTGGAAGGTACCGGGGGTACCTTCTCGAAGTTTGATGGCGATGGTGAATTCGTTGATGTCTTCGGCGACGATGCCCGGATAGCCGTCCAGTGTGTCGTGAGCCAGGTCGTAGACATCTTTGTAGCCGTTGCCGTTGGTATCGGCGATATCGGCGAGGATACTGGTTCCGTTATAGGAGAGGGTAATAACCTCAATCTGGCCGGCGGTTTCATCGGCGGTTTTATCGACCGGGTTTCTTTCGGCATTCGCCTCGGTGTAGGAAAAAACGAATTCGACGCTCGTTTCATCGATGGTACCAGCGTTCTTGAGGTAGATAGTTTCCGGGCCGACTTCGCTGCCGGGGCGGAGGTCAGTGGCGAAGAAGGTCTGGCTGACACCGTCGGTATCGTTGGTTTTAAGAAGCAGGATACCGGCCGCCATGACGTTACCGGAAGCCGTTTCGAAGTCGCTGAAATATGCCCAGGTACCGATGGCCATCATACCTGACAGCATCATAAAAGCGAGGCCGATTCCGATAACTTTCTTAACCATTATTCTTATCCTAGGTTAATAATAGGGCACTCGCCTTAATAACAAGTTAAAAAACATAAACTAGTATTAAAAATGCATTACAAACACCTTACAAAAATATTACAATTCTCTTCAGTATTGGGTGGTTTTCCTTAACTGTAGCTTCACGTCAGCAAGGAGATACGGAGGAGACATTAAAACAGTATTAATGATTGAGAAACGGACAAGGTGCCGCTCAGCCGTACCGGGCGGACCAGGGTTCGCCCGGTACGGTACGGCTGTATGAAAAAAGGTTTCTAACCCTGTTTACATAAAAATACTTTTAAGCAAAACAGGGTTAGATAACACCGCTTTCGGCGAGTTGACCGATTTGTTCTTCCGTGTAACCGAGCATTCCGGAGAGTACTTCGGCGGTATGCTGGCCGAGGAAGGGCGCCGGGTAGTCGATTCTGCCGGGGGTTTTCGAGAGCTTGAAGATAGACCCCGGTACCGTGACCTTGCCGGAGATATCCTGCTCGATTTCGATGATGGCTTTCCGGCTCTTCAATTGCGGGTCGTTGCAGACTTCGGAAAAGGTCGGCAGTACCGAACAGGGGATATCGGCTTCTTTCAGTATGGTTTGCAGTTCTTCGGTTGTTTTCGTTTCAGTCCACTCTCTGACCAGGGTATCAATTTCATTGCGGTACCTGATGCGTTCGTGCTGATTGGCGTAATAGGGTGAGGTGAGTAAATCCTCCCTGCCCATGACGGTGAAAAGTCGTCTCAACTGGTCGAGGACCCCGGCCATGATGAAAATGCGTCCGTTCTTCGTCGGGTACAGGTTGCAGGGAATCATTGCCGAATGCTGGTTGCCCAGCCGGGGCGGTTCCTGGTTATTAAGGAACACATGAGGGGCGTATTCCATCGAGGCCAGTTGCCAGATGCTTTCCTGCATTGACATGTCGATAGTCTGCCCTTCGCCGGTGCGGAAGCGATGGAGGAGGGCGCCGACGATTGAGTAAGCTGTGAAGAAACCGGACGAAAAATCGGCAATCGAAACGCCGCACCGGGTCGGTGCATCCGGATACCCGGTAACCATCACCATGCCGCCCATTGCCTGGGCGACGGGGTCGAATCCAGGGTAATCGCGGAACGGCCCCGTCTGTCCGTAAGCGGAGATTGAGGCATAAATCAGCTTCGGATTGAGCGCACACAGTTCCCGGCTGCCAAGCCCGAGTTTATCCATTGTGCCGGGACTGAAGTTTTCCACAAGGACGTCGAACCGGCCGACCAGGTTTTTAACGATTTCTATACCTTTTTTCTCTTTCAGGTTGAGGGTGATGCTCTTTTTCCCCCGGTTCAGGTTGATGAACGGGCCGCTTTCCATGCCGACGGTGCGGGGGACGTCACCCCTCGTTAAATCGCCGGCTCCGGGGCGCTCGATTTTAATGACTTCGGCTCCGAAGTCCTTCAGGAGAAGGGTGCAGAAAGGTCCCGAGTAGACCTGGGTGAAATCAAGTACTTTTATACCGTCGAGTATACTGTTCATTCGTTCTCCTTGATGCACAGCCGTGACGGGTCGCGGTTGTGCCTGTTACGAAGTTCCGGCTGGCCTACGTCATAGCGATAATATTTCTTAACGCCTGTCCCCGGGTGACCGAATCAATCGCATCGTTAATCCTGTCGAGCGGATAATGCCCGGTGATAAGTTCATCGAGTTTCAGCTTCCCGGCTTTATAGAGGTTAATCAGGACGGGAATATCCTCGGTGATATTGGTCGTTCCCATGAAGCTGGCGGTGATGACTTTCTCGTTATCGATGATATCCATCGGGAAGACGGACATGTTCTGCGTTGCCAGCCCGACGATGACGGCAGTTCCCTGCCTGCCGAGCATGCCGATTGCCTGTTCGATAGCCGAGGTGATACCGACGGTGATGATGACGCAATCAGCGCCGTACCCGCCGGTCAGTTTCTTTACCTGTTCGACGGGGTTGCCTTTCGAGCCGTTCACCAGGTGAGTCGCTCCGAAGGCTTTCGAGGATTCCAGTTTATTGTCAAGCATATCGACGGCGATAATCGGGTACGCTCCGGCGATTGCGGCGCCCTGGATGGCGTTCAATCCGACGCCGCCGGCTCCGACGATGACGCAACTCTGTCCGGGTTTTACCTTAGCCTTGTTGATGACCGCTCCATAACCGGTAATAACACCGCAGGCCAGCAGGGCTGCCCGGTCCATCGGCATATCGTCCGGCAGGGGGACAACCTGGGATTTATCGACCATGCAGTACTCGGCGTAGGAACCCACCCGCAACCCGTGATAAACGGGTTTACCGCTTTTATTCTTCCAGCGGCTCTCGCTGTCGAGCGGCCAGACGGCGGTGCACATGCTCGGCCGGCCGGTCCGGCAGTAGCGGCATTCCCCGCAGGAACGGAGCAGCGATACGACGACCCGGTCGCCCGGTTTGACATTAGTGACGCCTTCACCGACTTCCTCAACGAAGCCGGCCGATTCGTGTCCCGGGACAAAGGGCAGCGGAAACGGTAAATCGCCGCTTATGAAATGAAGGTCGGAGTGGCAGATGGCGGTTGCGGCAAGTTTTACTTTTACCTCACGCCGGTGAGGAGACTCCATCTCGAGTTCTTCGATGACCAAAGGTTTTCCGTATTCATAACAAACGGCTGCTTTCATTATTCCCTCCTGATATTTTTCCGGTAACCCGGACAATTCTCCGGATTACTGGAATATATACTTTGTCACATGATGACGGTTATTTCAAGTACGAAAAGCTAGACATTGATACCGAGGAGCATTTTCGCTCTCAGTTTAAGCATATCCCATTTACTTAATTTTCCGGCCATGATGTTCATGAACATATCGTCTTTATCTTTGAAAGGGGTACCGGGATTACTTCTCCGGACCATCCGGCTGGCTCCTGTTTTACAGGTAACGACGCAGTTACCGCAGCCGATGCATCGTTCCTGGTCGACAACCGAGACACCGTCCTTCATTACCCGGGCGCCCATCTCGCAGCGGCTGATGCAGACGCCGCACCCCTTACATAAATCGAGGTTGACGTCAACGTGATAGTTGGAGGTATAGAAATCCGAAGGGCGGGGCGATTTTTTTGCGGCTGAAAGAGGACCGCAGCAATCGCCGCAACAGCAGCAGATGTTTTCCGGTTTTTCGGAGTTCTCCGGCTGCAGGATGAAACCGGCGTCACGCGCCCGGTCAAGGACTTCGTACACTTCTTCCCTGGTAATCTGCCGGCCGATACCCATTTCGATGTACTGGCGGGCGTGGTCGGGCCCAATCTGGATACAGGTTTCCCTGATATCGGAGTATTTACAGGGTTGATTCCGCATGTCTTTCATCTGGCGGCAGACGCAATTCGCGACCGAGAACGGGCCGGGCTGTTTTTCGACGAGCGCCCGGACGTCATCGTAGACGCCGATGAGGGTTTTCTCCGGGAGAGGGACACTTTTATTCACCGGTATTGCCCTGAGCTGGGAAACCATTGGCTTTTTCGGCCCTTCGACTCGCTGGGCGAAACTTTCCTCGTGGTACTTGTCCATGTCATCGATAAAGCCCTGTGTCAACCGGTTTACCTGGAAATCCAGCATGCCGCCGGCGGCGACGCCGACGTTCTTGTATCGTCTTTCCCCGCCGAAAGCATAGCTGCGAACGACGATACCGCCTTTTCTGACCATTTCATCGAGTTTTTTCCGCAGGTCGTCAACCGTCATAACCAGACCGGCTTTCGTGACCCGCTTGTGGATTTTTCCGACCGGCTCCCATTTCATGGTCGAAAGAATCGTGGCAATTTTGGCTTCTTCGGGATTGAGTATATGTTTCAGAAGAACAATATCCGCTCCTGAAGCCGAGGCGTGAAATCCTCCCGGACCGCTGTCCAGATGCTGCTGTAATTCCCGGTATATCCTGTCTTCCTGATTCACCTTATCCATCGTAACCTCCTGGTAATGTCGGCATTGATTATTAGATTAAAGAAAAGGGGGGTGGCAGACGCTCGTTGTTTCCGTTGCTGGCTGCCATCCCCGGTCTTCATGATATTTCTACAAGCCTTCTGTCAGTTCTACGGTTTCTTCATCCTCATCGGTTGTTAGTACCCGAGAGCCTTCTTCAGTTCGGTATCCACCCAGAGCATTTTATTGAATTCACTTTCCCTGGCCCATCCGGTCATGGTCATGCCGTGGTATCCTTCAACCCAGGGCCACCATAGATTATATGTATAGGGCATGGGTTTCCAGATACCCCAGGCTGAAGCCAACTGGTAAACGTTCATTTCCTTGATGATTTGCGCCCAGTAGGTGGGGTCGGTTACAATCGCCCGGCCCTGAGCTTCGAAAATCCGGTTGTAATACGGGTCTTTGATAAAGGCGAAGTTGAAGGGAACGACCGGATTGACGGCCAGCGGCGTATCCGGAGCCAGTACCGCGGTCGAACACATCATTTCGCCGGGTTTCTGATTCTTTCCGAAAAGGTACCCGGTAAAGGCACTCGATTCCATCGGGACGATTTCTAATTCGATATCGATTTCTTGGAGATAGGCGACAATTATCGAGAGATAATCGACCGTCGAGGGTACACCGGCGCAAACAATCTTTGTCTTGAAACCGTCCGGATAGCCGGCCTCGGTCATTAACTGCCTGGCTTTTTCGACGTCATAGGAATACAGCATTGTAACGTCTTCCGGCAGTTCTTCCCAGGGAGTGTAGAAAGGTTCGAAGTTGGTGATA
>CAYXEG010000073.1:14175-14391 GCA_964463875.1 uncultured Dehalococcoidales bacterium
ATTGGGGAAGGGCCAGCCGTACAACTCGCCGTCACCCGAATAGTAATCATCCAGGATTTCCTGCTGGTTGACGGCCAGGTTCATGGCCTGACGAACTCTGATATCGTCGAACGGGGGAGTGTCGATTCTGCCGGCAATCGTATCAGGGCAGAAAACCGGGTCGATATATTTCGCTGATTTCACTTCGGGACACTGAGACATCAGTAATTTGGCGTC
>CAYXEG010000074.1:0-14352 GCA_964463875.1 uncultured Dehalococcoidales bacterium
TACCGTACCATCGATTTGTATGGTATCTCCGGCAGCCAGGACGTCGCCGTTGACCGTCCCGTGAATCGCAACCCTGTTTCCCGCCAGGTAAAGGTCGTCGTTCACAACATCCCCGCTGGCAATGATGATACTGTTATCGCTCCGAAGCTCGGCTGCCGCAGCCGGCGTCGAAGCCGCCATGACAATTAACACCGCTACCGGCACCGCCAGTAAAAGTTTAACCATTTTCCTGAACATCTTTGTCCTCCCCGGATATATTCTCATGTCTTACCTCTACTGTATACCCGGGCGTGATTCCTGTAATCGCTGATATACCCGGTTTTATGAAAGAAAAAAGGATGACTGCCGGGTCATCCTTTTGACCGATGTCGCCCTTCTTAAAGCCGGATAATTCCCCTGGATAAGGCTTTCGTCACCGCCTCGGTGCGGTCATTCGCCTCCAGTTTCTGGAATATACTTTGAAGGTGTGTTTTCACTGTGCTTTCGCTGATATTCAGTTGTTCGGCAATCGATTTGTTCCCTGTTCCTTTCGCCACCAGTTCGAGCACTTCTATCTCCCGTTTTGAGAGTTCGGCCGCTATGCCCTGCTGCGACAACTCGACCAGCCGGTCAAGCACCTTTCCCGCTACTGCCGGTTCGATTAACGATTCTCCCCGGTACACTGCCCGTATCGCCCGGAACAACTCCTCCCTCGGCGAATCCTTCAGCAGATAAGCCCGCGCCCCGGCTTCGATTCCTTTGAAGATATCCTCATCGTTATCGTAGGTCGTCAGGACGATGAACTTTATCTCCGGATGCCGATTCCTTATCTGCTTCATCGCTTCGACCCCGTCCACTTCCGGCATCCGTAAATCCATCAATATGATGTCAGGTTTGAGTTCATCGGCTTTTTTAATCGCTACCGCTCCGTTCTCAGCCTCACCGACAACGTCGATGTAGTCTTCCCTTGAGAGCATTGCCGCCAGACCTTCCCGAACCACGTAATGGTCGTCCGTTATCAGTATCCTGATTCGCTTATTTTCCATTCATTCTCTCCCCGGCCGGCATCGTCACCGTCAGCCGTGTCCCCTTGCCTGTTTCGCTGGTTATCTCGAACAAACCTCCCAGCAGCTTCGCCCTTTCTCTCATGCTTATCAAACCGAACCGGTCCCGCCGGTCCTTCGTTGTATCGAATCCGATGCCGTCATCTTCTACCGTCAGCCTGACATCGCTGCCCGACTGTTCGAGCGTAACTCTGACGTTTTCAGCTTCAGCATGTTTCCGGATGTTATTGAAAGCCTCCTGCATAATTCTCAGCAGGGCATTCTCGACATCGGGACTCAAGCGCATTGTTTCATCAGGTACTGAAAGTTGTATGTGCAGATAAGTTTCGCTGCGCAGTGTTTCCAGTTCGGTGCGAAGGGCATCGATGAACGACCGTTGTTCCAGCGCCTGCGGACGGAGTGCCCACACCGAACGCCGGGCTTCGTTGAGGCTTTCCCTGGCCAGTCTCCGGGCGGTTTCGAGGTGTTTCAGAGCCTGGGTTTCGTCGTTCTCCATCGCCTGTTCGGCAGCTTCGAGCTGCATGATAATGCCGGTAAACCCCTGGGCAAGCGTATCATGAATCTCCCGCGCCAGCCGGTTCCGTTCCGTAATAACCGCCAGTTCCCTTGTTTCGCTGTAATAACGGGTGTTCTGTATCGCCACCGCGAGCTGGTCGGCAATCGTCTGAACAGTAAAAACATCTATTTCATCGAAGGCGTTGACTTCATCGCTTCGTACATCGAGCACCCCCATGACCTCATCGCCAAGCGTAATCGGCACAGCCAGCTCTGAACAGGTGCCGGGTAATTCCCCGGCTGAAAGAAACCGCTCGTCCACCGTCACATCCGGAACGATGAGGTAACCGCCATTTTCAGCCGCAGCGCCGATGATTCCCCGTCCGTACTCGACGGTCAGCCCGGCCGGTATTTCTCCCTCGTATCCACCGGTACCCGCCCGTAATTCAAGGACATCATTGCTTTCCCCGGTCAGGAAGACATTGACCGTATAGTAATTGAATGTTTCCTTAAGCGAACTGACGACGAAAACCAGCAATTCGTCGAGACTGAGATACGAGCTGATTTTTCGCCCGACTTCGTTGATGGTACGCAGTTGCTCCGTTCGCCGTCGTTCTCCGCGTGTTCTGAGATTGACCTTCTCCTCCAGTTCATCATGGGATTGTTGCAGGGCAGCCTGTGATTTCTGCAGGTTCTCCGTCATACCGTTGAATGCCCCTGCCAGGAAACCGATTTCATCTTCGGAATCAATATCGATTCTCACCGAAAGATTCCCGGTATTCATCTCACCGATAGCCCCGGTAAAGCGCCGAATCGGCTGGAGAACCGAATGTCTGATAAACAGGAATAAACTGGTTCCGACCAGCAGCAGAAATCCCGCCACCACGATAATCAGGGCGATAACTGTGTTCTCTACCAGTTCGTTGATGTACCGGTTCGAAAACCCGGCTTCGAAGCTGCCGACCGCCACTCCATTGGCCGCCAGGGTATGCCGTGAGATATCGAGGGTTTTAATCCCGTTCAAATCGGATGACGAAGCAACGACTTTGCCGTTTATATCGTAGACGGTCAGCGTTTCGATATTCTGGTATACCAGGGCGGACTTGATGGTCTCCTCTATCCGCTCGTGGTTTCCTGATTCAAGGTCCCCGGCCAGCGCCAGCGAAAGTGATTCGACGGCCGCTTCTTTCTCGATTCCGTATTCCCGGTACATCTGTAACCGGACCGTCAGCACCACCACCAGCCCGGTTAAAAATACCCCGAGCAGGGTCACCACGGCAATCGAGAAAATCACTTTACTGTTCAGGCTTTTCAGCATATCCGGTTCATCCGCGAAGGCTTATACGAGTCGAATTATCTACGCCTCACATTGTAGCAACAGCCTCCCGCCCTTTCAACAACCCCCGGAAAAGCGAAAGCGGCTCATCTTGCGATGAGCCGCTTGTAATCAGTCGTTGATTTTTTACCGCCAGTTATCGATACTGAAGGCGGGATCTGAACCCGGCTGACGTCCGTCCGTCCAGAGTGCCTGCTCTTCGCCACCCCCGGTGACGATAATGCAGTTTTCGAACGGGTTCGAAACCGCCGGTACCATGTAATCCTCGGGTAATTCTTTCCACGGTTTTCCCGAAGTAGCTTCGATACCCTTCCAGGCATTCGTCGTAACATCCGGCCGCTGATGGGTGCGGTACTGCTTGACGGTCATGAAACTCTTCTTGTAGAGCCATTCGTAGACTGCGTCTTTCGTCTTGAAGCCGCAGCCCTGTAAATCCCGGGCCATTTCCGGTAGCATGAAGAAGGTCTTGCCGCCTTCCCAGTTCGCCCAGAGACTGTCGGCGAAATAGGCCAGCCAGTTATGAGGGCCGGGAACACCCTTGACTCCCAGCCTTCGACCGATTCCTCCGTGTCCGCTCTTCTGAAATTCGCGGTAACCGCCCGGCATGAATTCGGTCCGGTGCAGCGTTTCAGCGATTCGTACCCCCACGACAACGCTTTCGTCTTTGCCAAAATCGTACTCTTCCCGGATGCTCGACCATCCCGGCGGCAGGGCGTCATCGTTTTCGGGTATGCAGTTATGCACAGGGTTACCCCAGACACCGCAGTTTGTCACGTTCGGAATGTTGCCGCCCAGGTTTCGCCACATCAGGTCGCAGGCGCGCCCGATACACCGGTTCGCCGGACTGCCAGGCCCCATAACATTGGTATCGAAATTCATTTCGATTTCCTTGGCGTACGGCCCGCTGACAACGTACGAGCCTCCGCCCCTACCGTCTCCGGCGCCCCCGCCACCTTCGGCAATGGCAAGCAGAATCGGCATATGCTTCGGTTCGCAACCGGCCATCACCCCGATGGTCGCAATCTTCTCGACGGTAGCTTTCCGCCGTAACGGCATGAAAAAGACGGGCTGGCCTTTCGCTCCCGAATTGCCCATCTGGCTTAACCGGTCGCCGACTCGGTGGTCGGACTGGTAGGTGATAAGTTCGTCGGGCTTGTGGCTGGTGCCTTTCAACATTTCACGGACAAGTTCCTCCGTCGGCGGGACTATCGGTAAACCGTCCGTGTACTTGCAGATAGGCGCGTTGTTATAGAGCTGAGGAATCCGTTCGGTCTGTCTGAAAAACTGCTGGGCTTCGGGAATCGTCCCTTCGAAAATATAGCGGGGATTGGCGATATCGAAGCTCGGCGGGTTCTTTTCCTCGTCAGTCAGAGGCCGAACCAGTTCGTTCATCATCTTGTCTATCCAGGTCGGCACATCCTGAGGGCCGGGAATATGCCGGGAACCCCAGACACGCCGCAGCGGCGCGATGCCGTTTACCAGGCAGGCCTGTCTCCAGCACTCGTCCTGGTCTTCGAAAATGATGAATACAGTGGGAATACCGCGTTTTTCAATCGATGTCAGATGGGGCAACTGCTCCCATATGGCGCCATGTCACCACACGACGCCCCGGATGAGAGCATCCGTCGTCTCCCATTCGTCATCAGCAATCGCTACACTTCCCTCTTTCGTCATATGGGGAGCGGCATAACTGATGTTCCACTTTACCTGCGGGTATCGCTCGGGAAGCATCTTTGCCAATGGGATGAGAATCCCCTGTTCGCCGCCGGCACCGATGCTGAGAGTAATTCTCGCCCCGTCGAGCGTCTTGAGACGCGGAGCTAAACCATGCATCTTAACCGGTTCCTGAATACCAACCGGATTCAGAAACTTGTAAACCCTGTCCTTTTCCGTCATACATCCTCCTGTGAATTGAGTGTGATGCACCTATTATACGGAAAAGTCGGGCGCAAATAAAAATAAGGAAAATTTATCAGGCGAGCTGCAATGTCACCTGATTATTCTTTAACTTATACTTCCCGGCTTTTTTCAGCGCCTGCTCGGCATATTTCTCGGGCACATCTATCAGAGAGTGTCTGTCAAGGATACTGATAGCCCCAATGGTATTACCCGGAAAATCAGCGTGATAAGCTATCGAACCGACAATATCACCGGGTTTGATGCCGTGTTCTTTGCCGGCGCTGAGGCTCAACCGTACCATGCCGCGTTCAACCACGCCGGGCGAATTACGGCTGTTTCTTCTCGGAGCTATTGCCGTCCTCTGTCCGGTTCTCTGAAACCGTTCTTCACGAACTTCAGCCACCCGGGCAATGGGGCGCTGCTTTTCTTCCCGCCGGGCAATCTTCAAAGCTGCTGCGGCTATCTGGTACACATCGAATTCCTGTTCCATAAGCTTTTCGACCATGCTCAGCTCTTTCTGGCAGCGGCCCCGCTTCAACCACATAGCCATCTGCTCGAGCAGCTTTTCATCACGGTGGGCCTCTATCTGCTCAACCGTTGGAATCGGTATCCGGGTAATCGGCTGTCGGGTGTAGCCTTCAATCCGGTGAAGCTTCCACGTCTGTTTCGTCGTCACCAGTGATATGGCAATACCTGATTTTCCAGCCCGTCCGGTCCGTCCGACGCGGTGCACGTATAACTCCGGGTCATCCGGCAGGTCGTAATTGATAACGTGGGATATTTCGGTTATGTCAAGCCCACGAGCAGCCATGTCTGTCGCAACAAGAACACTGATTTGCTTGTTACGGAACCGGTTTAATACCTGTTCGCGGGTCTGCTGCTGAAGGTCACCGTTCAGGGCTTCAGCGGGAAATCCCCGCCCCATCAGTTCGTTGACCAGGTCGCTCGTGCCGATGCGGGTATTGACAAAAATTAAAGCGCTGGATATATCCTCGACTTCAAAGAGTCTTGTCAGAACCGCCAGCTTGTCATCTTTGTTGACCAGGCAGTAGCGGTGGTCGACCGAATCGACCGTCAAATGCTGGCTCTTGATAGCCACGAACTTCGGCGACTGCATGTACTTTTTTGCCAGTTGGGCAATCTGCGGGGGTATGGTAGCGGAAAACAGCGCCGTTTGCCGTTCCGAAGGGCAATTCGCCAGAATGTCTTCGACGTCCTGGATGAACCCCATGCTGAGCATCACGTCGGCTTCATCAATAATGACGGTTCTGACAGAACTGAGGTTCAGTTCTTCTTTCTGAATGAGATCGAGAAGCCGTCCCGGCGTGCCAACGACGATATCGACTCCCTGCCGGAGGCTTTTTATCTGCTGATAGTACGGCTGGCCGCCGTATACCGCCAGCACCCGCACGTTCAGATGCTTCCCGTATTCGGTCGACGCCTTCGCTACCTGAAGCGCCAGCTCGCGGGTCGGCGCCAGTACCAGCGCTTGAATCCCGTCACGTCTCATGTCGAGCGTCTGGATAATCGGCAGCATGAAAGCGGCCGTCTTGCCGGTGCCGGTCTGTGCCTGGCCGATAACATCATGCCCTTCCAGCATTAACGGTATCACTTCTGTCTGGATGGGTGTCGGTTCGATATACCCGAGGT
This sequence comes from uncultured Dehalococcoidales bacterium, assembly GCA_964463875.1. Taxonomy (GTDB): domain Bacteria; phylum Chloroflexota; class Dehalococcoidia; order Dehalococcoidales; family UBA2162; genus MGML01. The sequence continues at coordinate 6,424 of CAYXEG010000074.1, forward strand.
CGGTTACGGTCTGTTCAAGTTCGGCATTCAAGCCTGAGAGGAGAAATTCTGTTGTCATTATATCCCTGCCTGCAATTTTTAAGTCCACGGTATTCCCTGTTACCTGCGGACTGGAACCTTCTGGTGCCCGAAGTCTGATTCCCTTTGCAAGTCAGAGCCTGAAGCCATAAAAAAACCGTTCAACCCTGGTGAGCAAGGTTAAGCGGTAGTGTTACGACGTATAACCCGGTCTACGTGGCCAATAATTATTATACCACAAAATTATGTCGTGTGGAGACACTAGTGACGAAAATGCACGAATATCCTGCCGAAATTTTTATCGTCCTTTTCGATTCGATGGTACAGTTTCTTTATATCCGACTGTTGCAGGAAGCGCAGGACTTTCTTCTTGAGCGCCCCGGACCCCTTGCCCGGAATAATCTCGACGAGGGTGATTTTCTTTTCGACCGCCTCGGTAATTATTCGGTTTAGTTCCTTATCGATAGTGTAGCCTTTATTGTAAATATCGTGCAGGTCGAGCACCAGTTTCGCCATCAGCCGTTATCCCTGTAACCGTTTTACTTTTATCGTTTCGCCAATCTCGATTACCATCAGGTCGTCGCCGACTTCCAGCGCTCCGGCGTAGGTTGTTCGGGTCGGTGGAATCAGGTTTTCCGCTTTCGCCGTGACCGGAATGATGTGCGAGTACACCGCCAGTCCCGGGTTCACCTTCGTGAAAAGTTCGCCCGCCTTCTCCGGTACGGCGTGATGGTCGATGACCCTCTGCGCCCCCTCATGTATCTTCCCGTCCGGCCCCCGCATCATGTCGGGGACGATTGCTTCGTAAATCAGAACGTCCGTGCCCCGGGCGAAGGGGATGATGTGCTCGGTGTACCGGGTATCGCCACAGATAACAACCGATTTCCCGGCATAGTCAACCCGGTAACCGAAAGCCGGTACTATCGGCGCGTGATCGACTTCGAAAGCCGTCACATGAACGCCGTTTTTTTCAAAGATTGTTCCTTCTGTGACATCTTTAGCATCAACAACGATTCCCTGGGGCGACGGCCGGTCGTCGTAGAGGCGAATCCGGATATCGAACGAAAACGCCAGGTCAAGATATTTCATCATCTCTTCGGTTCCCCGTGGCCCCCATACCTTCAAAGGGGAATCCGCCCGGCCGTTCAACCAGCCGGTCAGCCATAAGTCGGGAAGCCCGACAATGTGGTCGGAATGCAGGTGAGTCAGGAAAATGGACCGTACCTGGCTGACCGGGGGTTTAAGCTGGAAAAGCCGCTGGAGCGACCCCCGGCCGGCATCGAATAACAATTTTTCTCCTCCGACTTCGACGAGGACACTCGGACCGAATCGTTCCATCACCGGCGGCGGCCCGCCGGTACCGAGAAGCGTCACCCGGATATCATACGCAGATTTCTGCTCGCTCATCTTGTACCCCTCGTTTTATCCTGTTTCTTTTTCAGTGCTCGCCGATATCCATTGCGATATTGTAGGCCGTCCGGGTCGATTCGTAAATCGTTTTTGCCGCCAGGCAGTCGCCGAGCTGGTGAAACTCCGGTGCGCAAAACCGTAACTCGTCCGCCTCATCCCATCTGGGCACCCTCCCCAGGGCGAGCGCTACCGTATTCGCTCCAAATGTCTTCCGCCCCGCAACGCTTTCGCCAATAACGCCTTGAGAGTTTATCTCCACCACTTTCGTGTTCAGGGCGAGTTTAATGTTCAGCCGGTCAATCTGAAGGTCGATTGCCTGACCGTGAATCGAATTATCCCCCGCATTAAGGCGCGGCAGCATTTCCAGAATGGTGACATCCCTGCCGAGTTCCGCCAGGTAGATGGCAAGTTCGGAACCGACCAACCCGCCCCCGAGAACGACCACCTTCTCCCCTGCTTTTTCGGGATTAATGTACAGATCTTCGGCGTGAACTACCTTCGGCCCGTTGATGCCGGGAATGTTCGGAATGAGCGGTTTCGAACCGAGCGTTGCCATGATAACATGCGGCGCTTCCTGCTCCGCCAACTCCTTCGTGACAGGAGAGTTGAGGCGGACATCGATACCAGCCTCTGAAACAAGTCGTACCTGCTGGTCGATGTACTCGCGCAAATGTTTCTTGAACGGTACGATATCCTCGCAGCGAAGCACCCCACCGAGTTGCCCCGATTTCTCGCACAGGATAACTTCATGTCCCCGTTTCGCACAGGTAAGGGCCGCTTCCATACCCGCTACCCCGCCGCCGGCAATCAACACTTTCTTCTTGCGGGCAGGCAGCCGCGAGAATTTCTGCTCGGATTCATCGGATATTTCCGGGTTCAGGGCACAGACGATATGGCCGTGCCGGATAAGATTGGAGAAACAGGTAAAACATCGAATGCAGTGCCGTATCTCGTCCGTCCGCCCTGTCCGGGCTTTGTTCGGCAAATCCGGGTCGCAGATGATGCCGCGGGCAAGCTCCACCACGTCCGCCTTGCCGCTGGCAAGTATTTCCTCCATGAAATCAGGGTCGGAAAGGGCACCGATGGTCGCGACTTTCGATTTTCTGATATGCTTTTTGACCTCCGCCGCGTACCGGACATTCACCCCGTCTTCGAGAAACATCGAAGGATGCGTCACTGTGAAAACCCGCGAATCCTCATGCGAACCGGCCGAAACATGAATCAGGTCGACGATGCCGTCGAACGCCTCGGCAATCCGGCAACCGTACTCGATATCGTATCCTCCCTCATATACCTCGCTGCCCGAAATCCGTAATTCCAGCGGAAAATCCGGCCCCACTGCCTTACGTACCGCCATGACAATCTCCAGGGGGAATCGCATTCGGTTTTCGTAGGAGCCACCGTACTCGTCGGTGCGGTGGTTGAGGGTCGGCGACATGAACTGGTGCATCAGGAAGCCGTGCCCGGCATGGAGGAAAATCATCCCGAATCCGCACTGCTTCGCCAGCCGGGCGGCATCGATGTGCTTCTGTATCACCCGCTCCATCATCTCCCGGCCTATGGCATGAACATGGACTGCCGGATGCCCGAGCGTTCCCTGGACGTCCTCCTCCTGGGGGCCGTATATCTCCCTTCCGTCCAGGTAGGAGTAGACTGCCGCCGAACCGGCGTGGAACATCTCCAGCGTCGCCACTGCCCCGTGGCGATTTATCTGGGAAGCTATCCGGTTCAGCGTCGGCATGATTTCGCCGTCGTCGAGGAACATGTTGTACCGTCCGTGCTGGCTGTGGTCGGAATCAACCTGGGCGTCACCCACGCAGACCGACGCCGGGCCGCCCTTCGCTTTCCGTTCGAAATAGCTGATGGTCTCGTTTATCGGCCGGTGTTTCGGGTCCGAGTAAAATATCCCCGTGGGAGCCGCGAATATCCTGTTCTTGAACAGCGTGTTGCCCAGTTGAATCGGTGAAAATAAATGCGGATAGTTACAGGTATACATTTCTTCTCCTTTATCCGGTGAATAGCATTTACATTTAACACTAAAAGAACACTGGAATACAAAAGGATATTTCTCTAAAATGAGACATCACATGCAAGGGAGATAATATATGGATAGAGTAAAAGGAAAAGTCGCCGTCGTTACCGGCGGCGCTAACGGTATCGGGGAAGCCGCCGCCCGGCTGCTGGCTCAGGAAGGGGCCGCTGTCGGGATACTCGATATCGATGATGAAAACGGAAAGCGGGTCGCCGGAGATATCGTTGCCGCCGGAGGTGAAGCCGCCTTCGAGCATGCTGACGTCTCGAACGAATCGGAAGTATCCGCAGCCTTTGCCCGGTTTTACGAAAAACTCGGCAAGCTTCACATTCTCGTCAATAACGCCGGCATCGCCGGCCTTCGTGTGCCCGCTCACAAAGCCAGCCTTCAGGAATTCGAAAGAATCATGGCCGTCAACGTCTACGGCGCCTTTCTCTGCACCAAGTACGCCGTTCCTTATATTCTGAAAACCGGCCCCGGCAGCGTCATCAACGTCGCCTCGATTTACGGCATCGTCGCCTCCGATGTCCCGATTTACGATACCTCGAAAGGCGGCTTGCGGGCGATGACTAAGTCGGATGCCATTCACTACGCTAAAGATAACATTCGTTTCAATTCGGTCCACCCCGGTAACATCAAGACGCCCCTTTTCGAGAAACTGGTCAGGCAGGAAGACCCCGCCGGACTCGACCATGCCGTCCACATGCTGTCCGTCACCAACCCCCTCAATCGCATGGGCACGCCCGAAGACATCGCGTACGGCATTCTGTATCTTGCTTCGGATGAATCGAGTTATGTCAACGGAACCGAACTGGTCATCGACGGCGGTTTCATCACCATGCCCTTCCCCGTCTATGAGACGAATACTTCCGACTGGACAACCCTCGACTACTACGAGAAACCTGAATAGGTAAAAGAGAAAAAGCGACTGTCCGGCTAAGGAACCCTGTACCATATTCCCTCTCCCCGCAGCGGGAGAGGGTCAGTGCCTGCCCCGTACTTGATACGGGGGTGAGGGGGCTATATGGTGGTCGTAACCTTTCACCCTCGCCTGACCTCTGCTGTCAAAGGTGAGGAGTGATTAACCGGTATCAAGTGATATAAATCAAAGATTCTCCAGCCGGAAAACTCCGTACGAAACACCCTTCATTGTCACCGAAAGGTGGTCTCCCTCCGTCCGGACGTCAACTCCCGAACGGATAGAGGCAAGCGGAGTGAACTGCCCGAGACCGTTCAAGGTAGCCTGTAATGCCTCGTCCGACGGATTGACTACCACCAGGAACCGTTCATCCCCCTTCCGCCGCAGGTAAGCGAAATGGCGATGGCCGGTCTCGTCCGGTAAGGGAATGAGTTCGCCGTCCGCCTGGAGCGCCGGAGACTGTTTTCTCAGTTCGATAAGCAGCCGAATGGTGTTGAATAACGACTTTTTATCGTCAATAGTACTCATCACATCCGGCCGTCGCTTGTGGAAATCGAGGGGCAGGTACAGCTTATCTTTCTCCCCTGTCGAGAATCCGGCGTTTTCCGTGCCGTCCCACTGCATCGGCGTCCGCGAACCGGTACGGTCGAACCCTCCCTCTTTCGAAGGCAGGTTGGGCAGATACCACATCCCGATTTCATCGCCGTAATAGATAAAGGGTACGCCCGGCCAGGTCAGCAGGAAGGTAAAAATCACCTTCAGGTCGTTGACCGTCCGCCCGTCAGAGCGGAGTCGCTTGATATCGTGATTGGCACTGGGAATCGAAATGAACCCTTTTCCGGCGGTTGCTTTCGCCAGGGTAAGGTACGATTTCAGAAAATCTTCGATTCCTTTCCCGCCTTTTCGCCGGAAAAAACAGTCCGGTTCGAGCATCAGGTCCGGGTAGCCTTTGACTCCGAAATGGAGCATGAAGTCGATATCGAACCCGGCGGCAATCGATTCCTCCGGATTTCCCCATTCCGATATCAGCGCCATCTCCGGGTACTTCGGCCGTATCTCCCGCCCGATGTCCTGCCAGAGTCGTATCGTCTCCTTTCGTCCCGGGTCATTTTTCACCAGCGAAAACGCCATATCCACCCGGAAGCCATCGACTCCGTGGCCGAGCCAGTAATCCATGATACGCACCAGGTCCCGGCGTGTCTCCTGCGGCCCCGGCGCGTCGACCGGCTGTTGCCAGGGCTTGTCCTTCTCCGGCCGGGCAAAGCCGTAATTCAGAGCCGGCTGGAAATCGAAGCAGTTGGCAACGTAATCGCCTCGCCGCTCGCCGTACTCCCGAATGACCTTCAGCCCGCTGACGGTACCATCGTCTTCTCCGTCTGCCCAGATATATCTATCAGTGTACCGGTTTTTCTTTTTCCGGCAGGACGCCCTGAACCAGGGATGCTCGGTCGAGGTGTGCCCGGCTACCAGGTCGAGGCAAACCTTCATGCCCCGGCCGTGGGCTTCCCGGCACAGCCGGTAAAGGTCCCGGTTCGTCCCGTACCTCGGCGCCACCCGGTAGTAGTCCGCCACATCATACCCGGCATCCTGGAACGGTGAAACGAAACACGGGTTGACCCACAACGCGGTTACTCCCAGCCACATAAGGTAATCCAGCTTCCGGATAATCCCCGGTATGTCCCCGACGCCGTCACCGTTCGAATCGGAGTAACTCTGGGGATAAATCTGGTAAAAAACCGCCCGGTTCAACCAGTCGCGAGAACCAATGCTTTGCGTAATCCGTTCATTCATCATGGAAGTAATTCTACCCGCCCCGGGAACATGCTGTCAAAACGTCGTTAAAATGTGATTTAATGGAGCCAACGTTTTTTTCAGGAGATGAGCCATGAATCTTGAGCTGACCGATTTACTCGACCCGGAGTTAAGAGGACCGATTTGCGCCATGTTCGAGCAGATGCCTCCCACAGATTTCACCGACTTGCCGGCCGCCCGCGCCAATTCGAGGAAACAGACGGAGGAAATGATGAAACGCCTCCCGCCTTTCAAGGGTGTTATCACCGAAGATCGTCTCATTCCGGGGCCGCCGGATTCCCCGGATGTCCCGGTCAGGATATACCGCCCGGAGAATCGTTCCGGCCTGCTGCCGGCCTTTCTCTGGATTCACGGCGGCGGCTATATCATGGGCGACCTCGATTCGATGGATTACCCGACCCGGCAACTGTGCCTCGACGGAGACTGTGTTATCGTCTCGGTCGATTACCGCCTCGCCCCGGAACACCCCTACCCGGCGCCGCTGGAAGATTGCTATGCCGCCCTGAAATGGCTGAAAAATTCGGCGGACGAATTGAATATCGATACCGGCCGCATTTCCGTCGGCGGCGGCAGTGCCGGAGGCGGCCTGGCCGCCGGACTTGCCCTGCTGGCGCGCGACCGGGCTGAAGTCGAAGTCATGTTCCAGTTGCTGATATACCCGATGATTGACGACCGTAATACCATACCGGCCGGAAACGGCGTCCGGGATGCCCTCCTCTGGACGCGGGCGCTTAACCTGCTCGGCTGGCGTTCCTACCTCGGCCGCGAACCCGGCAGCCCCGGTGTTCCCGGCTACGCATCGCCTTCAAGAGCCGAAAACCTGAAAGGCCTGCCGAAAACGTATATCTGCGTCGGCGACCTCGATTTGTTTGCCATTGAGAATATCGACTACGCCGGAAGGCTGGTTGCCGCCGGCGTTTCGACCGAACTCCATGTCTACCCGGGCGGCTGCCATGCCTTCGACGGCCTCGTACCGAAAGCCGATGTCTCCTGCCGTTTCACCGCCGATATCTCCCGGGCGCTCCGTCGGGCGCTCCACCCGTAATAACCATAGAAACCCATACCGTGCCCGGATAGACACCGGGCACGGTATTTTTTTACGAAGGTATTATTTCTTCGGAATCCCGAAGGTACGCAGGTTGACCGGCCCTTCGAAATCGAACCCGGCTTCGTCGAAATCCTTCTTCCGTACCGCATCGAGCGACGGCCCCAGGTATAGGGCATGGAACAATATCGGTTTACGGATTTCCCGGAAATTCAGCGGGCAGTGCCAGACGCCCTTGGGAATATAGACAACCGTCGTCGATTTGATGGTATGCTTTTCAAGCTCCTCACCCATCCACAGGTCTACCTCGGCGTCGAAACTGCCGCATAGGTCGGGCAGTTCCCCGCCCAGGAAAATGAGGAATTCATCGAACTTGTGAACGTGGGGAATCGTTTCCCAGCAGACCGGCGCGGTAAACACCTGCCAGCCAATCGTGGCGGTTGCTCCCGGCAGCGCCGAAGCCCCCCTGAAATACGTCTGCGGACTGGCAATCTCCGGGAACGGCGGCAGACTGTTCAGGGAAACGAAATCGTTCGCCTTCGGCGCCGCGCCGTCATCGCTCAAGAAATATTTACTGTACTTTCCTTCGGACATGCGAACCTCCTGTCAATCTATTGTGCCGATTATATGTCATACCGGAAAGGCATTACAACCGGCAAGCCGGTTCATAGAAAAACATCTTGTATCGCCCGG
>CAYXEG010000075.1:0-14257 GCA_964463875.1 uncultured Dehalococcoidales bacterium
GATTTGAACCCTCGATCTTCAGGGCCACAACCTGACGCCTTAGACCACTGGGCTACACTCACCGCGAAAGAAGCTAACGATGAAACTGTGGCACTCATTATTATACTGAAAAAACGGGTTGAATTCAATCGAACCGGGACTTCGTTCACTATTTTCCAAATCCATATTGATATCTTACTTTTTTTGTCCGGAGAAACTGGTATAATCAGGGTAAAATGCCGATGAAAGACTGATAATCGATGGATAATGAAGTACATCTCAGGCACCTGACTGTTGATGAAGCGCTGATAAAACTCGACGAGTTTATTCACGCGGCCTATATGGCAGGGTTATACCAGGTGAAGGTCATTCACGGCAAAAGCGGCGGCATTATCCGGCAGATGGCCCACCGCGAATTGTCCAGGCATCCGCTGGTATATTCGTACCGGTTAGGCCAGAGAGGTGAAGGCGGGGAGGGAGTAACCATCGTCACTCTTTCGTCCAGGTAAAGAGAGGTTGAGCAATGATATGCGATACTATTGTCAGTACCTTGTTGAAACAAGCCTGTCCTTCGACTCAATACAGAATCCGGAAAGAAATCCTGGACGAATACCCTGATTTCGAGGAATATCAAGCTGCCATTCTGACTGATTCAAGGGTCAGCTACGCGCTTTCATGGCAAAAGGAAAACGGCTTTTTCGGGGATTTTTTTCACGCGGGGTGGATTCCAGCCGTCAAGATGAAGTATTTCGGTAAGGGAACGGAAGCAGCATTACGATTTCTTTCGGAAATGGGGTTTACGGCTGAGTACCCGGAAATCAAGAAGTGCCTTGATTTTCTCCTGACCGATGGGTGGAATCCGGACCCATGGGCATGGTCGAAGGTGTTCCAACCGGAAATCGGGTTATTTGGCCCCGACCATGTTCGGGCAGTGGCCTTCGCCTGGTTTGGTACCGAGCAGCATCCGTTCATCCAGGCGGAGATAGAAAGGGTATTCAGTTACATTACCGGAATAACCGGTATTTCATCGATTGATGAAATCACCGGTACCTATGGAGGGAAACGTTACTTCCTGCCCGGAACGCCATTCCCCGACCTGTATTGCCTGAAATTACTGGCTTTTACTCAAGGCTGGCGAACCGACACAAATGTTCAATCGTTGGCAACGGCGGTTAACCGGCTGATTGAACTCTCTCCTTTACCACCAATGTATATTAAGTGCAAGAGCCAGCTTGTGGCACCGGCGGCGATACAACTGCCGGAATACCGGCGGGCGCTGCCTGACATCAGCGAAAAAGAGTGGTTCTGGTGGATGCAGGGTATGGAGCTTTTTGCCCGAATGGGAATCGTCACCAAAGTTGAGGCACTTCACAACCAGGCACTCGCACTGAGAGACCTGCTGGAGAAAAGCGATAGTTTTTTCCCTTTCAAACCATATGCAAGGCATTTTACTACCTGGGGTGTTTACCCGGGACTGGCACTGGAGGAATCCTGGAAACTGGATAAATGGAGACTGGATTTGACGTTTCGGAGTCTGCTGATTCTGAAATACAGCGGTCTGCTGCGTTAGCAGCTTAAAGATAGTCCTGCAGATCAGTCAGGCTTGTTATCCTGATACAGTCTTTTACCCCGGGGTAGAGGTTACCACGGTCAATCATTATCGGCCTGATACCCGCCCCTCTGGCACCGAGGATATCTGTCTGGTACTGGTCGCCAACGTGAACGGCTTCATTCGCGGTAACGCCGGCCTGGGATAAGGCGAAGTAGAAAATTTCAGGTTTCGGTTTATCGAACCGGGCTTTCCCGGACGTAACGATGATATCGAGAAACGGCGCCAGACCGAGGGTGTCGCAGACAGGTTTCATATCGATATCGATATTCGTTATCAAACCGAGGGTGAGGTTTCGTTCCCGGCACTGTTTCATAGCTGGAAGGACGTCATCGTACAGGGCAAAACTGCTGTTTTGAGACAACTCATGAGCACGGCGGTAAATTGCCAGGAGGACATTCGGGTTCTCAGAAAAATCGATGCCTGTCTCCGAAAGAATGATTTTCTCGTACTCCAGGAATATATCCGTCTGTTCCTGCATGGTTCTCAAACGCAGAGGCCGGGAAGCGTTTTCATCGAAAACATACTGTTCGGCTTTCACCAGAGCCGGCCGCAGGCGTTCGATGGAAACGAAATAGCCGTTTTCCTGAATGGCCTGGCTTTGAAGCATTTCCCTGGGCGGATGATATACCGCCAGGGTGTTAAACCAATCGAAGAAAACGGCTTTTACCAAAATACCTGTCCCGATTGCTAGTCCTGAATTCCAGCATCCTTGATATAGTCTACCGCGTCCTGGACAGAGACAATCTTTTCAGCGTCTTCATCAGGAATCTCAATCTTTTTTGTGGCGTCACTGAATTCTTCTTCCAGGGACATTATCAGTTCAACGAGATCAAGAGAATCAGCACCTAAATCATCCACGAAATTTGCTGCCGGTACCACTTCTTCTTCATCTACACCTAATTGTTCGACGATAATATTCTTAACGCGATCGTAAACGGTTGCCAAGTTTTCCCCCTTAATTATGTTTCTTTATTGCTGATCAGAGTACTGATTGAACCCAGAACTCCATTAACAAATTTCGATGAGCGATCAGCTCCAAATGTTTTTGCAAGTTCTACCGCTTCGTTAATGGCTACCTTAACCGGTACTTTATTATCAATTAAAATTTCAAAGATTGCAAGCCGGAGAATGTTGCGGTCAATGACCGGCAACTGCTCAATCGGCCAGGCCGGGGCGTGCTCAATTATTTTTTTGTCGAGCGTCTCTTTATTCTCTATTACCCCGGTTACGATATCAAGGACAAACGCCCGGCTTTCCTCCGGTATCTCGTCTTCTTTAAGAAGGCGTTCGACAACGCTCACCGGCTTATGCCCGGCCGTATCGATTTCGTATAAAGCCTGAAGAGCAATGATTCTTGCCCTTCTTCTCACTCCTGCCATAACCCTTCCTGCTTTCCGTTACCGGAGTAGGCGCTGATACGCCTCAATCATATTATCAAATGCCGTTTTTCCGGTCAATCCTGAACTTTTCTCTTTGTTAGTCCTCTTGAGCCTTAATTTACCCGGTTAAAAGTAGCTAGATTCCGCCCATGCCGCCATCGATATTCAAAACGTGGCCGGTGATATAGCCGGCTTTCTCGGAAGCCAGGAAAGCGATGGCTTCGGCAACGTCATTCACCGTGCCTGTTTTTCCCAGAGCGGTCATCTTTTTAATCTGTTCGGTCTGCTCGGCGGAAAGTTGTAAGGTCATGTCGGACTCGATATAGCCGGGGGCTATGGCATTGACGGTAATTCCCCGGGAGCCGATTTCCTTGGCCATCGCTTTAGTGAACCCGATGATGCCGGCTTTCGAGGCAGCGTAGTTAGCCTGGCCGGCATTGCCCGACAGGCCAATGATACTGGACATATTAATTATTCTACCCCAGCGTTTTTTCAACATATACCGCAGGCAGGCTTTCGTGCAAAGGAAAGTGCCGGTCAGGTTAATCCGAAGCACGTCATTCCAGTCCGATTCGGACATTTTCATGACCAGGCCGTCGCGGGTGATACCGGCGTTGTTGACCAGGATGTCGACACTGCCGTATTTTTCGACAGCCGCGGCAACCAGGCGGGTTGCCCCTTCTTCCGTGCCGATATCAGCCAGCATACCGGTGCAGTCGTACCCGGCGTTTTTAAGTTCATTAACGGTTTCTTCGATTCGGGCCGGGTTGCTCGTGCCGTTCACAACGATAGCGGCTCCGTTTTCGGCCAACTTTCTCGCCACTGCCTTGCCAATACCCCGGCTGCTGCCGGTGATGACGGCTGTTTTACCAGTCAGTTCCATGTATCTCCTCCAAAACGGGGCTATTCCTTTTTAAACAGTTTTGCGATGTCCGCCATGCCGGTAATATTCTGAAGAGAGGCCTGGCGGTTAATTCGCCTGATTAACCCGGTCAATACTTTACCGGGGCCGATTTCGATAAAATGAGAAACGCCCTGTTCTATCATGTATTCGACCGAACGTTGCCACTGGACGCCGTTGCAGAGCTGGTCGAGTAATTCCTTTTTTATCGAGGCGGCTGAGGTCAATGGTTCGGCGGTGGTATTGGCGATGACTGGTACCGTGGGGTCATTGAATTGCACCGAGGCAAGGATTTCGGCCAGCCCGTCTCTGGCAGGCTGCATTAGGGGCGAGTGGAAGGCGCCGCTGACCTGTAAGGGAACGACCCGGCTGGCTCCCCGAGCCTGAGCCAATTCGAAGGCTCTGGCGACGGCATCGCGATGGCCGCTGATAACGAGTTGGCCGGGGGTATTGTAGTTAGCGATAACCGTCGAGGTTTCCCGGCAGATTTGCTGAAGCACGTCTTCTTCCATGCCGAGGACGGCAGCCATAGCTCCGGGCGACCGCTGCCCGGCTTCATACATCAGCCTGCCCCTCTCGCGGGCGAGGAAGACAGCAGTTTCGAAATCCAGAGCGTGGACGGCAGCCAGGGCGGTATATTCACCAAGGCTGTGCCCGGCGACAAAGTCGGGGTTCTTGAAACTTCCGTCGTTCTTTTCTTCGAGCGCTTTCAGACAGGCATAGCTTACAATCAGTAACGCCGGTTGAGTGTTAATTGTCTGAATTAGTTCTTCATCCGGGCCTTCGAAACACAATTTCGAAAGCGGGAACCCGAGTCTGGCATCGGCGGCTTCAAACGCCCGTTTCGCCGGCTGAGAAGAGGTAAAGAGGTCGAGTCCCATTCCTACCGATTGGGAGCCCTGTCCGGGAAATACCCAGGCGGTTTTTGCTGATTCGGTCATCGTGAATCCTCCGAAATGAGTTCAGTAAAATGAGTAACGATTTTCCCAGCCTCTCCGAATAATTCTTCTTTTCCCATTACCGGTTGAATTTTCCGGATGTAAATATCGATTTTCTCTCGTAAAAAAGGAGAAGCCATCTGGATATTCACTCCAAATGGCTGGTCAGTATGCTGTCTTGTTAGCCGAATCTGATTTTGCAGCCAGTCGGGCTGGTAAAAACCATCCCCGATAATGCCGAGACCGCCGGCATTCGAGACAGCCGATACCAGTTCCCAGGTGCTGATATAAGCCATTCCGCCCTGAAGTACAGGATATCTGAAATTCAGGAAATTACAAACAGCCGTTTTCAGCACAGAAAACACCTTTTAGCTGGATTTAGGCTTCGGGCTTTTAACTTCGGTAACGTTTCTGCCGTTATAGGTGCCGCAGGTCGGGCAGGCGTGATGAGGCTGCATGGCGCTGTTACACTGCGGGCAGGTAATAGTTACAGGAGCAACGGCAGCTATATGAGAGCGTCGTTCTCCCTGGCGGGCTTTGGCGTACTTTCTTTTTGGCTGTGGGGGCATTATTTAATCCTTTCTTTCTCTATGACGAGATTCTGTCTTATTTCAGATTGCGAAGTTTTTCCCACCTCGGGTCGATAACCGGCAAGCATTCGCATTTCGTTTCGTTCAGATTCGCTCCGCATGTCGGGCACAAACCGGCACAATCCCGTCTGCAGAGGGGTTTTATCGGCATGGCCAGTACGGCATACTGTCGCAAGGCTTCGGATAAATCGAGTATATTATGGTCGTCAATCGTAAAGCTGCCGATTTCTTCGGGTGCCGGGAGACTGGTGCCGGTTATGATATCGAGAGTCGGAAAATATTCTTCTTCTATGGTAAAGTTCAACGGGTAGCCGAAGCTGCACAGGCACCGGCTGCATTCCATATCGATCTGCGAAGAAAACTGGCCTCTAACCAGTATGCCCCGATTTGTTTTCGTCAGGCTGACATACCCGATTATTTCGATTTCGGAGCCTTCGACATCGATAATTGAATGCGTTTCGTAGTTCCGTATTGTGCCGATATTCGATTTAAGCTGCTGAGAAACGTTTATCTGCATCTTCTGTCGCCTGTCCCAGCCGGAAATATCGCCACAGCCGGATTACATTCGTAAACATTTAATTATATACAGAGAGACACGCCTGAGTCAATTTGATTTCTCACCCGAAGAGTATGATAATAGAATTCACATTATCAGGGAAGAAACAGGGTAGGTTTTTCACGAGTAAATTGACTTTACATTGTGATGGTAAGTACAATAGTTATTGATTATTTAGCTAATCAATTAAGGAGGAGGTAAAACTATGAAAGGCGTTATGGGAAAGATCCTGTTCGTGGATCTTACCAAGGGTGAAATACAGGAAGAAACACCTGATGAAAGCCTGTATCGTGATTATCTTGGCGGGTATGGTGTTGGGGCGAGAATTCTCTACGACAGAATGAAGCCCGGCGTCGATCCTCTCGGTCCCGAAAACATGATAGGGTTTGTCACAGGGGTTCTGACGGGCACTCCGGCAATCGTCGGTACCAGGTTCCAGGTAGTTACCAAGTCGCCTCTCACCGGCGGGTGGGGAGACGCGAATTCGGGAGGAGATTTCGGCCCATACATGAAATTTGCCGGAATCGATGCAGTATTTTTTACCGGGATATCAGAGAAACCCGTTTATCTCTATGTCGAAAACGGCAAAGCCGAACTAAAGGATGCCGGCGACCTCTGGGGTAAGGGTGCTTACGAAATCGAATCCATTATGAAAGAGCGTTACGGGAAGAATGCTGAGGCAGCCTGCATCGGACCTTCGGGTGAGAAGCAGTCACTGGTCTCCTGCGTCATCACCAAACGCGGAGCCGCCGCCGGCCGTTCCGGCGTGGGCGCGGTGATGGGTTCGAAGAAACTCAAGGCAGTGGTTGTCAACGGCAACATGGAAGTACCGCTGGCCGATCCAGAAAGGGCGCGCGAAGTAAGGAAGCAGAACACTGAGGCGTCGAAAGGGATGGCTCAGATGTTCCGGAAATATGGGACATCGAACATGACGGTCAGGTCTGCTCAAAGCGGCGACACACCGGTGAAAAACTGGGGTGGTGTCGGCGTTATCGATATGCCGGATGTTTCAGGGATGACCGGTGATGCTGCCTGCAAGGATTTCGACAAGAGCGAACCATGCTGGCATTGCCCGATAGCCTGCCAATCCATACTGAAAGAGGGAACCGGAGAATATAAGTATCCGGCAGGCACACGAAGAGTCGAATACGAAACCCAGGGTTCTTTCGGTGTACTGTGCCTCAATAACGATGCAGACAGTATTACCTACTGCAATTACCTCTGCAACGATTACGGACTGGATACCATATCCGGTGGTGGTGTCGTTGCTTTCGCTATCGAGTGCTACGAAAACGGTATTCTAACGAAAAAAGATACCGATGGCCTCGAGCTTACCTGGGGCAACCATAAAGCCATCGTTGCCCTTACCGAAAAAATATGCAAACGTGAAGGTATCGGCGCTATCCTGGCTGACGGCGTCAAAATTGCTGCTGAAAAAATCGGCAAAGGCGCTGACAAGTACGCCGTTCATATCGGCGGCCAGGAACTGGGCATGCATGACCCGAAACTAGCTCGTCCTGGCGATACCGGCGCAGCGCGTTACCACATCGATGCTACCCCCGGCAGACACACCCAGGGAGCCGGACCCGGCAGCTTCGGAACGCATGTCGTCAATGCAACCGGCATGTGTCTGTTCGGCGGCATGGGACCGTTCCTGCTTCAATACATGCAGGCGGTGACCGGCATCAACTGGACTCAGGAAGAACTGAACAAATGCGGTGAGAGAATCCTCAACATCCGGCATTGCTTCAACCTCCGTGAAGGCATCAATGAGCTTCAGTGGTATGTCCACCCGAGAATCATCGGCGACCCGCCCCAGAAAGAAGGCCCGCTGGCTAACGTCAGAGCGGACATCGAAGCCCAGGATTACTGGTGCCTGGGAGCGCTCGACTGGGATAGAGTTTCCCTGAAACCCAGCAAAGCGAAACTGATGTCGCTCGGGCTGAACGAGATTGCCGACGAATTACATCCGCCTCAGAAGGGCCCGATGATGGGCCCTCCCATGTAAGACAAAAGAATAAACCTGTGCGTTAATCAGCGGCCGGGAACCAATTCCCGGCCGCTGCTGTTTTCGATTATAATAAAGAAGAAACGATTATCGGGAGGGTATCGGCTGATGGGAAAATTCACTGTCGAAATGTTCGGACTGCCGTCAGTGTTATCAGGGAAAAGAAAAGTTGAATTCGAGCTGGAAGGTGAAGTCCGATTGACCGATATTGTCGGCGGGTTAAAAAAAGCGGCTCCCCAACTCATCGGCGAGATTATTCAACCCGATGTCGATTTTCTGCAGGACGGCTTCGCTTTCAATATAAACGGCCGCTTCTTCAGTGATGACCGGGACCTGGTACTGAAAGAAAGCGACCGTATTATACTTCTTACCATGGCGACAGTAGGGTAGGTTTTCCTGGTTATCGGCTAAAGAATTCTCCTCTTTCTGAGTTCGGCAGCGATGGTGTTTCTGAGCACCTGGTTCGCTCCTTCGTAAATCTGGGTTATTTTCGCGTCTCTCATCATCTTTTCGACCGGGTAATCTTTCATGTATCCGGAACCGCCGAATATCTGAACCGCGTCGGTGGTAACTCTCATAGCTACATCGGAAGCAAAGACCTTCGTCATCGCCGATTCGGCGGAGTGATGTTTTTCCTCGCCCTTATCGACAGCTCTGGCGACGGCGTAATTTAAGGCCCGGGCGGCTTCGACCTGTATTGCCATATCGGCAAGCATGTGCTGGACAGCCTGTATGGCGATAATTGGGTGGCCAAACTGTACCCTCTGTTTGGCATAATCGATAGCGGCATCGAGTGCTCCCTGGGCAATACCGACGGCCTGAGCGCCTATACCCGGCCGGGATTCATCGAAAATACCGAGGACGTACATGAAGCCCATGCCTTCTCTACCGATAAGGTTCTCATCCGGAACAAAGCAGTCTTCGAAGATGAGCTGGCGGGTAGCCGAAGCCCGGATACCCATCTTGTTCTCTTTTCTTCCGAAAGTAAATCCGGGAGTGTCTTTTTCAACGATAAAAGCGCTGGCTCCCCGGGGGCCTTTGCTTTTATCGGTCAGGGCGATAACGGTATAAACAGAGGCTTCGCCGCCGTTACTGACAAATTGCTTGGTTCCATTGAGGAGGTAGCCGCCATCGACTTTCTTAGCCGTCGTTTTCAAGCCACCGACATCGCTACCGGCGGTTTCTTCGGTAACGCTTAAAGCGGCCAGTTTTCTGCCGGCGGCGATATCGGGGAGATATTTCTGTTTCTGTTCATGGGAGGCGTATTTCACGATGGCGATTGAGCCAAGCGAACTGGCAGCATAACACAAGGCAATACCGGCGCAGGCACGGCTCAATTCTTCGATAACAAGGCAGAGGTCAAGGCATCCGCCGCCGAGACCTTCGTATTCTTCGGGAATAAAGATTCGGAACATGTCTGTATCGGCGAGGTGCTTCATCACTCCCCAGGGGAATTCGCCGCTCTGGTCGAACTCCGCCCGAACCGGAACTATCTGTTCGGTGGCAATGGTTCTGACAAGTTCTTTAATAGTCTTCTGTTCATCCGTTAATAGGTGGTCCAATGTTTCTCCTTTTGTGTTCCAGTATTTCAACAAATATTAGCATATCGGAGAATTTCAGGCAAAAAGCGAGCCTTTGCAACTCCTCAACGGATGGGAAATACCACATACCAGGAAAGCTGCCGGTGCTTTATTCAACCAGTCCGGACAAATCGAAAATTTCGATAACCGGCAGGTTATACGTATTCCCGATAAACCAGTAGAGACAATCTCCTACCAGGTTCCAGGTTTGATGATATCCTTCCGACGCCTCTTCGAAAAACGTCCATGATTCAGGCATAATGCCATAACCCTTTTCGGTTGGTCTGGCAGGGTTCGAGATATCGATGAACTCAAGTCGGGTTTTCCTCATCGAATCAAAGCTCCCCATGGTTGACAGGAACAGGGTGTTCCCCCGTACGAACAGGGTTGTACCGATTCGCCGTTCTTTCAGGTTATACATGGCTACCTGGCACGGGGCAGACGGGTTGGAGATATCGAGTATCCCGATAGCCGAATGGCCGTCTTTACTCAGTTCGAGACAGGCATAGTTACCCTGAACCACCCAGTTACCGATGTACAGGGGGTATTCGATATCAGGCTTTGCGTCATCGACCGCGCCACGGAACGAAAGCTCGCTGACTATATCCAGTGAAGCCGGTGATGAAGCATCGATGGTGTAGAAGACATTATTCGCCTTAACAAACAGGTAATTCCGATACAGGCTCATCTGAATGCCGGTAGAAGAGGACAGGGGGAGACTGCCTACCTGAATGGGATGGACGGGGTCTGACAAACCGAGGGTAATGATTCCGGTTCTTCCTTCGCTGATAAAGGCATGGTCGCCGGAGATAAGCATGAGATTGTTTCCCAGTCCGTCTATTACGGTCAGTTCCCTGGGGGCGGACGGGTCGGAGACATCGATGACCCAGAGATTATCATCGATGGATACATAGAGAACCGTCCCGAATAGAGTTGCACCTCTGATGTAGCGGGTATCGTCACCGGTATCGATGAAAGCCGTTTTTTTCATGCTTGCCGGGTCTTCGATATCCAGTATCAACACACCGGGAGATGCAGAAGTTTCACTTCCGGCGGTATTCACTTCAACAAAAAGGTATTGCTTCCCGTTAATCTCCCCGGTCGTCCCGCGTCCGGAATAGGTTGCTCCAAACTCTTCGAACCGGTATTCTCCAACAGGAGTAAGGTTCACAATATTAGAAGGCATTTCATGAGACAACGCATAAATCTGTTCAGGAACCTCGAAGCGGAATAGTTCAACCTTCGGCTGTCCGTCTGGCTGAAGATAGCTTATCGAGTTGAGAGACTGTTCGATGATATCGGCAATTCTTTGCGGTTCGATGGTTGTAGCATCGTAGCCGAAGGTACAGGTATATTCCAGCGTTTTCCAGGGGGCCAGGTTATACGGTCCGCTGTGATATTGGCCGTGTTCCCACCTGTACCACACTTTTCCGGCAATATCGGCGTTCATGCCGGGAAACACGTCGTTGATTCTGACATCGACATCCGTCAGGTTGTCGGCACTGGTGTTCGTTATCGTTATTGCGTAGTCGATTCGGCGGTTTGAAGGGTCGTTATTATCCACCTCAGCTTGCATTTCCACCCTGAAATGAGGAAAGTCAGGTACGGTGGTTATCCATCCGGGCAATAAATCCCCCCGGGAATCTCTCGGAGCCTCGATGGTGATGACGGAGGTGAAGTCGTAACGCATATCAGTGACCGACTCTTGTAATCGGTCGTCATCATCAAGCATGGTGGTAACCTGTCTCAAGCGTCTTACGAGGTAATCATTCTTGCCAATCCAGAGTTCTACTTCAACCTTTCTATCTCTTTCCTGGAGCTTGGCGACCGCCTCCCGGATTTGCTCCTCGCTTAGCGGAGGTATTCCCATCCCCGGGTAGTCCTTTGACATGGCACGTACCTGTTTTTCATAATCGTATGTACCGGAGAAATGAAGGCAGAGTGCGCCATTCATCATCACTTCCGGTAATTTCTTCAGGTCTTTCAGATAATCGATAATCTGCAGGGTATACTCCCGGGATATCATGGTCGAATATCCCTGAGCATAAGGCCATGTTCCAAAGTTGGTTTCAGGTACGGTATCTTTAAAGTATGCCTCATCACCGATGGTGATAAATTCGTAAGTCATCTCTAACCGGCTGCCGGTTTGCGTGAAGTGGTAGCGGTCTGGAGCGACATATTCTATTTCGACAGTAGCGGTTGTTTCGGTGGACGGACTTGTTTTCAATACGAAAATCCGATATGAATCCAGTTGATTGACGACTTCTCTGGCCCGTGCCAGGACACCGGCGGGGGATACAGCCCACGGTTGCCAGGTTACCAGAACCGCAAGAGCCACTATCACCGGGACAGCAGCCAAGGCTTTGCGCAGCCAGCGGCGTTTCGGGTTTACCGGATTTCCGGATTCTCTGATTTTAAACATCGTTACCTCTCTGATATCGGTAACTACCGGAACCTGTCTCAATGATTCGAGCTGACTTCGGATACCGGCAAATTCTTCCCGCATTGCCCGGCAATGCGGGCAACCAGCGAGATGTTCCTCGACAAAATCCCGTTTAATTTTCGGTAATTCATCGTTAACATAGGATGAAAGCAGTTCAACAAAATCCGCGCACTTCATCTGCCGCCACCTCCTGCACAGTACAATTGTCTGAATACAAGGCTGCCTCTCGTTACTCTTTTCCGCACCGCTTCCTCGGAGATGCCGAGAATCTCAGCGATTTCACGATATTTAAACCCTTCAATGAAGTGAAGGACGAGGCAGGTCCGCAGTTTCTGAGGCAGTTTAAGCAGGGTTTCTTCGATAGCCAACGAGTTCTCTACGTTTTCAGAGGTTTCCCTGGCAAGAAGTTCATCCTTCGGTTTTCCCGAAAACGGTGAAAAGAATACCAATTTTTTACGGCGGAAATACTGCCGGGCGTTATTACCGGCGATTTTATACAGCCATGCTCTCAGGGAAATTTGAGAATCGGTTTTCAGAATGTTACGGTATGCCTGAACGAAGGTATCCTGAGCAAGGTCTTTCGCAAGTTCTTCATCGCCGGTCAAGCGGTACAGGTAGCGCTGAAGAGGCGCCTGATACCGTTCGACGATAGAGGAAAAGGCATCCGGGTTACCATTTCTCACCAGGGCGATGGCAGTCATTTCATCCAAACCGCATTTCCTTCCTGTTATCTGTTTCAATGCGCGGAAAGGTAAAAACCGGACAAATTTTTTCAAACCCGGTTCGTCTCATGGTATCATTTTAAAGCCAATCATCATAACTGTGAAAACAGAAATGATTAAGCATTTATGAAATATCCGTGATACATGTCAGGTGGTTTCGTATAAATGAATAGAAACGTAGCACCAGGGGTAATTCGTCTTGCTTATAGTTGACATAAATATTATGGTCAGAATGATAATGAAGAAGATATTCATACCAATCATCATCGTTCTCATTGCATTCATGAGCGGTTGCGACAGGGAAGTGAAAGATTTACCGGAACGAATCGCATTTGTCGGTATCGAGAAGGAACGACAGGGTTGGAATATTTTCTCTATGGAACCTGACGGAAGTAACCTGGTACGGCTGGCAAGGCAATTGAATATAGGGCAGCATGACCAGTGGTGGTCGGATAACGGACGGCTGGTGTATATAGAAGGAGATTACCGGGAGCCTTTGGTCTGGCTGAGTGTTATCGATGCAGACGGCACCAACCAGCGCCGGGTACTGGACATCTCCGGGATGATTATCCGGTCGATGGCTATCTCTCCGGACGGCTCCACCATTCTTTTTGTCTGCCGGGCGGCATTTCCGAGGGAGCACCCGGAAGGCCCGGCCCCGGAAGGGGTCGGGACGGTCATGGAATTCTATAGCCTGGATATAGAAAGCGGCGCCATCAAATGCCTGACCGACACTCCGGATATCAGCAAAGAGACAGCCGCCTACTCCCCGGATGGTAAAAAAATTGCCTTTATCGGGAGGACGGATAACCCTGCAACTGATTATGATATTTACGTCATGAAGGCAGATGGCAGGAATCTGCGACGATTGACCTTTCATGATAGCAGCATGATGCTGCACGACCGGAATTTACGATGGTCTCCGGACAACCGCAAGGTTATATTCTCGTTGGGTACCGTGTTCTACAGCGACATCAGGCATTACAGCGACATATTTATCGTCGATGTAGAAACCGGTGAGGAAACAAACTTGACTGATAGCGCCGATGATAATGACGCGGAAGCGTGCTGGTCACCTGACGGGAGAAAAATCGCCTTTTCATCAGGCCACCATGCGGATAACCGGGAATACTCCCTTACCTGGGGTGTTTACACGATGAATACCGATGGCACTGAGATGGAGAAAACAGGCGATAATCTCTCGCAATCGGTCTGGTTACCGGACAACCGGAGGCTCCTGGCGGTACGATTCGATGGAGAGAGAAAGTATTCGCTCGTTACCGTTGACACAGAAAACGAAACGAAGCAAACGCTGATTACCTGCGGCGAAGAACCCGAGTATCGATTCGCTGTTGCTTACTACCCGGTCCGGTTACCCAGGTGACAGGCGGAAGGTGTAGAATTAGAATTATCATGAACTGAACTCGGATATCCATTATTACGTGACTTCGGAGTGACAAAAAAAGCGGAGAAAATATTTTCTCCGCTTTAATTTGCGAGCCAGCCCTGTCGCTAAGCCCGATTACCCCCAGGGCTCCGGACACGGGAG
>CAYXEG010000076.1:0-14023 GCA_964463875.1 uncultured Dehalococcoidales bacterium
TCGTCAGGAGAACCGGGAAATGCTCCCGACAGAGAGCCAGCATGGCGGTACGATTAGACGTACTATGAAAATCGGTAACCCGTTCTTCTTCAACCTGACCGCCGGTCATCCGGCAAAACGGACCGCAACGTCATCTTGCGCGAAAAGGAATCGAAGCCCGGTAAAACCCAGCAAAGGGCGAATACGTTGTTACCCGTCTCCTTAAACGGAAAACTTGGTTTTGTTTGCATTTGGTTGATAGTAATGTCACGGCGAATGAAGTGAAACCGGGCCCGGTTTACTCCCTTTCGTAAAGTCAAAGACTCGCGATTTATCGGAGGGAGATGAAGAGGGATTTAGTAATTCTTGACTGGTTTCTGCATTCTCGTACCTGCTGACTAAAACCAAATAAAACCAGGAAATTCTTCAAATGAGGGGAACCGCTTTTTATACCTGTGAAATACGGTTATAAAAGCCTGGTACTTCTCAACCCGAAAAGCCGACGGGACACAGCCTTATAGGTTCTTTTCGAAGCCTGCCCCGACTCACCCCGAAGTAACGTGAGTGCCTGTCAGCGTTCCCGAAACACGAAAAAACCGGTTCCGTTTCGTGAAAAAAGGGGGAAAAAACGAAAACGAATCGAGGCTGAACAGCTTCAAGTACCTTAACAGCAAACGGTACCCCCCTGTAAAGTTTATTTGGTATTGTCCCGAATTTCTGGTATAATAAGAGATAAATATATCATACAGTCCTATTCGTCCTTCGTCTTTTCAAGCGTACTCTATCGTCGGCTCATATTCTTTCCATATTTCTTTTCAACATGGTGAGGGTATTTGTCCTGTATTTTTTTAAGGAGGTTGAACAATGAAATATGTACCCTATACGCTCAATACCTTCAGAACCATACCCCAGCTGGAAACTCTTCCGGAAGAACTGAAACAGGATATCGAGATTGTCGGCTCCGTTCTCCCTTTCCGGGTCAATAACTACGTGACGGATGAACTCATCGACTGGGATAACTACCTCACCGACCCGATGTTCAAAATCGCCTTCCCCCAGAAGGACATGCTCCTGCCGGACGACTTCGCAACCATGAAAGCCCTCATCGCCTCCGGCGCGGCAAAAGATGCCGTTCGGAAAGCCGCTGATGAAATCCGGGTCAGGCTGAACCCTCACCCCGCCGGGCAGCTCGAACACAATGTCCCGGTGGAAGACAACCTGCGCTACGAGGGGATTCAGCACAAGTACCGCGAAACAGTCCTCTTTTTCCCCGGCCAGGGACAGTTCTGCCACGCCTACTGCACCTTCTGTTTCCGCTGGCCGCAGTTCACCGGCATGAAAGACTTCAAGATATCCTCGGTGGAATCCGACCTGCTCCAGCAGTATGTCTCCAACCATAAAGAACTGACCGATATCCTCTTTACCGGCGGCGACCCGATGGTCATGAAAACGAAGACACTGGCCGACTACCTCGAACCCCTCCTCGGGGCGGATTTTGCCCATATCAAAACCATTCGCATCGGCAGCCGGGCGCTGACCTGGTGGCCCTACCGGTTCGTCACCGACGACGATGCCGGCGACCTGCTCACCCTCTTCCGGCGGATTCGCCAGGCAGGCAAACACCTCGCTTTCATGGCCCACTTCAACCACCCCGCCGAACTCAAAACGGATGTCGTCCGGGAGGCAATCGACCGCCTTCAGTCGGCCGGAGCCGTTATCCGGACCCAGTCGCCGGTTTTGCGGCATATCAACGATTCGCCTGAAATCTGGGCGGAAATGTGGCGGAAGCAGGTCGATTTGAACTGCGTCCCCTACTACATGTTCATCGCCCGGGATACCGGCGCCCAGCACTACTTCGCCATACCTCTGGCGGAGGCCTGGGGGATTTTCCGCAAAGCGTACCAGCTTGTCAGCGGCGTCTGCCGGACCGTCCGGGGACCGAGCATGTCGTGCCTGCCGGGGAAAATCCAGATTCTCGGCGTCACCGAGGTAAAAGGCGAAAAAGCCTTCGTCCTGAGAATGATTCAGGGGCGCGGCCCCGACTGGGTAGCCCGGCCGTTCTTCGCCGCTTACGATGAAACCGCTACCTGGTACACGGACTTGAAACCGGCCTTCGGCGAGGTAAAATTCTTCTTCGACGACGAATTGAAGCAGTTACTCGAACCGGGCGAGTTTGAAACCCTCTTCGAATAACCGGCGGAACAGAAACTCTTCAGGGGGTACCCGCCTGACAAGGGTACTCCCCTTCCTCTCTTCGGAGCGTCAACCTTGCGCGTGTCCGGATACGTTGTCATAATATTAACAAAAGCGCTGCCATGGAAGGAAGCCGGCTGTTAACGAGTTCTCCGTAATTCGTTCGGTTTTATAAAAAATCCGGTGAAATGCCGAAGCATTTCCAGATGATTCATGGTAATATCAGGTATGATTCGCCGTCGGCGGATAACTCCCGGCAGGAGGAATGGACCGGATAATCACGGAAAACATGCAGCAGGAAATACAACAGGAAGCTCCGCAGGAAAAGGTAAAACAGGGCTGGTCGAAAAAGGAAATAGTCGTCGGAGCCTCCGGCATACTGGTTACCATTGCTCTCTGCGTGGTCGGCCTCCTCTATCAGGAATACCTGATGAACATCAAGTTCATCGGCGCTTACGGCCTTCTCGGCCTTTTCGTCGTCGCCTTCGTCGGCAGCAGCACCTTCACCGTCACGGCGGTACCCATTCCCTTCTGGCTGCTGGTGATGGCCCTGCCGAGCATCATGGCCAGGCAGTGGGGAATCATGGCGCCCGTCTATATAGCCCTGGTATCGGCCTGTGCGATTGCCCTGGGGCAGATAATCACCTACATGATAGGCTACGGAGGTCGGTCGCTCTCCGCGAAAATTACCGGCCGGTTCAGCGGCAATCTTTACAACCGCCTGATGGGCTGGGCGAAAAAGCACGGCTCCTGGGCGGTATTCCTCATGTCGGTAATAGTTAATCCCATTCACCTGCCGATGACGCTGGCGATTGCCGCCCTCGGCTACCCGCCGTACAAGTTTTTGATATTTTCGTTCCTTGGAGCTCTCGTCAAGAGCCTGGTTTTTGCCTTTTGCGGCTACTACGGATTTAACCAACTATTGTCGATAATCGGCATCGGTTAGAAAGGACACGCGCAGCATGACTGTTCCGGCGATTATTTTCCTTTCATTACTGGGGGTCGTGGTATTGATTTCCCTCTGGCAGTTCGGCGTCTGGTTTTACGAAATTCACGATAAAAATGAAAAATACAGAGCTGCCAGCGGCCAGGCGCAACGCTCGGGAAAACCAATGCTCGTCATCGGTGGCCCCTGGGGCGGCAAGCAGTACCGCCACTGGATTAACAAGCCGGCTCACGGTGGCGGCGATGTCTGTGTCGATATCGACCCCAACGCAATCCAGGGGCATCCCTGCGGATTCATCGCCAGCGTGACCCATATCCCCTTCAGGGATAAAACCTTCGGCGCCGCTTTTGCCAGCCACCTCCTCGAACACCTCCCGGACAGCCGGGACGCCATGATGGCATTGAGCGAGTTGAACCGGGTTGCCGATGAAGTGTATATCTGCTACCCTTCAAAGCAGTCAATCGGCGGCTGGATAACGAAAGGCCACCACCTCTGGATAAACCAGCAAGGCGATACCACGATTGTCGAGGAGCGCGGTGGTTCGCGCAGGACGGAAGCTTTCCGGCGAAACTGCTCCTGACCGTGTTTGAAAACCGGTAATCAGCAGCCGCAGCCCTGCTCTGCCCGGGTGTTTTTCACCCATACCAGGCAGAGCACCGCCCCCAGTCCGCAGGCGATTGCCCCGGATAAAAAGGTCGCCTCCGGGTTGATGCTTTCCCAGATAACCCCGCCGAGAGCCGAGCCGCCGAGGATGCCGACATTCTCGCAGACACCCCCGTAAAATCCCATCGCCGTGCTCTGCCGGTTGCGGGAAACCGAATCGGAGAGCAGCCCGAGCGCCGCCGGACTGAAGAAAGCCATGCCGGCATTGTTCAGAATCATGAACACCATCAGCAGGGCGAAATTCTCTGAAAATGCAATGCCAACCATCGCCCCGGCCGTTACCACCATTCCCGCAATCATCATGTTCTTTTTCCCCACCCGGTCCGCCAGGATACCCGACGGCACCGATAGGGCAAGGTTGGCCAGTCCGCCGACGGTGAACAGCACGCCTACCAGGGAGACATCGATACCCGCCCTTTCGGAGGCGAAGAGCGGCACGAAGGTCATCAGGCTGCCCATGCCGAAGAAACGCAGGGCGGTGACGACGCACATCGGCGTCAGCGAGAACAGGCTGAATTTCGGAGCCGGAGAAGGACTTTCGGCGATGGTAGCGCTGTCAACGATTTCCACCAGGGTGACCGCCACCAGCCCCGCCAGGATGGAAATTCCGAGCGAGGTATAGAAGACCGAGTCGTAACCCCAGGAATTCACCAGGAAGCCGCTCGGCAGCGCCCCCAGGCTGCTGGAGGCGGAAAGCATCACTGCCGTCAGACCCATCCAGGTGGCTTTTTTATCGGGCGGAGCGGCATTGCCGATATACCCGCGAATCGGCCCGAAAACTGCCGAGCGTAAAAATCCCCAGATGAAAAATATTGCGAAAATGAGCGGGACCTGCACTGTCAGCACGAACAGGACCACCGAAACGCCGGTGATAAAGGTTCCCGTTATCATGGCGCTTCGCCGGCCGAATTTGTCCGCCAGGTACCCCCAGCCGGTCTCGCCGATGGCCATGCCGAACATCCCGACCGAGAACATCGTGCCTACTACCGTCGGGCCGATGTTGATTGAGGTCAGGTAGAGTGGTAAAACGGGATTCGGCAGGCTCATTGCCAGGGTGGTAAGCCCCATCACTGCCAGGACAGCCGCTATTTCACCGTTGATACCGGTTCTTTTTTTGAGATTGCTGAGCATAGATTTTCAGGGAGTAGTATAGCAATCATAACGGTTAGACTGATTCCGGTCAATCGCCTATAATAGACGGAAAAACAGGTCAGGCATCGGAGGGTACTAAATGGTTAAGAAATTCGAAAAATACGTCATGAAAGGCAAGCCGGGGATTACCGGGGAAAAAGGCAAACCGGGAGTGGTAACCGCCGTCCTCGAAGGCCCGCAGGGCTGGAGCGGTATTTCCCCGAGGATAACCTGGAAATACATCTCAAAGCCGGCCGCCATGGATGAGAAACCGCATTCGCACGATTTCGAGGAATGGATGATTTTTCTCGGCGGCAACGCGAGCGAGCCGCACGATTTCGGTGCCGAGTTCGAAATTTCGCTCGGTGAGGAAGGCGAGAAACACACGGTCGATAAGGCCTCTGTTGTCTTCATTCCGAAGGGGTTTACTCACAGCGCCGTTACCTTTACGAAGGTTGACAAGCCAATCGTCTACGCCTCGATTTACCTTGCTCCGGAATACATCTCGAAACCGGCGACGATGAAATCCCCGGCTTCGGGCGGCACGAAGTACGCAAAATACGTTTTACGGGAACCGGTCGGCGACCCGCGCCCGCTGCCCACCGAAAAATGGGGCGTTCACATCAGCGAAAAGACCTGCGGCGGTGTGGGCGAATACAACGCCAACTTCAATTTCCTCTCGATTCTCGGCGGCCACATGCTCCCTGACCCGCCCCACGACCATACCTGCGATGAAATGCTCTTCCTCGTTCCGGCGAGTTTCGATACCTGGCCGGCACTCGGCGGTGACGTGGAAATCGGCCTCGGCAAAGAATGGGAACCGCAGCCGATAAACACGGCTGCGGTGGTCTGCATCCCGAAAGGCGTCCAGCACTGCCCGGTCTTCATGAAGAGAGTCACCACCCCCTTCTACTGGGGGCACATGATACCGGTTTCGTCGTACCAGAGCAGCGAGTTCGACCCCGACGCTAAAGTCGCACCGTAGGCATATTATGCTTCGAATCAGGGGCCTGAGTATCAGAACTCAGGCCCCTTTTTTTGGCCGGAGCAAGGCCAGGCCGACGGAGTATAATGAAATAAGGACATGGAAGACATTTATTCGCACTACAAGGAAAAGGGTTTGACTCCCGGGGTCATTACCGCTTTCCGCTCGGAAATTCTCGGCTATTACCGGGCAAACGGCCGGAAGTTCCCCTGGCGGGAAACGGACGACCCTTACCACCTCCTCGTCTCGGAGGTCATGCTCCAGCAGACGCAGACCTCCCGGGTAATCGGCAAGTACACTGAGTTCATCGCCGCCTTTCCGGATATACGGTCGCTCGCTGAGGCTCCCCTCAAAGAGGTGCTTCAGGCGTGGCAGGGGCTGGGTTATAACCGGCGTGCCCTCGCCCTTCAGAACGCTGCGAAGGAAATCATGGCAAAACATGACGGCCGGATTCCTGCGGATACGGAAGTCCTGCAAACTCTCCCGGGTGTCGGCCACTATACTGCCGGAGCGATTGTCACCATCGCTTTCGACAAGCCGGCGGTCTTTATCGATACCAATATTCGCACCATTTATCAGTACTTTTTTTTCAGGGACCGGGAAAAGGTCTCCGATAAGGAAATCCTCCCGGTTATCGAGGCTACTTTCGATTCCTCCGCCCCGAGAATCTGGTGCTTCGCTCTCTTCGATTACGGAGTCATGCTCAAACAGTCGAAAAAAGACCTCCCGGCAAGCCAAATGAAAAAGCAGAGCCGGTTCACCGGTTCGGACCGGCAGATACGGGGCGCGATTCTCCGGCTGCTTCTGGAGCGTGAATCGATGGCCGAAACCGAACTTATCGCTGCTTTCCCCGATGATGAACCTCGCCTTCGCCGTCTCCTTGCCCGGCTGGCTCAGGAAGGGCTGGTACGGAACGAGGGCGGCCTCGTCAGGATAGTTTAAGCCTTTATTTCGCTCTTTCATTGATGCTATAATGCCGACTACGATAAAAGCAGGAGGCTGACTATCATGGCAGAAAATCAGGGAGTGAACAACCGGAGAATTGAAAACCTTCGAAAACAGGTCGAAAAGAAATACGGGAAATCGCCGGAACAGCTTTATACCGAAAGAGAAAAACGCCTCACTGACGCTCTTTACCTGAAGCAGCCGGACAGAATCCCGATACACCTGATGCTCGGGTACTTCATCGCCGAATACGGCGGGCTGGCCAACCGGGAGATGCACGATAATCCGGAGAAGATTCAGGAACTTCTCGAGGAATTCGCCCTGGAAAATGACGCGGATTCCATCACTGGCGCTTATGCATCGTACGCCGACCCTCATATCCTGCTCGGCGATACCATGACCGCCTGGCCGGGGCACCAGCTCGGTGAAAACGGCCAATTCCAGTTTGTCGAGCACGAATTTATGAAACCGGAAGATTACGATGACTTCCTGGTCGACCCGGCAGACTGGGGAATCAGGACCTATCTGCCGCGGGCTTTTACCGAACTGAAAGGCCTTTCGCTGCTGCCGCCGCTCGGTATGACCCTTTTCGGGTGTTACCACGTCTTCGGCATCGCCCAGTACGTCGCCCCCGACCTCCTGGAGGCTTTCGGGAAAATCGCCGAAGCCGCCCGGATGGCCGCCGAACGGGCCGTCCTGACCGGCCGGTACGGGCAGCGCATGGCATCGCTCGGTTTTCCCGCCAACGTTCTCGGAGGGGCGCTGCTCGAGGCCCCCTACGATTTCATGTCCGATACCCTCCGCGGCATGCGGGGCATCATGATGGACATGCTGAAACGCCCCGAGAAACTGCTCGTGGCCCAGGAAAAGGTTGCTCACATCGAGCTGCAATCGGCTCTCCAGTTCAAGCAGATGACCGGCGTTAACCGTGCCCTCCTGCCACTCCACCGTGGGTCGGACGGCTTCATGTCCCTCAAGCAGTTCGAAAAATTCTACTGGCCCCAGTTGAAAAGCCTGCTCCTGAAACTGATTGATAACGGCATAATGCCGGGGTGTTTCTATGAAGGCGCCTGGGACGAACGCTTGAACTACCTCACCGAACTGCCGAAAGGCAAGACCTTCGGGATGTTCCAGTCGAGCGATATTTTCAAGGTAAAAGAAGTGCTCGGTGATACCATGTGCATCATCGGCGGCATGCCGAATTCGCTCCTTCAGTCAGGCACGACAGCCGAAGTGAGGGACTACACAAAACGCCTCTGCCGGGAAGTCGGAAAAGGCGGCGGATTCATCATGAGCACCGGGGTCGGTGAAATGTCCGGAGCCAAACCCGAACTGGTAAAGGCCTGGATTGAGGCGACGAAGGAATTCGGCGTCTATTGACAGGCGCACAAAAAAGAGAGCGGGCACATTACCCGCTCTCTTTTGAGACTTGAAGAAAATCTATCATTACCGCCAGGCGTCGATGCCGTAGGCAGGCTGTGTTGCCGGCCTCCTGGCGCCCGTCCACTGCATGAACTCTTCACCTTTTCCGGTGACGATGATACAGTTCTCGTACGGGTCGGCGACCATGGGTACCAGGTAATCGTCCGGCAGTTCTTTATAGGGTTTGCCCGAACGCGGTTCGATACCCATCCATGAACTGGTCGTAACATCGACCCATGAATGGGTCCGGTAGTGCTCCATGGTGACGAAACTTTTCTCGTAAATCCACTCGTAAATCGCATCTTTTGTCTTGAATCCGGCATCGTACAAATGCCGGGCGACATGCGGGAGGAGGAAGAGGGTTACCCCGCCTTCCCGGTCATGCCAGATTCCCGGGATAAAGTACTCGAGGAAGTTTTTCGGGCCGGGAACCCCTTTGACGCCGAGTCGCCGGGCAATTCCCCCGTGGCCGCTCTTCTGGAACGCCCGGTAGCCTCCCGGCGAGTGCTCGGTGCGGTGAATATTCGTCGACCCGCCCCGTCCGAAACTGAAGGTGTAGAGAACGCTCTGGTCTTTCTGGAAATCGTACTCCTCGTTCAGCCCTTTCCATCCGGGGGGCAGGTTATCGACGTCTTCAGGGATGCAGTTGAAAAGAGGCGCCCCCATGACGCCGCAGTTGGTGACATTGGGGATATTGCCGCCGAAGTTGCGCCACATCAGTTCGCCGGCGCGGGCGATGCTCCGGTTGGCGCGATTCCCCGGCCCCATGACGCCGACGCTGAAATTCATGCCGATTTCTTTCGCAATCGGGCCGCTGACGCAGAATGCCTGGCTGCCGCGGCCGTCGCCGCCCCCGCCGCCACCGGCTTCAGCAATCGCCAGGACAACCGGGAAGTATTCGGGTTTGCAGCCGGCCATGACGGCATTGACGGCTACCTGTTCGACAGTCGCTCTCCGGTCAACCGGACGGAATACGACCGGAGTTCCTTTTGGCTTCGAAGCGCCGACCGACTGGAATGACACGCCGACATGGTCGGACTGGTAGGTAACCAGTTCATCGGGTTTGTGACTGGTACCTTTCAGCATCTCGGCTACCCGATCTTCGGAAGGCAGGGTTACCGGCAATCCGTCAGTATACCGGGCAATCGGAGCGCCGTCGAGCGCCGGATAAATGTCTGCCTGATTGTAAAATTCTTCCGCTTCCCTGAGGGTACCTTCGAACAGTATCCGGTCCTGATTGATGGCATGGACACCGCTCTGCTTTTCTTTTTCTGTGAGAGGCCGGGTAAACTCTTTGAAGACAAGGGGAAGGAACCTGTCCACATCTTCCGGCCCCTGGAGGGTTCTTGAGACAGCCACCCTCCTCAGGCAGGGCGACCCCTGCAGTACGGCTGCCTGGGTAAAACATTCATCCTGGTCCGCGTAGATGAGCGATACGATGGGAATCCCTGACTGTTCGATACTCGCTACCTGGAACAACTGTTCCCAAATGGCGCCATGTCACCAGATAACGCCGGCGATAACGCCGTCACACTCTTTCCTTTCCTCTTCGGTCAGCTCGGCGCTGAAGCCGAAATGGCGCTTGACCTTCCAGGTTGTCTCAGGATATTCCGCCGGCAGTTTTTTCAGAAGCGGAATAGTGATATCCTGGTCGCCCCCGGCATTGATACACAGGTAGATAGTCTTGCCTTTCAGGGTATCGAGCGGCTGCGCCAGCGGATACTGTTTTACCGGTCATTGGATACCGACCGGATTGAGAAACTTGTACGTTTCTGCCATGTTCTCTCTTCCTTTCCGTTTTTTTGGTTAACCGGATTCCTTTCCGTTAGAAACCGTGCCAGGTGGTTATCTCTTCGAGCGGCACCCGGTCAGAATACACCGGGTACTGGGGGTTCTCCGTGTCTGCATAGCCGATGTATATTCCGAGAACGATAACTTTCGATGCCGGTATGCCGAGCTTTTTCCTCAGGACTTCCGGGCACCGGACCGATTCAGCGGCGGCGACCGACCCCAGCCCGTATTCGGTGGCGACGAGCATGATTGTCTGGGCTATCAGACCGCAGTCGAACACGGCATAGACATCCCTGTTTACTCCGTCCTGCTCGTACAGTTCGCGGTCGGTCAGGATGTAGACGACGCTCGGGGTGCCGTACATTTTCGAGCTATTCAGGTTCCGTTCTTTGAGGGCTTCTTTCGGGTCGCGGTTATCGGGCGGCTGCTGCCGCCGGGCATAGGGAAGTCGTTTCCGGATGAATTCCGGAAAGTGCTGAGGAAAGGGCAGGTCCATGTTATATGTTTCGGCGGCTTTTTCGATGTATGCCGCCCGTATGTCATCGAGTACCCTGCCGCCGACGACAACGAATTCCCACGGCTGGGTGTTCCCCCAGGACGGTGAGCGCTGAGCTGTTTTCAGTATCTTTTCGATAGTTTCTTTCGGAACGGGTCTACTCGTGAAACCACGGGTTGATTTTCTCCGGTTGATTGCTTCGATAAGTTCCATTGCAGCCTCCCTCGTCTATTAATTAATTAGCCGTTCTCGCCAGTCGTTTCTGCCGGCTGGCCGTATTCGGCGGTCGATGAAATTTCAAGCAGGATGAACGGCCGGGTTATATTCTTCACTTCCAGGTAGCCGTGCTGAAGTCCGGGCGGGAGCGAGAGCATGGTAGCGGTGGTGAAGACATGTTCCTCAAGCTCTTCGCCGAGTCGGATATGAATTTCAGCTCCGAGGTCGTTAATGTTCTCCGGATTGCCGCCGATAAAGCAGATAAGCTCATGAAAGTTGTGAGAATGGGCTTTCGGTTCCCCGTAGGGAGCGTTGATGCAGTGGTAACCGAAAGTGCAGCCGTTGCCGTATTCGTTATGGTGCGCCCAGATGGAAGTACCGGTCATACCCGGTTCAAGGTTCTGGTAGAATGGTCCGTGGATAACGTGTTTCCAGTATTTTTTAGCGGTCATGAGTATAATCCTCCCTGTTATTACGCACTATCATACATGGAACATCGGGAAGCTGTCGACACGACACCCGGAACTGCTGAACAAACGAGGCAAAAGAGAAGAAAACCTGAAGGAATGGTACCCCTGGCGCGACTCGAACGCGCGACACACGGTTTAGGAAACCGTTGCTCTATCCTCTGAGCTACAGGGGCATGAAGGTAAAAAAACAGCCCGGAAAACCTCGATTCCGTACACCTAATTATATGAAAGCAGGCTTCCAATGTAAAGGCATAACCACCTTTCGAAGCTGCCCGAGAAACCCATCACCCATCCACCGGCACCGTTCTGAAATACGTTTGTTATTCACATGCTGAATAATTGATTTCTCGCCCAATGACGCCTATAATCATTACCACCTTTCGAGGTAATTCTTTCAGGAGGATAGTATGACCACCCAGCAGTATGCCAGCTATATCGTAACCCGGCCTAAACCTGTCCCGCCGGAAATCCAGGCGAAATTCGAAGCCCGGAGGAAAGCCGGTCCGCCGTCGGTCGAATCGACCCATCTGATGCAGGTCGATAACGAAGTCGTTAAGGACATGTTCTACGCCGATGCCGTCTGGCTCTGGAAAGGAGCCTCTCTGGAAAAAGTCGAGGAACCGCACGTCCACGAATTCGATGAAGTCATCGCTTTCATTGGCTCCGACCAGGCGAACCCGAAATCTCTCGGCGGCGAAATCACCATCTGGCTGGACGGGAAAAAACATGTCATCGATAAGACCTGCCTGATATTCGTTCCCGCCGGTGCCGCTCATTGCCCCGTCATCTTTAACCGGATAGACAAGCCGGTCATGTTTGCCACAATCTCCCCTTCGACAATCTACACCCGGAAAACGGTTTCCGAAGATGAAGCTGCCAACCTGCAACCGAAATGCACAATTATTACCGAAGTTGCCGAGTTCCAGGGCGGTTCGACGCCCCCGCCACAGCGTCCGCCTGATTCCGATATACAGGGCGCCCGAGTTATGCATCTCGAAGACCACATCGCCAAAGGTTCGTTCTACGTCGATTTTGTCTGGATTTACAAGGGCACCGGCCAGGCTCCGGCACAGGTGCACAACCATGAATGGGAAGAACTCATCGCCATGGCGGTTTGCGACCCGGAAAACCCCTACGACATGGGCACGGGCAAGATGAGTATCGTCCTCGGCGACGAAACATACGATATTCACTCCAGTGCGATGGTCTGCATCCCGAAGAATCTCAACCATTGCCCCTGGAAATTCCACGCCGTCTCGAAACCGACTCTGGTATTTACCGCCGGGCCGACCGGTAATTATACCGGGTCGCACCGTAAGGAAAACGCCCCGGCCGGCTGATATTTCGTTCCCCGGCGCGTTTGCCCTGGTGTAAACGTTATGTCATGGAAAAGCAAGCTTAAGGGACAAAACGACAGCCTGAATGAGAGAAACCGGAAGCATCCGGCACAGGGTGATATCAAGAGCCTCAGTATCACCCTGGCTATTGCCGGATAATTAGGTTATGTCGACTTATTCCTGATATAATACAATTCGTTACTCTTTGAAAAAACAGGAGCAGGGTTGACGTCTGCCTTAAAACCTGAAATACCATCTTCACGGAATCCTGAAGCATCGCCCGTTTCGGAATCGGATAATGCCAGGCGAAACCTGGCAAAATTTCACGGCGAAGGGGCAACGGCGGCAGTCGAAGAGGCAGCCGCCAATTATCAGTCGCCGTCGATGATTGCCATCGGGGCTGATTCTCAGAACGTCACGATTCTGGCGCTGCTGGTCAACCTGATGCTCTCTGTTGCCTGCCTGAAGGCTCCCTGGTTCATTGAAAAAATAGGCCTGACGAAAAGCGGAGCGGTCCTCCTCTCGCTGCTGAACTGCTTCAGCTGGATTATGCTGTTTGTTTTCTTCCTTTTCTTCAGCCATACGGTTTCACCCTATTTTTTCGGCCTGCTCTGGCTGATTAATCTTGCCCCGGGGGTACTGCTTTCGGTCCAGCGGGATAACTGGATGTCGAGCCTTACTCCCGGAAATGTCATGGGACGGTATTTCGGCACCCGGCTGGCAATTAAGAGCACGCTGTACCTGGCGTCATTCTGCTTCCTCGGTATTCTGCTGGACAGGAGCATTAAGGATACAACAATCGGTTTCAGCCTCGTGTTTTCGATAGCGATTCTGGCAACCTTCCTTAACTTCGTCATTTTAACGACGATGAAAGACACCCGGTCCGTCAAAGGCGTCCGTCCCGAAGACCTGAGTCCCGGATTCGGTATCAGGAATTTTTTCAGCGAGGTGAGAAAGCGGAAACTTTCCCGATTCGTCATGTATACGTCGTTGTTCAGCATGACGGTAAGTCTCTGCGGCCCGCTCTACGCCGTGTTCATGTTGAGCGAGCTTGATTTCAGTTACCTGCTGTATACGGTGATTCTGGCGACGGAATTCCTTGCCAGGATAATCAGTACCCCCTTCTGGGGACGCATAGCCGACCGGTACGGGAACATTCATGTTCTCAACGTTGTCTCGAAGGTCATACCGTTCATTCCCATCTGCTGGCTGTTCTGGCAGGCGCCGGCTTACCTTATCGTCATCCAGGCGATATCCGGCCTGTGCTGGGGCGGCCACGACCTCTGCACTCAGAATTACCTTTTCAGGATGGCTCCTCCGGATAAGAAACTCCGCTATATCATGTACAGTAAAAGCCTGACCCTGTTCTGCATGGCAGCAGGCGGGCTGATAAGCGTGTTTCTCCTGAAAGAGATATTCCCTCTCGGCGGGAGCCGGATTCTCAGCATT
>CAYXEG010000077.1:0-6807 GCA_964463875.1 uncultured Dehalococcoidales bacterium
CGGCACGATACTTCTTCCCGGTAAGTCAACTGATACCACCGACAGCCGATTCTACCCCGGAATACTAATCTGCCTGGCGGAAACGATTTCAGCCTTTGACGGCAGCATAAGAGGGGCAGACGCCTTGGTGAAAAATGCCAACCCCTTATACGAGGTCAGGTACTGGTAATTCTTTTTCATAACTCCGCCCGAAGCGGTAACAACGAGGGGTTTTTCAGTTTTCGCAAGGATTGTCAGAAAATCGTTCTCTTCAACCGTTACCAGCACGCCCGATGCCTTAATCGCATTCGCTATCGCTGCAGCGGCGGCTGCGGCGGCCGCTCCTCCACTTGCATAAGCCATTTACATTATCTCCTTCAGGAAAAACTCTATTTCGTGAATGAATTATACACATAAATCATTTCAAATGCAAAGAAAAAAGCGGAATCGGAAAAGATTACCCGATTTCCTCGAAGACGATATCCGGATTCTGCTTCCGGGTGTATTCGAGGTCCCAATCTGATGAAAAAAGTATGACTGTCTGTCCGAGCCGGTCAAGGCAGCGCCGGTTGGAACGCCGGGACAGCTTCAGGCCGTCAGGCGTTTCTTTTTCGTCTTTCACCCAGCGAGCGCAGGTATACGGCAGGTGTTCGATACGGGCTTTGACACCGTACTCTTCTTCGAGGCGGGACAGAACGACATCGAACTGCAACTCCCCGACAGCGGCGAGAATCGGTTCCTTCCGATAACTCTCATCCGGATAGAGAACCTGTACCGCGCCTTCTTCCTCAAGCTGTTCAATGCCTTTATGGAACTGCTTGTATTTAGTTATGTCAACATTAACGAGGGTCGCGAAATGCTCGGAAGGAAACCGGGGAATATCGGTGAACGGTACTGAATCGCCGGTGGTGACGGTATCGCCGATGGTAAACAATCCGGGACTGATGACACCGATGACATCGCCGGGATACGCTTCGTCAATCGGTTCCCGCTCCCTGCCGAAAAGGCGAAAAGCGCGGGAGAGGCGGACGTCGCGTCCCAGGCGGGGATGCCGCACGGTCATATCTTTTTCGAATTTCCCGGAACAGACGCGGAGGAAAGCCATCCTGTCCCGGTGCCGCGGATCGAGGTTTGCCTGTACTTTGAAGATGAATCCCGAGAACACCTCGCTGGCCGGGTCGATGATTCCCCCTTCGGTACTTCGGGCTGCCGGGGGTGGGGCGAGGTTGAGAATCGCCTCGAGGAACGGCTCCACCCCGAAGTTATTCAGAGCGCTGCCGAAAAACACCGGGGTCATTTCCCCGGCGAGGAATCTCTCCCGGTCGAAAGTACCGACGA
Organism: uncultured Dehalococcoidales bacterium; assembly: GCA_964463875.1. Taxonomy (GTDB): domain Bacteria; phylum Chloroflexota; class Dehalococcoidia; order Dehalococcoidales; family UBA2162; genus MGML01. The sequence goes on from CAYXEG010000077.1 coordinate 1,318, forward strand.
TACCGTCGAGCAATTCGACATCCTCAATCAGCTTCCCGCAGGCAGAGCTTCCGAGCAGTTCGGGAAGCAGCGGATCGTCGAGGCCGGTGACATCGACCGGCGCCCGGCGCTGGTTATGAGCGGTGCGCTGAAAACGCAGTATTTTTTTTGCTTCGATTTCGTAGACGCCCTGGAAAGTCGGCCCCTCTCCGACCGGCCAGTTGACCGGCACCGCGGCGATGCCGAGGACTCTTTCGACCTCATCGAGCAATTCGAGCGGGTCACGACCCGGGTGGTCAAGTTTGTTGATGAAGGTAAGAATCGGGATTCCCCGCATCCGGCAGACCTTGAAGAGTTTCTCCGTCTGCGGCTCGACACCCTTGGCGCAGTCGAGCACCATAACGGCGCTGTCGACCGCCATCAGAGTCCGGTAGGTATCCTCGCTGAAGTCCTGATGTCCCGGGGTATCGAGCAGGTTGATGTGGTAGCCCTTGTACTCCATCTCCAGGGCGGTAGCGGAGACTGAGATACCCCTTTGTTTCTCCATCGTCATCCAGTCGGAAGCGGTCGACTGCTGAGCGCCATGCGTCCGTACGGCACCGGCCAGATCGACGGCTCCGGCATAGAGGAGTATTTTTTCGGTCAGGGTCGTTTTCCCTGCGTCGGGATGAGAAATTATGGCAAACGTCCGTCGCCGGGAGACTTCATTCCGAAGGCTGTTCCGGTGGTTTTCTCCGATTTCAGGCATCACGACAGACACAAAAAACTCCCTTGATACTTATCGTTCATTTGGAATTAAGGCGAAGTTATCTTAAGTATAACAATTCAACCGGGAAAATGAAATAACCGGCAGCAGTGGAAATCATGGTGAAGCCCGTTCTCCGGAACGGCGGCGGTTAATTCGCCCCGTCAGGAGACGGTCTGTATTGAAAATCCAGACGGCTACCCCGATTGCCGCGAGGGTGAACAGGGCGGTGTAGCCGATTCCTCCCAGAACGAGCAGGTAGTTATCGAACATCAGTTCCTTCATCGCCATCATCGGGTGAGAGAAAGGAATGAGGAAAACGATGACCTGGAGGGGCAGGGACATGGTATTGAAATCCTGGAACATGTTGAGGAACATGGCGAACATGGCCATACCGGTCAGCGGCAGTACCATTGTTTGGGCTGAGCGATAATTCGATGAGAACGAGCCGAGAATGATGCTGATAGCCAGGGCGGCCAGGAGTGCCAGGAATACCGATACTCCCATCAAGGCGTAATCGACGAAACCGAGAACGAAGCCATAATCGGCCGGGTTAATTGCCCCGCCGGTCAGACCGCCGAGGTAGTAGGAAAACCCTACCATGTAAATAACCGCCATGATGAGGCTGACTACGGCGCTGGCGATTATTTTACCGGTAATGATATAGCTCTTCTTAATCGGCATGGTCAGCAGGGTTTCCAGCGTCTTGTTTTCTTTCTCCATGCCCATCGACGCAATCAGCGAATTTCCAGCCATCAGCACCAGCATCATGATTGCTATCGGTATCGCCATCGACTGGGCATTGATGATGTTACTCAGCTCGGACGGGCTGAGGTCGACCATTTCTTTTTCTTTGAAATGGGTGACATTGGTAATCGAAACGGGGTTAAGAACCAGGTCGGGGTTCAGCGGGCTGTATTCGGTTATCATCATCGCAGAAATATCCCCTTGTGCCCGGTAGATAAGTTGTTCGAGGACTGAGGCAGGGATAGCTTCGGTCATGCCGGCCCCTTCGATAAACCACTCAACCTGAACCTGTCCCTGTTCCTCCGTTTCGAGCGAAGCGGCGAAACCTTCCCGGATAACGACAATTGCGGCGCCGCCCTGTTCGACAAGCTGAAGGCGGGCTTCTTCAATATCATTTCCGGAATAAGCAATCGCAGCGTATTTTTGCAGTGAACCGACCATCGTTACCGATGCTGAACTATCATCCAGATCGACCACGGCTATCACCGGTATCTCACCGGCTTTTTCCTGGGCCTGTCCCATTATCTGGCCGATAAAGACAAATATGACGGCAACCATCAAAATCGAAATTATCGTCGATTTCGTAATCAGTTCTTTAAGTTCTTTTTTTATGATATTGAAAATCATCGTGTTACTATCCGAGTGAATACTTCCTCGATATTTCTCGCCGAATACCGGTCTTTCAGGCTTTCGGCGGTGCCGGAGGCAACGACTTTACCGTTATTGACGAGGGCAATGCGGTCACAGAGGTACTCTACTTCGAGCATGTTGTGCGAGGAAAGCAGGACGCTGAGACCCGATGAAACGGCCTCTCTGACGATATTCCGTACTTCGGTAGCGCTGATGACATCGAGTCCGGAACTCGGCTCATCGAGGATTGCCAGCCGCGGCTGAATCATGAGCGCCCGGGCGACAAGCAGGCGCCTCGTCATGCCCTTGCTGTAGGTATCGACCTTGTCATTGATACGGTCGCCAAGCTGGGCAATCCGGAAGCCCCGTTCGACTATTTTCTCCGTGCTTTCTTTACCGGTAAAGAACCGGGCGATGAATTCCAGGTATTCCTTTCCACGGAGATTCCTGTAGGCGCCGGCGTCCTCAGGCAGGTAGCTGATAATTTTCCGGACCTCATCCGCCTGACCGGGCAGTTTCAGGCCGAAAATATCAACCTCGCCCGACCCTATCTGGAGAAGCGTCGAAAGTATCCGGAGCGTCGTTGTCTTGCCGGCGCCGTTCGGCCCGATGAGGCCGAAGACCTCTCCTTCGTTGACCTCGAACGAAATGCCGTCGAGAGCGCGGAAATTGCCGAAATATTTGACCAGGTTATTGACGGTTACCGCCGGCATGATTACCTTTACCCTGTCAGGAGGTTATCGGTATGGATAACCTCCCGGAGAAATTTACTGCTCTCTACATCATAAATGACTATCAACGTTTTGACAATATGCTTAACCTTTATTTAACGCCTTATCCGGAGTTACTTCGGTATCGTTGCGCTTATTTTTCTTCATCAAACTGTAGATGACAGGAATCACCAGCAGCGTCAGCAAGGTCGAACTGAACAGGCCGCCGATAACGACGATTGCCAGTTCCGCAGAAAAAATCGTCCCTTCGCCGAATCCGAGCGCCAGCGGCAGCATGGCTATCATCGTCGTCAATGCCGTCATCAATATCGGCCGCATTCTTGATTTTCCGGCTTCGAGGAGCGCCTCGCCTGTCTCCATGCCTTCCCGGCGCAACCGTTCCACCAGGTCGATAAGAACGATGGCATTCGTCAGAACGATACCCACCAGCATCAGGACACCCATCATCGCCAGAACGCCGAGCGTCTGGCCGCCGATGAGCAGGGCGACGAGTGCCCCGATTGACGCCAGCGGCAGGCTGACCATGATAACCACCGGCGTCACCAGCGAACGGAACGTGACCGCGATGACAAGGAAGGTGAGAAGAATGGCAATGATGATGGCAATGGCCATATCCCTGAAAGCATCGTTCATCATCTCGGTAACGCCGCCCTGGGTGATTTCCACGCCGTCCGGGAACTCCAGGCTGTCGATTTTTTCCTGAACCGCCCGGTTAATCGCCCCGATATCGGTAGCGGTAACGGTAGCCGAGATGCCGGCGGAGAGTTTACCGTCCACCCGGATAATGTTCGTCTGCTGTTCCTCCAGTTTGACAGTAGCGATATCGCCCAGCGAAACTGATACCGGGTACCCTACCTTCAATGCCCGGGCGGTTTCGATATTGTCGAGATTCGGGATTATCCCTGAAAGATGGACCTCATAGATGTTCCCATTGACCGTCGCTGCGGCAACCTTCGCCCCGACCTGCATCAGGTAAAACTCCTGCTGCAACCCCTGGAGCTGCTCCATGGATAACCCGGAAGCCATGACCTTCATCATGTCGGGCGTGATATCGAGTTTCGGCTCGGTACTGGCCAGCTCCACCGAAAGATTGGTGATGCCGTCGATACTCTCAAGCTCAGCAGACAGCATTTCCGCCGCCAGCTCGATATCATCGAATGAATTGCCGAGAATGGAGAGGTCGATTCCGGACCCCATAATCACGCTGGCGCCGGCTTGCCCGGCTGTTACCGAGGCATCCACTTCAGGAACCGCCGATGCCAGGTCACGGCGGACCTCTTCGGCCGTAGCGTCGATATCGGCTTTTCCGTCCAGCATCACCCTCAGGCTGGCCGACATGCCGCCGGCGCTGCCGCCGGCAAGCCCCATGATGCCGGAGGTTCCGACTGTCGTCTGTACCGTCGTCACGTCCCGGTGCCGGAGGAGCACCTGTTCCGTTTTCCCGGCTGCTTCGAGAATGTCATCGATTTCGAGGCTGTCCGGTACAACAACCTGGACCGTTAGCATTTTTTCACCCATATCCGGCAGGAAGCTCGTACCGATTACCGGAACCAGGGCGAACGAGCCAAAGAACAATACCACCGTAACGATAACCGTCATCGCCCGGTGGGCGAGCGACCACTTCAGCGACCCTAAATAGAGGCGCTGATACCAGGTTTCGCCGTTTTCGTCGCCGGCTTTCTTCCCGACAGTGAAGTCGGAAAGTGGCGGAATGACAATGAGAGCGACGAGGAGAGACGAGATAAGGGCGGCTCCCATGGTGAGAGCAAAGGGAACGAACAGTTCGCCGACGATACCGCCGACAAACGCCAGGGGTACGAAGATAACAATGGTTGCCAGGGTCGATGAGGTAATCGGCAGGGCAACTTCCTTCACACCCTCGATGGCAGCGCTCCGGTACGGTTCGCCGTTCTGTATCCGCCGGTAAATCACTTCAAGTACCACGATACTGTTATCGATAACCCTCCCGACAGCAATCGCCATGGCGCTCAGGGTTATCAGGTTGATGGTGATACCGAAGAAACGCATGATGAGGAAACCGAGAATGATACTCAGGGGAATCGATATCGCCGTCACGAGCGATGCCCGGAAGGCCATCAGGAATAAAAAGACGATAACGATTGCCAGAGCGCAGCCAATCAGGGCATCGCGGGCAAGGTCACCGATAGTCGATTCGATGTATTCGGACTGGTCCATGACGACCGACAGCGTAACCCCGGGCAGTTCGGCATTGAGTTCAACCATGGCTTCCGTCACCGCATTGGCAGTCGTTACGGTATTCGCCTCGGCTTCTTTCATAACACTGACGGTGATAGCAGTCCGGCCGTCAATACGACTGATGGAAGAACCCTGGGGATATCCCAGCTCGATCGAAGAGATATCGCCCAGGCGGGTACCGGCCGGGCTGACCGGCGTATTCCCGAGCTGCTCCAGGGAAGCGAATACAAGGCCAAGGCCCGCCTCAACATGGAGAGCAATATCCCGATTCCCGCCGCGCGCGGAGACATTTACGACAGGAATTTCAAGGAGGGTGAGCGGAACGTGGTCGTTGTTTCGAACCGCCCGTCCTTCAATATAACCACCATCCCGGCCAAGTTTAAATCAAAAAAAAAATTGGTTGAGATCCTTGATCTTCTCTCCCGTATCCTCGGCATCAAT